>JAFSVD010000055.1 GCA_017450275.1 Desulfovibrio sp. | reverse complement strand
GCGGCGCCACAAGGATATTTGCCGGAGAGCCCTCGCTGAGGGGCGTATTCTCGTCTATGCTGATGAGACGAGCACATTGCGCGGACATCGTAAGAAGGGGTTTGCCCCAATTGGAATGAGAACACATCTTTCCTACAATGAGAGTTTGCAGCATAACTCATGAAAGTATTTTAAGTTTCTTGTCGCCATATGGATTTATCCAGTGCTATACAATAGAGGGAGCATTTACCTCTGCTAAATTGCACACAAAATTGAACTCAACTGAATGCCATCAAACGGGTACGAGATGGGGAAATTCGCATTCCCCATCTTTTATGACTGAGAACTTGTGTTTGAGCGGGAAGATCATGTCGGCAACGACGCGAGGCTGATCGCTCTTGTGTCAGCATCGGGGAAAAGGTTGAGCCAGCTCGCACAAGAAGGCTCGTAAGCATACGCCGTCTTTCTCGCTCCCTGTCCCGCAAGGAAAAAGGCTCAAAAAATCGTGCCAAGCTGCACGCATTGCGCGTATCCGTACTGACTTCTTTAGGTTCATATGTATCTTTTACGCAGAACGTTCTTGAGAAATCGTATTTTTACACACGAACCGAGAAAACGCAGTACGAGATGGTATCGGCATTGAGAATTCAAACGTATGCGGCATGGAGTCCAAAGCATCTCGCATCGGTGCAGCTTCCCAAGCTCCAAGATGTGTTCCACTCAAGTCAGAGACGTGTTCTCATTGGAGCAGCATGATCGTAATGAACTCCGCGATCAATTTACGGTGATTGCGTCGATGTTCTTCTTCCTGTTTGTTCTTTTTGCTTGCTGAGGGTGTTCATTGTGATACGGTCGATCGGCTCCTTTTTGATCACGCTGCTTGTTGTTTTTGTCCTTGTGGCCATGCAGGCGCCCGCAGAGGCGAAAAAAGCCCCCAAAAAGGCGGCACCTACGCGTCTTTTTACCGTGCCCTTTACCCACGTTGCGAACAATGAACAAATTGCCACTGTTTTGGTTGAATTTGCTCGAATCCAAGGGTATCGGGCGGTTGTGAGCCCGCAATTGAATGGGACGATCAATGGTTCGTTTGAGATGATCGACCCCTACGCTTTTTTGCAGAGCATGCAGGCAGCCTATCAGGTGCAGTGGTATTACCAGAACCATACGATCAATTTCTTTTCCCAGTCTGAATTGCAACAGGCCTTTTTAACGCCTTCGGTTGTGAATGCGAAAACCCTGTACTCCCTGTTTCGCGAGGCGGGCATTTTATCGCCGAATCTCTCGCATAAACTCTTGCAGGGCAATCAAGTCCTGTTTGTGACAGGGCCTGGCTATTACATCGACCAGCTCAGGCAGGCCATGCTTTCCTTTGAGCAGGCGCAGAGCAATAGGGTAACGATGCGCGTTTTTCCCTTGAAGCACGCCTGGGCTGAGGATAAGCAAGTGAACAGCAGTTCCAATACCCAGGTGACCATCCCTGGCATTGCCACGATTTTGCGGGGCATTGTCTCGGGAGGAACCGGGCAAAGTGTTGTGACAACCTCGCCTTCGGTGCAGCAGGGCTTGTTAGGCCATGGCTTGGGCGCAAAGCCGGAAAAAGGCGAAGGCAAGAGGGGAAAGAGTGAGCAGGGACCGGTCAATATCGTTGCTGACCCGCGTATGAACGCCGT
The DNA here is from genome assembly GCA_017450275.1 of Desulfovibrio sp. Taxonomy (GTDB): domain Bacteria; phylum Desulfobacterota; class Desulfovibrionia; order Desulfovibrionales; family Desulfovibrionaceae; genus Desulfovibrio. The sequence continues at coordinate 48,012 of JAFSVD010000055.1, read as the reverse complement.
GGTGGTGACGGATGCCGAATACCGCATGGACTATTACGCCCGCGTGATCGCCGATCTTGATAAACCCCTGCGTCTGGTTGAAATCCATGCAGCCATTGTGGATATCGACAGCAATTTCCAACGCGAGTTGGGGATCAACTTCCAAGGGGCAGCGGAGCTCGGCAATGGCTGGCGTCTCGGCGGCGCTGGAGGAGCCAGTGCTGTGCAAGGAACTTTGCCGTCTGTGGGGGCGGCCTCAGATTCAGGGCTTTCGTTTTCAACACTCTATACGCGGGGGACGGATTTCTTTTTAACCCGTGTGAACGCCTTGGAAAAAGATGGTGTTGCGCGCATGCTGGGTAAACCGTCTGTGTTGACAACCGACAATGTGATGGCAACGCTCGAAAACACCAGTACCTACTATATCCCGATTTCTGGCTACCAAGCCTCGGATTTGTACCGGGTTGAGACAGGGACCGTGCTCAAGGTCACCCCGCACATTATTCCTGGCAGGCGTCTGCCTGATGCAACGCTTTTGCCCGATGCCATCAAGCTCATTGTGACTGTAGAGGACAATCAAGACAGCGGAACCCAGACCTTTACGGTGAGCGGCACCAATCCCCAGCCTTTGCGTCAGACAAAGATCAATACCCAGGCTATTGTCAATGAAGGCCAGAGCCTCTTGATCGCTGGCTACTACCATGAGACGCAATCCGACACCTCCTCAGGCATTCCTGGGGTGAAAAACATCCCCTTGATCGGGCGGCTTTTTCAAACAAAGAGCAAGGAACACGTTCGGATGGAGCGTCTTATCTTGATTACCCCCAGAATTCTCGACATCGACGATTTGCCCTTGGTGCCAAAGCGCGTGGACGATCCCCGGTTTAGCCAAGCGCCTGACGCAGCGACCTTTGAAGAACGGGTGCCCAAGGCACAGCCGGTTGGTGGCTGCACACGCCGCAGACTCGACTATGCCTCTACCCCCGATTATCCGGCAGACAAGGGAAAGCCTGAGCATCCGGTACCCATGGGTGAACCAGCAACGCCGTTGAAATCGGTTGGGGAACATCCATGATCCCCGGCGCGATTGTCCTTCGGGTCTTTTCCGGTGTGCATTTGGGCGCCTGTCTTTCGCTGCAGCCAGGTGAGTGGGAGATAGGCGCAGACGATGCGTGTGATCTCATCCTGCAGGGACTTGCTCCCCATCATGCCAAACTGACTGTTGGGGAAGGGGAAAGTCCTTCTGTCTCTGTGTTGCCCCTGGATGGCGCTGTTTTAGTTGCGGGCAGCGTTGTCTCGGAAGAGACTTCTGTTCCTGTGGGAGAGGCCTGGTATCTGGGGGACACCTGTCTTGCCTGGAATCTTCCAGGGGTTGAGCAGGAGCCGATTGTCCCAAAGGCCTTTTACGCCGAACAAAAAGACAAAGACGAGGATGTACCGGCAAGCGAACCCACGCCAGAGGAGCCAGAGAGCGCAGAACAATCTCAGGAGACTGAAGAAGCTGGGGAAGCTGGGGGAGCGGATGCGTCCAAGCCAGTCCAAGAAGAGGAATTGCCTGAACAAGAGCCTCTTCGTATGGAGGAAGAATCAAAGGAAAAAGCTCCTGAGAGCGTTTTGAAAAAATATCGGCGTCCGCTTCTTTTGCTTGTCTTGGCCTTGCTTTTGGGGGGACTGTCTGTGTTTGTCACAACAGGACCCTCGTTTGATGAGTATCCTGCGCTTGTGCAGGATGTTTTGGCGAAAGAAGGCTTTACGGGCTTTGCCATCCAGTCCAAATGGCCGGGTGTGGTTGTCAGCGGGAGCCTGGAGGATCCCCAGGATCTCGAACGGGTGCAGACCTTGGTGCAGGAGTTATCGTTTCCGGTCTTTCTCGATGTGAGTGTTGAGGACGATGCTGTCCGGGCTGTACGCAATGCGCTCGAAGTGCGCGGCTTTTATCCGATTGTCAGGATGACGCGGCCTCAATCCCTTCCGGTACTCACAGTTACCTGCTTTATGCGGGATCGCTTGGTGGAGGCAGACGCCTTTGCGGGTCTTGCCAAGGAAGTGCCCCTCCCCGTGGAGATTGTGCGCAGAATCATAAGCCAAGACGATGTCGCCTCCGAGGTTCTGCGTGTTTTGCAGGAAGAAGGCTTGAGCGACGACGTATCTCCTGTCTATTTGCCAAATCGCATTGTCCTGACCGGCAATGTGGCGCAGGATCAAAACGCCCGTCTGCTTCGGGTGTCTACTTCGCTCAGCCAGCGTTTTGGCGTGCCGCTTTTTGGCGAAGGCAATTTCCTGAGACATGGTACTAAAGCGCCAAAAAGCGCGTCAGCCTCAAGAACGGTTGCCAAAATCTCCTCCATCCTTCGAACAGCCAAGATTGGTTCCTCCCAGGGAACATCGCGTGTATCGGGTCTTGTCAGCTACACCAAGAATTTGAAGCAAGGGGATTTGTTCCGCTGGTCGAGGCGGGATCAGAATGCGGATCAGGATGTGCTGCAGAGAGCGCTCGATGGGAAGAATGTCGCTGTCCCGAACAGGGGCAAAGCGCTTTCCTTGCCCATGAAAGACGAGAAGCTGGCGGTTTCTGAGAAAGGGGGAGGAAAAGCCTTGGTGGAGCAGCCGCTTGAGGGGATGACTGTGACAGGCGTTTTTCGCGCACCATTGAATTTTGTGACGACCCAAGATGGACGTCGTTTCTTTCTGGGGTCGACACTGCCAAGCGGGTATATCCTCGAGGGGATTTCTACCGACGCCCTTCTCCTGCGAAAGGGGAATACTGTTTTGACCTATAGATTGAGAGGTTCTCATGAGTGAAACGCCAATTTCGGCCTTCGATTTGTTGGAAGACGATTTATCCGGACAAGGCTTGAAGAAATTACAAGAGCGACTTGTGGATATGCGAACAAATCTTCGACGTTGTATGGATAAAGGACTTGATCCAGATGATTTTTCTGTGGCCAAACGTCTCCTTGCGGCTGTGGAGGCGGCAGAAAGTGTCCTTCTCCAGTTACGCACGAACTAAAGGGGTGATGTATGGGTATGAAAACATTTATTCAGGAAGATGATGTGTCATTGCTGTTGGATATCGCGAATATGGCTTGCCACAGGGGATATCCCGGTGAAGCACGGACGATTATTGATGGCGTGCTTGCGATAAAACCGGATTTTATTCCCGCGAAAATAACGCTCGCCTATTCGCATTTAGTTGTCGATGAATTCAACATGGCACTCGATATTTTGGATCCCATCATTGCCCATTCGCCAACGGACGCCGATGCCAGACTGATGCAAGGTCTGACATTGCTTTTGGCAAAACGAAACGACGAGGCTGCGACCGCTTTTGCCGCGATCCCTGATGGCGTTCCGCAGAAGTCATTAGCTGAAGAGCTTGTTCGGGCGATGTAGACCTCGCATGAGGTTTTTGGTGTTTTACTTCTTGTTCCGCTGAGCCTTGATAGGCAGGGGGAAAGTTCTATGAAAACGCGCCTTTTCGTTTTGCTATTGCCCCTGCTTCTCTTGCTTGTCGGCTGTCAAACACAGCTCTATACAGGTCTTGACGAAGAGCAGGCCAATATCATGCTCGCCCTTCTTATGAAGCGCGGCATTCAAGCTGAGAAAATCGCCGCGGGAAAAGCCGGCTACGCTATAGCCGTTGAAGAGCAGCAGGTTGTTATGGCGTTGCAAATTCTTGCGCAGCACGGGCTGCCCAGGAATTCGTTTGCATCGTTAGGCACTGTTTTTGGCGGAGGGGGCATGATCAGCTCAGCCTCGGAAGAGCAGGCGAAGCTGACATGGGCGCTATCGCAGGAGTTGTCCAACACCTTTTCCCGTATCGACGGCGTGCTGACATCTCGTGTGCATGTGGTTCTGGGCATCAACGATGCTGTGAACAATGTGAAAATACCACCCTCTGCCACCGTTTTTCTTCGGCATACCCCAGAATCCATTGTGACGACCTTGGTGACAGACATACGCAAGGCAACGGCCGGCGCTGTGCCAGCGCTTTCCTACGACCATGTGTCTGTCATGCTTGTGCCGGTGCGTGAATCGGTGACCATCCCCCAAGCGCCACCGCCGCCTCCTTCGCTTTTGGGAGAGCGTCTTTCTTTGCCGCTCCTTTTGCAGACCGTTGCCTTGGCGCTTGTGTTTACAACCATTGCCATGGGTGGACAGTATCTGTGGCAGCGCAGGCAAAAAAAGAAAGCAGAAGCCGCTGAAGAAGAACAGAAAGGGTGAGTATGGCCTCTGGCGAAGATACCCCGTTTTTTGCCTCCCTGATCGAGAATACCCCTGCGCTTTTTGCCAAGATCATGGCCTACAACGCCGCTTTGTGCCGCGAAAGCGAGATTCTCGCGCACGCGCAGACGCTTTTTACCGAAGAGCAATGTGCCCAGCTTGTGCCATGGCTTTGTGGTCGACCGGATAGTATGCGGGAAGGGGTCGATGCGATTCAGGGCTTATTTTGGAATTTTCAAGAGGAATCTCGGAAGCTCGCCTTGCTCGATTCCGCCCTTTTGCGGGATTTGGCCGCAGTGCTTGGGGTGACGGTGCATGCAGGCGAACTTGCCCTTCTTGTGACAAGAGAGGAGCGCAGCCAGGCTATCGAGGTGCTTGGGAAAGAACGCTTTACCTACGCTTTGCAGCGAGGCCAGTATCTTGCGGGCTCTGTTGGGGCGCTCTTTCGAGACCGGGAATGCGATCTTCCCATAGCGCGTCGCTGTGTGCGCCATGGCTGGCTTGCTTTGGCATTGTGTGCGCAGGAGTGGCCGCGCGAGGTGAAAGATCGCTTTTGTGACTGGCTTTGGGAAGAAGCCGGGGAATCGATGGAGCCTGTTGAACGACTCACGATCCCCTCCTGGCGTCTTCTGTGGGGCTTGATCAAAAAATGCCTTGTTCGCGAAGTTTCGCCGCAGTGTGCGGATTTCTTTGCATAGGTGAGGTGTTTGCAGTCTGCGCAAAACTGTGCTAATAGTATTAAATAGATAGATTACTATAGCATGATTGCGATTATAGGATAGGATGCATGGCTTTTGAGTATATCGGCAATCTTTTGGAGGAGACCATACGCAACGTCAACGCGGTCGAAGTGCGTGGCCGTGTTGAGCAGGTGGTGGGCACCATTATCAGAGCCGTTGTTCCAGGGGTGTGCATGGGGGAATTGTGTATTTTGCGCAATCCCTGGGAACATTGGCAGCTCAAAGCTGAAGTGGTTGGTTTTGTCAAAAATATTGCGCTCTTGTCCCCCCTTGGCAGTATGCAGGGCATATCGCCGGCAACGGAAGTGATCCCCACCGGAGAAATCTTATCCGTGCCTGTTGGTGAAGAACTCTTGGGACGCGTGGTCGATGGTCTTGGTATTCCCATCGACGGCGGGCCTGAAATAAAAGCCCGCAACCGCTATCCCATTTTTGCCGAAGCGCCCAATCCCATGACGCGGCGCATCATCGATCATCCGATCACCCTTGGGCTTCGCGCTTTGGATGGGATTTTGACCTGCGGCGAAGGCCAGCGTATGGGCGTGTTCGCTGCAGCGGGTGGTGGTAAGAGTACCTTGCTCTCGAGCATCTTAAAAGGCTGTTCCGCCGAAGTCTGTGTCTTGGCGCTCATTGGCGAGCGAGGCAGAGAGGTGCGGGAATTCATTGAGCACGATATCGGTCCTGATGGCTTGACCAAGGCCGTGCTTGTGGTTTCCACCTCGGATCGCTCGAGTATGGAACGCTTAAAAGCAGCCTATACCGCAACCGCTATTGCTGAATATTTTCGGGATCAGGGCAAGAGTGTTTTGCTGATGATGGATTCAGTCACCCGTTTTGCCAGAGCCCAGCGTGAAATCGGCTTGGCAGCAGGGGAGCCGCCGACACGGCGTGGTTTCCCGCCCTCGGTTTTTTCTGAGCTGCCCAAACTCTTGGAACGCGCCGGGAATTCAGACAAAGGCTCTATCACAGCGCTCTATACCGTGCTTGTGGAAGGCGACGATATGACAGAACCCGTGGCCGACGAAACCCGATCGATCTTGGACGGCCATATTGTTTTGTCCAGAAAACTCGCTGCTGCCAACCACTATCCGGCCATCGACATCCAGGCGAGTGTGAGCCGTGTGATGAACGCGATTGTGACCAAGGAACACAAGCAGGCAGCGCAAAAACTCCGCGCCATTTTGGCAAAATTTGCGGAAATCGAGCTCTTGGTGCAGATCGGTGAATACAAGAAAGGGGCTGATGCCGAGGCCGATAATGCCTTAGCTCGGATGAGCGCGGTCAACGCCTTTTTGTGTCAAAAGCAGGATGAGAAGAGCACGTTCGATGAGACCGTGGCTGCGCTCATGAAGGTTGTTGGCTAGTGGGCGGCTATCCCTTGGATCCCATGCTGCGTGTCCGCAGACTCCACGAGGATGCGTGCAAGCGCAAGATCAGAGATTGTGAAGAGCAGCTTGCTCTGGCGAAAAAAGCCCGGGATGCCTCGCAGCAGGAATTGACCCGCTATCAGGCCTGGAGACCGGAGGAAGAAGATCGACGTTTTGCGGCCATTTTGGGCAAGGCAATGGATGCCGATGCTCTCGCGACGTTTCGTGAGGGCTTAGCCTTGCTTGCGGAAGGCGAAATAACGCGGCAAGACGATGTTGATCAAAAAGAATCCCTGGTGGCCAAGGAAGAAGACAATTTGGCCAAGGCCAGGCAAGCGAGTATTCTTGCCCGCAAGGCAACGCTGAAATTGGAAGAACACCGAGAAATTTGGCAGACGGAACAGCGCAAGGAAGCTGAACGGCTGAGTGATTTGGAAATGGAAGAGTCGCGAGGTCCTGCCCGTGAGAACGATGAGAGCGAGTGTGAGGTTCAAGATGAAGACGGAAGCATATCATGAGTGATTGTCTCACGCCCCTTGCTTTGAAACCCGATATTGTGCGTTTTCAAAACGCGCTTATCTCACGTCTTTTGCCTGTGGATCTTCCCCTCGATCTCGGCGCTGGTGTCGATGGATCCTTGCATCTGGATATGGTCTTGGATGCTGAACCCATCGCGGATCCTGCCTGGACGCTCTTTTTCAATATCAACGGCTTGTGGCGGGTGCTTTTTTCCAATCTCGATTTTTTGGCCTTGCGACCTGAATTCGCTCAATGGCTTGCAGCCAATCCCTCACAGACCTTTGCCAATTTGCCAAATCCCTTGCTTCGGGCAGTGATTGAGCGGCTTTTTTTGCCTGTCAAAGACCTTCTTTCGATTCACTCGAACATTCCGGGCTTTTTTGTCGGCAAGCCCAGAGAAAGTGTGCGCCCGATGTTCGCCGAATCCATCACCTTCCAGCTCACCGGTGAGGGGGACTATCCCTTTACAACCACCGTTGTTCTTGGATGGCAGGATCATGCGACCTTGCTTCCCTTGGTTGAGACGATTGAAGCCTTGCCCAAACGCAACCTTTTGTCTTCAGTCGTCCATGCATCCTGTACCCTTGTGCCCATCATCGCGGTGATGCGCATGTCGTGTGCGGAAGTGTCCTCGCTTGGCGATGGGGATGTGATTTTGCCGACACAGGTCTTTGAGAGTCCCTTGCTCTTTGTGCACAAAGACTGCCTGTTAACGACTGAGACAGCTGAGCAGACACTGACTGTCACTGGTCGAGCTCTGCACGATTTTCACGCTTTGTTTGGAGGGGGGAGTATGTCCGAACAAGAGTCTCTTGTGACCACAGAGGATCTCGAAACATTGGAATTGGATGTCTGCTTTACCTTGCCAACCCTGCATATGCCTGTTGTCGATTGCGCCAACATCGCTCCGGGCATGACCTTTTCTTTGGCCAATTCGATCCAGGATCTGCCGATAGATGTTGTGTGTGCAGGCAAATGCATAGCCCAAGGTCGGCTGGTCGATGTGGGTGGGACGATCGGCGTTCAAGTTGTTCGCGTGAAAAACGATAGTGGCAATCATTCCTGAAGGTGAACGTCATGGGGATCTCTGGGGTTAACCCGCTGTATCTCATTGTCGGGCTGGCTCTTCTTGGGCTGGCTCCTTTTGTTCTTATGCTTGTCACCTCCTATGTGAAGATCGTGGTTGTGACGAGCTTGATCCGTAATGCGCTCGGTGTTCAGCAGGTTCCGCCGGCTATGGTGATGAACGGGCTGGCGATCATTTTGACAATCTTTATCATGGCACCGACCATGTACGCGACAAAGGACTTGTTGCAGAGGGAATTGGGGATCTGGTCGCATCCAACCCCCCAGGAAATCCTTGGCGCGGCAGAACGGTGTTCGCCGCCGCTTCGAAAATTTCTCCAAGACAATACATCGCCTGTTATTTTCAACGCTTTTTTGGGCACGGCAAAACGGATGTGGCCAGAAAACATGCGTGAAACCATCACCAAGGAAAATCTGCTCATTCTCGTACCGGCCTTTACCATAACGGAACTGACGCGTGCGTTTCAGATGGGCTTTCTCTTGTATTTGCCCTTTGTGGCTATTGACTTGATCATCTCCAATATCTTGCTCGCCATGGGCATGATGATGGTTTCCCCTATGACCATCTCGCTCCCCTTCAAACTCTTGCTCTTTGTCACCTTGGATGGGTGGTTGAAAATAAGCCAGGGTCTTTTGTTGAGTTACCATTAGTCTTGTACGATCTCAGCGAATTGGTGCAAGAAGAAAAAAACCTACGCCTAAAAGGGGAGCCCTTTTAGGCGTAGGTTTTTTGGAACAGCAAGTTTTGGCCTGCAAGCTGACGACCGCTTCCTTTTTAGGGGGTGAGGTCACGCGCCCAGCGCAAAACCTCGGCAACAGGCTCTATCAGCTCTTTGGGGATATAGTTGTCTTCCGCGCCGTCTGTATAGAGGGATCGAGCCAGAGGCACGTTGCGCATAATAGGAATCCCCTCTTCCTTGGCTATAGCTATCATCCGATTGGCCAGATACCCTTCTCCCTTAGCCAGTATGACAGGGAGCGGGGTCTTTTCTTTGTCGTAATCCAGGGCAACAGCAATATGGGTCGGATTCACAATAAGCACCTTTGCCTTTCGCACCTTGTTTGCCTTATTTTCACTCAAAAGCTCCCGATGCAGCTGTTTGCGTTTTCCCTTGATCATCGGGTCGCCTTCGCTCTCCTTGTATTCCCGTTTGATTTCATCCTTGGACATCATGTTTTGCTTCATAAACTGCCATTTTTGAAAGAAGAAATCAAGGGCAGCCAAGACACAAAACATGCAGGCAGAAGTGAGAATTAAGCTCAATGAGGCATCGCCAAGGACTACCCACATGGAATTGATTGAACTTTTGGGAATTCGAAATAAGGTAGGAATGTAGTCTTTAAAAATAATATAGACGGCAACAGAGAGAACTGTGACCTTAAGAAGATTTTTGAAAAGTTCAAAGCCGTTTTTGAGGGAAAAGACTTTTTTAAACCATTTGGACGGGCTGAGGTTTCCGAGATTGGGTTTTGCCGCTTCAAAGGAAAAAAGCACGCCGACCTGGGCGAGATTGGAGAGTAAGACAACGCCCATGACAACGGCGAAGAGGGGCAGAAAGACCCTGAGCGAGCCTTGCCACAACATGGCGCCTATCTCGACAATGGCCTCGTCAAAGGGCAGTGTCATTTTTTGTATGGTGGCTTCAGTTAAGGCAAGCAGGATCTCAAGGATGCTCGAGCCCATTGCAAGAAAATAGAGGGCAACAGCGAGCACGGAAAGCGCCGAGGGCACATCTTGGCTTTTAGCGACTTGCCCCTTCTGGCGAGCATCCCTGAGACGTTTTGCTGTAGGTTGTTCTGTTTTTTCGTCGGCCATGGCAGCACGTTAGAGGGCGTTTGCGCAGGCAGACTTGATAGAGTCAAAGGTATCTATGTAGATTTTAGAGCCGACCTTACAACGGCGCAGCAAAAGTTCCATGATCGATTGATCGACAGTGACACAGCCCAGGGTATAGGGCTTGTCGGAAAAGCAGTGGAGAAAGATGGCAGAGCCCAGGTTCGGTTTATTTTCGCTGTTGTAGCCGATGTTGAGGCAGTACTGATAGGCTTTATAGTCAATGAGGTGTTCGCTCTTCTCGGTGGAGAAGGTGGAGCCGGTATCCTTGATACTGACAAATTGATTGTAGTACTTGGAATTTACATCGCTAACCCAATAGTGGGAGGAATTCACCTGGGTATAGGGCATGATGCTTCCGGGGTTCTTAGCAATACCAAAGGCCTTGGTGAAGGAAAAGACACCTGTTGGGGTTTTGCCATCCCCTTCCATGGTCTTTCCAATACCATTTTTGCCGACGAAGCCATCGGTTTGGAAGACCTTTTTCCACGTGTCTCCTTCCTTTTCAAAGAAAAAGACAACAGCCTTCGATCCACCCTTTGCGCCAACCACAACCAGCTGGTCAGTGGTTTTGGCAACATCGAGTTTGGCAATCTCCTTGGGATCAAGAGAGACCATAGGGGTCTCAACCGGTTTTGCACAACAGGCAAGAAGAAGACAAAGGCACAGAAGAACAAAACGTTGAAGAATGGTCATAAAAATCCTTTCATCAGCTAAAATCACCAGCAAGTTCGTGCGCTTTTTGGGCAATCTGGTTTTCTGCCCACAGCAGATTGTCTTTTGTCGCATTGAGACTGCCGATTGTGTGGCGCAACGAAGAATATTTTTCTTCCGGCACAAAGGGCGCGTAGCGCTCAAAGAGCTCTTTTCCAACGGTCAAGGCGTTTTGGAGATGGTTTTCTTCCGAAAGACTGGCCGTCCCACGCGCAATGGCCTGTGTCATGTTCTCAGGTAGCCAGGGTCTCGCTGCCATGCCTCGTGCCTGGCTGAGCAGCTCAAGACCGAGCGAGGCATCGGCGGAATCGGGCATATGCTGTATCAAGGTCTTGAGATTTTTGAGGCTTGTTGGGGGCAAGGTGGCCATAGGGGTGAAAAGAGTCTCCCGATTTTGGGAAAGGATGTTTGAGAAGAGGCGCTCTTTCACCACCTGTTGGGTCTGATCGTGCGGGAGGATCATCCGGATCGATGCACCAAACGATGTCAAAGCCTGCACCAGGGCATGGTCAGAAAGAGGAGATGCCAGAGCCTCGCCAAGCGCGCTTGTGTCGAGGTTTTCTGCGATGTGATCAGCGAGAGCAAAGGCGTTGTGGAGATCCGTGGGAGTGATGGTTGTATCCGCCAGAATACGCGCAATCATCTGCGCTCTTTGGTCGTTGTTCTCTCCATCGCGGAGCTGAGCAAGGCAGGCCTTTTTTTCCTGCACAAAAGCGTCCAAGGTCTTTGCGTACCACTCCCGAGAAGGGGGTGTTTGTTTGTTCTGGTACTCTTCGGCAAAGCGGTCGGAGAGAACGGTCGCCCCTTTCGCGTGATCGGTGAAAAGCTGTGCCGGTATATGGTAGCGGGACGCAAAATCCGTGGCCAAGGACGGCAAGGCATTCTCCCACACACGGTTGCACTCTTGAAGGCCTGTCAGAACTTCTTGCGCCTTTTTCGCATCAAAGGCTGCAAGGATGTCCTCCCGGTTTTTGGCCGAGGCAAGAGGGGTGTTTTTGGCGAGGATGTCAACAGCAAGAGAGCGTTCCTTGGGGGGGGATGTTGGATCAACATCGTGGAGAATATGTGCCAGAGCCTCTTTTTGCGCAAGCGGGGTGAGGAAGTCTTTCACCATGGCTGCAAGCTCGTCGTCCCCGACAGGCGTTGTGGCCTGGTGAATCTGATCCCGGAGCGCATCCTGGAGTGTGAGGCCGTCCTTTGAGAGGGCAAGGATGTCGGCAATGGAGGTGGAAAAGTTTGTTCCGAAGGCGGCGTTCACGGTGAGCACAGGCAGACACAGTGCCTTGGCTGTCCCTAAGGGCATGGGGTGCCCCAAGTCTTTGGCAAAGAGCGAAAGCACCATGCGGGTATTGGCCATCTTCTGCGGAAGCGCGTTTGCCAGAAGCGGGTGGCATGGATGGGTGTCTGGCGCGATAAAGGCTTCCATGACGCCGGTGAGATCCGTGCGCTCCTGGATCGCTTTGGCAAAGGAGGGATGGGCGTCGAGCACGACTTGGCAGGCCAGATTGAGCAAAAAGGCCTTGTTGTGTTCGCCAAAACGCAAAGCGATCGCTGCATTGAGATCCTGGGCAAGGCGATCAAGGTTTTGCGATGTGGGAGCTTCTGTTGGCACATCGTGCTTTTTCGCAAGCGCTACAAGGGATTCGAGCGTATCAAGGGATAGACCCGCAGGAAGGCCGTTTGTGAGAAAGGCTTCTTTCCATGCTTCTTTGCATTGAGGCGAGAGATCCAAGGTGTCAACAGCATCGAGCACAGCAGAACGAGTCAAGAGAGATTGTTGAGCCAGATCGTGGAACTGCGACTTGATTTCGCTTGGCGTTGGGAGCGGGTTTTTGGCCATCGAAGCAGCCAACATGCTTGCCTGCGATGCCAAATCCCCCCACTGGACAGTCTGCGCAATCAGTGTTTGCGGAAGATGGGTGACATTGGCGAGCATGGCGTTTGCCGTATCCACGCAATGGCTTTTTTCGTTTTCGATCGTTGCAAGAGAGGTGGCATCGGCCACAATCGATGCTTTGTGTTTTTCCACAAGGGCATCGAGATCCTTCTTTGTGGCGCACGCTTGGATTTGCTCAGGAAGATCGTGGGCTCTCATGATATCGCGCAGCGTCTGCTCTGGCAGATGCAGGCCGTGGTTTTCGCAAAGACGCGCAAAGGCCTGTACTGCGCACGTTGTTTTGCCAGCGTTTGTGAGCAGCTTTTTAAGCTGGGCTGGTGTGAGTGCTCCCTTTTGTTGCGAAAGCATCTTCCCCACACGCATCCGATCGTCCATGCTTTGGAAGGCCTTTGCGCCAAAGTTTTTCGCCAATGTTTCCTGCACGTTATGGAGAACACCTTTCCAGGGATCCGGAAGGGTGTTGGGCGTGTGGATGAAGGTCTTGACGATATCGCTCTTTGTCTGTGTCTTGCTGGGTATATGGGCAAGACGGCTCTCTGGGGGCGTTGGGCTTGGCGTGGCCGAATAGGAAGAAAGCGGCTTGGAAACGTCGAGCTGGTGTTGAAAAGCCGTGTTGACCCGTTGGGGGACGATCGTGCTTTTTTGCTGGGCAGCAGGGGGAAGATCGTCGTTTTGGGCAATCACCGTGTCAGGGCATGATTGAGCGAGGATGGGTATTTGCGGCATAGGGATGTCTTTTGGTTGAGACAATGTGGGGGAAGAGCGGCTTAGCCACCGATGAGAAGACCGGAATAGGCCTGTAACAGGGATTCGTTTTCGATGAGCGGTGACAATTCCCCGCTGACAAAGGATTTGACATCCGTGTGGTTCACATTTTTCAACACATCCAGGCTCTCTCGCAAGGCAGTGCTGAAGACAGCCGGCTGCAGGATGGTGCCATCGCCTACAGAGGGGCAGAGCGCCTGTTCGAGCATCTTGTCGGTTGTCTTTGCACTGTAGAGTTCTTCCAAACCGGCTTCGCGTAGGTTTGTCGATGGAAGCAACTGGGCTTCCGGCATATGGGGCATTTCTTGCGCATCTTGGACGCTCGATATCCCCAGATTCGGATCAAGAAGATGGATATCCGTATTGATTGTAGAAGCCATGGCCAACCCCCAAAAAAGATGCAGGCAGATGGTTTGTTGTGCTTGGGAAAAAACGTGCCAGCGATTGCACCCAACGCTTATTGACTTTCCAGAACCTGTTCAAGGGTATCACTGACCCCTTCGGAAACCTTTTTCCCCGATTCGGCATGCACGCGCAAAAGACCAACCAGTCGCTGCGCATGGAGGATGTCAGCAGGAGGAATAGACATGGCATCCTTGTTGATGATGTCCAGAAGGTTCTGCAAAATTTCCTGCACATTTTCGGTCGGATACACATTGTTTGCCGTATTCGTATTGAGAGCCCCCACCTGATCGATCGTTCCCATCCCGCGATCGAGATTGACTTCTTGGGCAAGGGTGAGTGTTTGAGGCTGTGTGGGGTCAGAGTGGATTTGCTGCGATTGCAGAATGGATTCAGGAGATGGGAGTTGTTCGGCCTGGACATTTTCCACAACCTGCCCTTGGGGCTTTTCAAGGGCATTGTTGAAAGCCGTGACAAGGTCTTGGGGTGGTGGTGCTGCTTGGATCGCTTGGGATTCTTGCTGTTGCTCAACCCAGGCATCCAGCTTTCCCAGAACATCCATAAGGTCTCTGTACGATGGCTGGGTCATCGTCTGGCTCACTGCAATATCGAGCATAGAAGCCTCTCCCTTGATCAAAAAATGCGACCCAGCTCAATAACAAAAGTCATTGAGGAAAAGCCGCACGTAAAAAGTGGAAAGAGATCAGATCTTGATTCCAGAAAAGATATCCGAAAACGAGGCGGTTTGAGGGCTTTGCAGCGTATCGGTTCCGGAAAGGGTGTCCTTCATCCAGGCGAAATCGTTGAGCCAATCTTGGACTTCCCGCACAAAGACTGTCACCGGATTGTTGAGCGTAAAGAATCGGTAGCAAATCAGGCATGGATAGATTGGTGTATCCGGTAGATCTGCCAGGCTTTGCCCTTCTTTTTCGCAAGCAAGAATGGTTGGGGTATTGCGTATCGAGGCAACTTGGAGCTGTGCTGCCTTGGCAAGGAGGCCTTGTTGATCGGAAAGATCAGCAGGAAGATCGCAAACAACGCCCCGCATAACCGCTGTACGATCGTCTAAGGCAAAAAAGACAGCATCCAGATCGTTCTCTAAGGCCACAGTCCACAATGGTCCTGGATGTTGCGCGGCAAGTTGTGTCCAGTCCATGGCCTGGGCTAAGGCCTGTATATGCATTTGCATTGCTGGCATATTTATTTGAGCCCTTCAAGGGCGGCTTTTGCTTTGGCGATAAAGGGAATGTGTTCCGGATTCTTGGGATCAGCCAAGGTCAGAATCGTCTGAAGCGCTACCTTGGCTTCTTCGCCTTTTTTCTGCTTCACAAAGCACATGGCGGAATAATAGAACGGCGCCGGATCCTCCAAGGCACTGTTGATCGCAGCGTATTGGTAGGCGTCGACGGCTGCGTCGTACTCGGCAAGAGCTTGTCTCGTAGCCCCAAGCCCCATCCAATAGGTGGAAGAGCCGGTATTGTAGGAGCAAAGCCATTGGAAGATTTTTTCCGCATCGGCGAAGTTCCCTGTCGTATAACAACGATAGGCAACGGCGTAACGGGCATCCATCACACTATCCGCAATGCCCATGATCTGGTAGAGGGGAACTCCTTTCAACAGAGCCTCGCGCACCTCTTCATACTGGGAAGGCGTAAAGCCGATTGATCCGACAAGCTCTTCCACGGTTTTATTGACGGAGTCGAGGAGTTGCTGCAGAATTTCTTCTCGTATGTCTTTTTTCATAAGTGTCCTTTACTTGTAAACCGTTATGGAAAACTTACAAAAGATCGTAAATCTTTATGTTTCCTTTCCCGTTCTTCTCAAAAATTGAGATTTCGCGTCCGATTTTGCCGTAGCTACTTTCGTTTGGTATAACGCTCCGGGGACGTCAATTCCCGACTAACGTAATCGGTATAGTAAACCCACCGCATCGGATGGTACGAATTACAGTACGCAGTCCTTGCCGCCGCATCCATGTAGAAGGAAGCAACGCGCTGTTCAGCTTGTTGAACGTTTTGGGGGGACAGAGCAATCCCCCCAGATTGTTTAGCCTAAAATCCGTGCCCGAGTTTGGTTCATGCTCGATTGCATGGAGTTCATGAAGTCGATGGATTTCCCAATCAGGTCACGTTGTGCCTGCATGGAGTTGCGCAGAGCCTCCATATTGGTTCGATGTTGTTCTATGGTCGCATCCAATTTCTTATTGTCTTTTTGTGTCTGGGCATTGCCATAGACACCACCGCTTGAGATAGTTGTATCGAGCGATTGCCCTATTTTCTGAGTTAAGTTGGGGACGTTCATGGCCTTTTGAAATTGCTCGGAGCTGAGGTTGTTGGGTATCTTGGCAATTTGAACGGCACTGATAGCACAACCAGCCAGCGATACCCCAGCCCCGACCATAGCGGTCACCATCTGGCGCATGGCACCCTTTTCGATGTTTTCCGCCTGCTTTTCCATGTTGGCTTGCACATCTTTTGATTGTTCCAACAGCAATTTTTGATTTAATTCGTTTTGTTTGGCAGATTCTTGGACATACATGGCTGCTAGCTGCGCTGCTGGCGACAGATTGGCAAGCATCAAATCTTGAATAGACGCCGGATTGGTCGTCTTCGGGAGATCCGGCGTAAAACCTTTATCTGCGGAATCTGACCCCTTTGTGCCTTCTTTCGGAACATCGGATGCCTGCTGGTAGAAAAGTTTAATTTGCTCTTGAATTTTTTTGTTTTCGATTGGGTTGTTGTCGAAGAAGGGGAAATTCTGGGGGATCTGGGAATTATTGTTAACCTGGGACATGGTTTTCTCCTTTGGCAGGTAATGCGGTTGATTGGCTCGTTGTGTCAGATGTACAGATTTAGGCCATAGCTGCTCCGCCACCGCCGGTGATGATCGCTGTCTGCGCCTCGACATTATTGTCGATGATTTCCTTCACGCTGTTGGCAACGTTCTGGCTGTCTTCAAGCACTGCTTTCAAATGCTTGTTGATCAGTTCGTTCATCATATTCATATTTTCCAAAATAGCTTCCAAGCGCTTCTGCTCAGCAACAGCCTTTGAACCCTCATAGGTATAGACCGCACTGACCGCGCTCGACACCGCGCCGGCAGCGCCGGCTGTTGTCTGGGTTATGGCAGCAGCCTTTTGCACGATCGTGGCTATCTTGGCTATCTTGTCAGCCTGCGACGCAGCCCCTGCGCCACACGTGACAATAGCGCATCCGATTCCTATGGCGAGTCCAAGCCCCAGTCGTGTCCACGATTCAGCCTCCTCGCTGCCTGATATGGCACCAACGCCCCATGCGATGAAACCTGATATGCCAAAGCCATGGCCTGTTGTCATTTCCCCGATCGTATTGAGGAGGTTGTCGGCGAGCGATATACCAACGGCAATCATGGCCGCGCCGCCGATAGAGCCAACGCCCGTTGCGATCATAACTGCCCCGGCAATCAGGGTGGCAACAGCGGCAATAGCCTTAAAGACCGTTGCGATTTTGTCCCAGATGCTGGCGTTTTTGGTCTTTTCCAACTGTTCTTGAACTTTTTCGAGCTTTTCCTGATTTTTTATTTCCATTTGCTGGGTATTGGCCTTGATTGAGGCAATACCGCTTTTTGTCTCCGATTGTCGTACTTGATCGCCGATCGCTTTGATCAATATCTCAAGATCCAAGACAGTATTTCCCGCATACATGCCTGGCTCTTTGAGCTGTGGTAGGTCTGCGAATTGTTTTTGGAGCTTCTCCATAGCCTCCTTGATATCGGGAGGAAGCTCGGATGTGTTCGTCTTTGACTGCAACTCCTTTAAGGCGACCTCTGTTGTATCTGTGAGGTTGAGAAGTTGTTGGAGTTGTTCTGCTAATGAGGCCGCATCGGTCGTATTTTGAATCTGTGACATAGTCGTTTTGAACGCAGAGGGTTTTCTGCGTCATCCTCCGTATATGGGGTGTCTTTTTTGTATTCAGCTACGCAGGAAGTTGCTGCAACATTTCCTTGGCGAGGGTTCGGTAGTGCTGATGTTCGGTATCGTTGGTCAAACCAGCGACAACGGCCAGCTCAAGCGCTCGTTTTGCGGCATCAACATCCTGCATGGAAAAACAGCATTGCGCTAAAAGATACAGGGGTTTTGGGTTCAGTGGTTCTCCCAAATCCGCTGCATGAGCAAAACAAAAAACGGCTTCCCGAAAAATACCCAGTTTTTCCAGGCAAGACCCAAGACCCAACCAGAATTTTGGAACCGTCACCTTGTATTGGCACAGGGCACGAAACATCGTCTGGGCATCGTGGTAGCGTCCACTCGCCAGAAGGTTGCAGGCCATTGTATAGCCTGTTTCAAGCGATTGCTCCGGGATATTGAAGGTTTTTGCCAAACTGGCTTCCTTGATGGCCTTGGCATACAGGGCTTTGACCTCTTCAAGGGGGAGACCTGAGAGTTGGGCAATGGCCGACAAGACGGATGCTTCGTCGTGCTTTGCGCAAAGAGTGGCGGTATCTTGGAGGGTCATTACATGATACTCCGCTCTTTTCTGTTTTTGAGCAAGAACGGATTCGCCTTAATTGTTATTAAAACATTTTTATTTCGCATATTTGTCAAATCAAAGATGCTTTTAACCCACACTCTTGAGTGTGGGTTTTTCGCCGTCAATTTATAACCGAACAATACCCGCACGGCGTCTTCCAGGATGAAGAGGAGCAGCTGTGGTTGTTTGTGCCTGACTTTGGAATTGCGTGGCACGGGCAGCTCCTTCCCGAGCAGCTCTGGCCTTGGCCTCTTCGAAGGTGGCTTCGATTTCAGGGGTCAGTGTCGCCTCAGGAATGCCTCCCTCTTCGGGGAGACCCATGTTCTTTCGGAGCTGCTTTTCCATTTCTTGGAGTCGAGCAAATTCTTCTTGAATTTTTTCGAACTCTTCATTTTGCCGTTTAAGATCTTCTTCTGTAAACATAGAGATTATCCTTTTCCTCTACAAAGATTGTCACAGGCTATTGAAGCGTTTTGGCTGCACGGTCTGCCCCAGCCTTGGCTGCGTTGGCCTTTGACTGAGCGAGCATCGCGGCCAGTTCAGGTGTCATGGTGACATCAGGGAGAGGCTCACCGTCAGCAAGATTCAGCGTCTTGCGCAACTGTTTTTCTTGTTCTTCCAGGTGGGAAATCTCTTGTTTGATGCGGTCAAGGGATGCATTCTGGGTTTCGATATTGGATGGACTCATTGGTTGCTTCCTGCGTTAAAATTGGTGTATGGCCAAAAAGAGACAATGGCATGCAACACTGTCAATCACCCCGACCCACAAGGGGACGAGGCTTGCAGTTCACCCACGAAGTCCTGACGTCATGCGATAGCATGCTCCTTCGCTGTGCGCTTATAGAAACGCATACACACGGTACAGTGTGCCTATGACCGCATCGCCGGGATATTGACGAAGCCCGTTTTTTAGTTCCGCCAGGATATACCCGGCAGAAATATGCTAAAAACCGCCCCATAAAGGGGCGCGGTTTCAACCAAATTGATATGTATGAAAAGTAGCGTTTTTTGCAAAAATGCTCAAGCGGCGATTCTTTTTTTTGCGTTCGCATGCTCGTCACAGGAAAAGCAAAGCGTATGCCAAGGCGCGCTCGTTTGAAGACGGGCAGTATATAGGATATTTGCGGAAAGCGTGCGGAGCATTTCGTCATTAATGATGAGCTCTGATGACGTTTTTGTTGTGCTTTCGTCACAAATGAATTTGAATGTTGTTTTCAATATTGGTATTGTGCGTGCTGAGGGGAGAGGGCATTGAAAGGGACGCAGCAAATGGGGAGGGGAGAAGGTCTTTCTGTATAAAGCATAGTTTTTGCAGAAAGGGCTATGGCTTTGTTTGTCGAAGGTGTGACCATGCCAAAACTGTGCTCAGAGTACGAATCGGTGAAGCAGCAAAGGCGTTGGCAGGTATTGGCAAGCTCGAATTATGCCACTGTAAGGAATATGGCCGCTGACTCTGTGGCGTAAGCAGGACGCTTGCTTCGATTTTGAGAGTTGTACTCAAATTGGCATACAATAAAACGGTTACGGCATTCGTCGATTGGGAGGTTTTTTGGTGGGAAATGTCTTTCACGCTCTTGGAGATACCCTTGCGCCAGCCCCTGGAACGCGCATACTCAAAGCCGAAGAGTACGCAAAGCTCATTGAGGCGCACAATTTGCTCGCCCATGCCCGCGAGGAGGCGCAAGCCATCAAAGAGGACGCTGAGCGCGTGTATCAGGAACGCCACAAAGAAGGCTATGAAGACGGCTTAATCGAAGGCCGTATGGAGCAGGCGGAAAAGATGCTTGAAACCGGCATGCAGGCCGTGGAATACCTCCAGGGATTGGAACAGCAGATCGTGGATGTGGTGACAAGCACTGTGCGGAAAATTATTGGCGATATCGATGCCAAAGAACGGATTGTCGGTGTTGTGCGAACAGCGCTCGACCAGGTGCGCGGGCGGCAGCGGGTTGTGATCAGAGTCTGCCCTTCTGATGAACCGAATGTGCGGGAGGCGCTTGCTCCGATGCTGGCTCGTGTGTCCTCAGCACGAGGCATTGAACTGGTTGCTGATACGCATCTTTCCGAGGGTGACTGCGTGCTTGAGAGCGAGATGGGGGTGGTTGATGCCAGCCTTTCTGTCCAGCTCGCTGCGATTGAGCACGCCTTGCATGCCAAGATTGGCGAGGGCTAAGCTTTCTCTGTGTTCTGCACACATCTTTTGCCTGTGGACGGTTATGTCTTGGTTTTTTGTACTCAAGAGGAAGTATTTGTATGCAAATCGATACAGCCAATCGCCCCTCTCAGGTAGGCCAAGGTCTCAGGGACGCCATCCCAAGCCAGGCCATCAATCCTTCTCCTGAGGAGGTAGCGCACTTTTCGTCCTTGTTTGAGGGGCAGAACAATCCTTTGGCAGAAAATGACGAAGGCATGTCCCTTCCTTTTTTACCCAAGCCACATGAAGGCGCACACTGTCAGGATGGGATGTGTCGTCTTGATTTGGGGGCAAAGCAGAGAGATACCCAATCGCATCAAGCAGCCCCTTCCGATGCACCACAGAGCGCCTCTCATACGCTTTTTGCCGAAGCATCCTGCCAGGATGGCATGTGTCGTCTTGATCGGGGGGCTTTTTCAGCAAAGCAGGCAGATTCAGCAGGAGGTTTTGATGCATCCTCTGTGTCTCTTGCTTCCGAACGCGCCAAAGCTGGTGCCCCTGACACAGCTGTTTTCAAGGGAGAGCAAAGGCCGTTTGAAGCAGGCCAGCTTGTGGCAGAAAAGACGACACAGAGCCCCTTTGAAGCAGCGGGCAAGGCATCGCAGCTCTTAACCCAGACGCAGCCCGCAGCAGACAAGACAACGCAAAATCCCTTTGAAGCAGCGGGCAAAGCATCGCAGCTCTTGACCCAGACACAGCCCGCAGCAGAAAAGACGACGCAGAGTCCCTTTGAAGCAGGGCAAACCAAGCTAGAAACGGGCTTTGAGAGAGCAGGGCAGCTGGCAGCAGAAAAGACAATACAGAGCCCGTTTGAGGCAGGGCAAAATAAGGCACAAATGGGCTTTGAGAGTGCAGGACAGCTGGCTGCAGAAAAGACGACACAGAGTCCCTTTGAAGCAGGGCAAACCAAGCTAGAAACGGGCTTTGAGAGAGCAGGGCAGCTGGCAGCAGAAAAGACAATACAGAGTCCGTTTGAGGCAGGGCAAAACAAGGCACAAATGGGCTTTGAGAGTGCAGGGCAGCTGGCTGCAGAAAAGACAAGACAGAGCCCGTTTGAGGCAGTGGGCAACGCGATGCAGGCAAGCACAGAAAAGACGACATCGCATGCCTTTGCTATGGCTGGGACAAGGAAGCCCGAGGGAGTCTCAAGCGAGCAGGCCAATGTGCGTATGGCAGAATACGTTGAGACGCTCGAAGGGGAGGATGGGCTGCCGTTGCACACCATGCCATCCAACACATCCTTGATCGACAATCTTTTTGCCAATCGCATGGAAGCGGCAGCACCGCCGCCACCCCCACAAGCACCTGCTGCGAACAATCTCGTCGATATGGCGGAAAAGATCGCTTCGCAAATTTTAGTGTCTGAAAGCAAGAACGGTGAGCAGGAAGTTCGGATCACGCTTGGCGAAGGAACCTTGAAGGGAACGGAGTTTTCGATTGTTCGGGGGAACGATGGGCAGCTGGCCGTGAAAGTGCTCTGCGCCAATGCCCAGGCCTTCCAGACAGCCGTGCAAGGGCAGCAATCGCTTGTGGCTGCGTTAGAGACGCGGGGAGAGCGGGTGCGTGTGACGGTGGAAAATTCCGGCCAGGAGTCCGGGGATCAGCAACGGCGTTCTCGAGGACTCGAATATTTTGACATTTCGTGATAGCAGGCGATATACGCATTGGGGAAGCGTTGCGTATGCATACGCTCTTGAATAATGCCCAATGCGTCTATCTCGATACTCACGGGGGAGAAATGGATATTACGGTCAGCAAGGATACGGCGTGCACGGTTATGGCCTTGAGTGGCAGAATGGATGCCACCACAACCGCAGACTTTGACGAAAAAGCGCAAAAAATTTTGCAAGAAGGGGAAAACCGTATCTTAGTTGATATGACCGATTTGGTTTATATCAGCTCAGCAGGCCTTCGAAGCCTTCTTGGGCTCGCCAAGAAAGCTATGGCAAAGAAGGGCGGCTTGGCCTTTTGCAGTTTGCAGCCCATGGTCACCGAAGTCTTTCGTATTTCTGGTTTTGACCGTATGCTCAAGGTTTTTGCCGATCGCAATGCGGGGATAGCCGCGCTCCAGACAGGAGGCGGCAATGCCTGAGCAGACTTTTACGGCAAGCATGGATTTTATTCCAAAGGCAATGGACTTTTTGCGTTCCCAACTTGGCGAGAAGCATGCTGCTTTAGCCTCCCATGTCGAGTTGGCGGTTGAGGAATTGCTGATCAATATTGTGAACTATGCCTATCCAGACATCAGTGCCAAACAAACCGACCCTCCTGTTTTTCTCTTAGGCTGTCGTTGGGTCAATTTGGATGGCGAGGATCAATTTGGTGTGTGGATCAAGGATTGGGGGCGCCCCTTTGATCCGTTTCGTCAGATAGCAACGCCAGACACATCCCTTAGCGTTGAGGAACGGGAGATAGGGGGGCTTGGTGTGCATTTAGTGAAGCACATCACGAGTCATTACGCCTACAGTGGGTCAGACGGCAGCAATACCGTCGAAGTGTATTTTTCCGTGCATGAAGACTGATTGGAGCCACAGGATCCTCGTCTCCTTTCTGGTGGCTCTGGGGCTTGTGAGCTGTGCCAAAAAGCCTGTTGAGCGAGAGGTTCCGAAGGACGTTGTCAAGACCGTAACCACGGTTGCCTTGATTGTGGATGAGTCCTTTGTCTCGCTTTTGAAAAAAAACGAGAAGGCATCGCTTGCGCAAAAGGCTTCCTCCCACCCCGTAATCGACGATCGATACGGGAAAGGTGCCTTGGGACCCAGGATTCTATGGCATACGAGTGAAACGAACAATGTGCTTCCAACACGCATCCATTTGCATCCTGCGGAAGCCACTGAGCAGGAATCGATTGTTGCCAGCCTTGTTCATGCCTGGCGAAGCACCCAGCAAAAACCAAAATCCGCGCGTCGTGTTTTTGTGATCCGTGAGGCCAAACAGCCCAACACCATGCCGCACAAAGACCAGGCGGAACTCTCAGCGCGTGCCTATTTAGCGCAGCTTGGCATAACCGATCTCTACGCCCTGTCCCCTTCAGCGCATCTGCTCAGGCTTCGATCTTCTGGCAGGTGGCCGCGTGGGGGCGGGCGTTCTCGTTTTCTATCCTCCAACAAAGATGTTGAAGCGATGATTGAGAATGCGGCCAAGACCTATGGGCTCGATCCCCACTTGATATGGGCGGTGATTCGAGTTGAATCCAATTTTGATCCCAAGGCCGTCTCCCCTGTGGGCGCTCAAGGGCTTATGCAGATCATGCCAGCCACGCAACAGGATCTTGGTCTGAAAGACCCCTTTGACCCCAAGGCCAATATCATGGCCGGAGCAGCCTATTTCCGAATACTGCTCACCCGCTATGGTTCTCCTGAACTCGCCTTGGCTGCGTATAACGCGGGGATGGGGGCTGTGGACAAATACAAGGGGATTCCGCCCTATCGGGAGACCCAAAATTTTGTGCAGCGGGTTGTGGGTTTTTGGCAGCAAAGCGCTGAGGGAAAAAACGAGCAAAAACCGCTGCTTCGGCATCATCCCAAAAAAGCGCCCAAACGTCTGCAGCGCAAACACGCCACAGTGATGCAGCCAAAAGCAAAAAAAAAGCGCCACTAAAAAAACCCACCTTTTGGTGGGTTTTTTATTCGCTCAAAGACGGGCGATGGTGAGCATGGTGATATCGTCTGAGGGTGGCTCTGTTCCTCTGAATTGGCAGATATCCTCAAACACGGCTTTTTCGAGGAGGCTTGGCGAAAGGGTCGCGTGTTTGGTGAGGGAGGCAGCCACGTTGGCATCGCCGAAAAGGTCTTTGTTGGCGTTCATGGCCTCAGTGAGGCCATCGGTATAGAGAAAACAGCGATCGCCAATTTGTAGGGTATCGTGGAAGTCGGTGTAGACGAGGCCTGGCATGGCGCCGACCAAGGGGCCGCTTAGGTTTTCAAGCTGTCTGATGCTTCCGTCTTGCGCCAGGATATAGGGCAGGCAATGGCCGCCATTGGCATAGTGGAGATCGCCGGTTTGGGGATCAAAGAGCCCTATAAAGAGGGTGACAAACATGCTGCCTGAATTGTGTTCCTCCAGGAGGGTGTTGACGTGGGTCATGGCTTGGGCTGGAGAGGGGGTGGAGCGCAGGGCAAAGCGGATCAAGGTGACAGACATGGTCATAAAGAGCGACGCCGGCACGCCTTTTCCCGAGACATCGCCAATCACAATGGCCTTGCGTCCATCCTCAATCGGAAAGCAGTCGTAGAGATCCCCGCCGACCTCGAGCGCTGGCTCAAGAAAGGCAGCCACAGCAAAATTTTCTTCGGTTGAGGAGTCATCCAGGGTGGGCAGGATACTCATTTGAATATCCCTGGCTGCGGACAATTCACCCTCAAGCCGTTTTTGGGCTGTCATCACCTCGAGGGAGGTGCGGATATTGTTCGCCAATTCCTTGCTCATCGCGGCAAAGGAGCGTGCCAGATCCCCCAGCTCGTCGTGGCGATGCACATCGAGGCGCTCGCTCACCATGGTCTCCATGGCGTCCAATTCCGTGGATACCGAGGGATTGAGCCCTGCCATTTCCTTGGTGCAGGCAACCAGGACGCCGAACGGGCGCAGGCTTTGGATGAGCATCCAGAGTGTTGAGAGGCAGGCCAAAAGCAGACAGGCAACAGAGGTGACGATGAGGCGTTTGATCAATTCCTTGGTGGTTGCGCGCAAGACGTCGATGGGCACAGCCATGATCAGGTAATAGTCGTAGCATTGAATCCAGGCCACATGGCAGAGATAGGTGCCGGCTTCGGTTTGCACATGCTCGGTCACGTTGTCGTCTTCCTTGGCCATGCCACAGAGATCGGGGAGAAGATCGCGTATGGCTGCGCTTTCGCCCCTGTCGATCAGATCTTCGCCCGTATTGCTTTTCAGCAAAAGGCAGCCCTGATCGTAAAACGTGATGTTTTCAAAATTGATCTTGGCTGTGTCGATGCGTTCGCGCAACAGTTCTTCCGCTTCCTTGAAAAGGCTGCGCAAGGGGGTTCCTGCCACGATGAGGCGGTCGTAGACGATTGTTTGGCTCTCATCGATTGAGCCAGGCTCGATGGGCAGCATGAAGAGCAGGATAGGGTTATTCGACTGATTTGTGGTAATGATGGAAAAGGAGCCTTTTGCGGGGATCAGTGCCACGGTGTCGCCGAGATAGAAATCGTAGGCATCGTACGCTTGCGGGGGAATATGGAGGGCAGGAAGGCCATGTGTTATGAGATCGGTTGTTGTGGAGAGAAAGAGCTCGCAAGGGGGCGATTGGGATATCTGTTGGGTGTTTGTGTGGTTGGAGAGCAATTCGAGGCGCAAGGTGTTTTGTTCAGGAGAGGGAGGGATATGGTGTTCAATCACCGCGATATCGTGCTTGGCGTCGGTGCTGCTTGAACGGAGAAGCTCCTTGGTTGCCAGCACGATGCGAACCCGTGCTGCCAGGTATTCGTGGAAGGTCGCCTCAAGGTTTTGTTCGATTGTTTTTCCCAATGACGCAAAATGCTCTTCTTCTTTTGTAATGGTGACGGTTGAGACTTGTCTCCATGTGAGAATGAGCGTGAGAAGAATGCTCAAGGCAACAGCTGTCGCAAC
Organism: Desulfovibrio sp.; assembly: GCA_017450275.1. GTDB lineage: Bacteria > Desulfobacterota > Desulfovibrionia > Desulfovibrionales > Desulfovibrionaceae > Desulfovibrio. The sequence goes on along the minus strand of JAFSVD010000055.1, from coordinate 22,191 downwards.
AGAGAGAGAGAGTTTGGTTTGAAGGGTCATGGTCGGCCTTAGAATAGCTTGGTTACGCGTGGCTGTCTTTGAGATGCTCCCTGGTGGAGACTGACTCGATCGAATCCGGGATATTTACAGACGCTTGGGTTCTGCGTACTTTCTCGAAAAAAACAGGGCAGGAAACGTTGATGCCTAGCTCTCTTTTCGCAAATTTTGCCAAGTTCGTCTACGGAAGGCTATGGTATCGTCATTTTGGATTGCTGTGGAGAAGCGATTCGTCATAAATGATGAAATAGCAGGGCGTCTGGGCGTCTTTGTCTGGGATAAAGGGAAGAAGACAGGGCATACAGGCGTATGGAAAGGCTTTTTTCTGTGTGGCACTGTTTTTGCTGAATAAGGGGCAAATGCGAATGAAAACACACGACGCAAGCGGCGTGGATGCTGTTTTAGCCGCATCCCATTTGTTTCCGCTGCAAAAGAATATTCCGGAACTGTTGCGTCTGCTCAAATTCTGTTGTACGCCGCTGCTTCCTTTTGAACGGGTTCTTCTCATGATAGAGACCCCCTTACAGGAGCACGCCAGAATCTATTCACTCGATACGACAGCAACAAGTTGCGATTGCACGCCCATCGATCGTTTGCTCGAGGGCAAATACGCCTTGTTTCGTCAGCAAGAGCCTGCGATCTTCACCAAAGAGCGTTTTTTGGAAGCATTCCAGGTGGCAAAACGCGTCATTCCCCAAGACGCCCGCCATATCTTGCTCTTGCCCTTGCCTGTGGAAGTGCCTGGCTACTACGCGGTCTTGATGGTTATCCGCACCAGTGAGCAGGCCTTTGATACCCAAGCATTGCCGTTTTGTCGCCTCTTGCGGGGATTTGTGACAGCCCAGGTTTCGCAGTTTTTGCAGCAGGAAGAAGCGCAGCTTGAGCGCGATGCCTTGCGCAAGGAACGCGATCAGTTGAACATCCTGGTGGCTGTGACCAATGTGGCGATGAGTTCTTTGCACACCCAGGCCATGCTCGATATGCTCGCCTTGGACATTCGACGCTTTTTTGCCTTGCACGATGTGGGCTTGGAGCTCTTTGACGGCGAACAGGTTCTTGTCTTGTGTGCGAAGTCTGGGCAAGCGAGTTTGGGCACAGGAGAGCGCCGTATTGCCCGTACAGCAAGTCTTTGCCAGGCGCTGGCTCCCCTGGAGAGCCCCCACATCCTGCAACACGCGCAGCTTGTGGATATGGCAGCCCACGATCCGCTTGTCGCGAATTTTTTGGCAGCCAACAACCGTGTTGTGTGTGCGATACCGCTGATTTTTCAGGAAAACGTCTTGGGTGTTCTTGCCTTGGCGCACACAGCGATCGAAAGTTTTACGAGAGATGCCGTCAGTCTTTTGTTGCAAATCGGCCATGCCGTTGCCTTGGCTGTCCGCAACGCCACCGAATACGCCAGTGTACGACTGAAGGCCGAACGACTCTTTGAGGAAAACGCCTATCTTTCGTCGGAAATCGCCCAGCAATGGGGGGGCGGCACCATCATCGGCCAGAGTCCGGCCATAGAACACGTTTTATACCAGGTTTCCATGGTCGCAAAGAGCGACAGCACGGTGCTCCTCCTTGGGGAGACAGGCACGGGCAAAGAGATGGTGGCTGAAGCCATCCACATGGCAAGCCAACGAAAAGAGCAGCGGATGGTGAAGATCAATTGCGCTGCTGTGCCGGAAACCTTGCTTGAGAGCGAATTGTTTGGCTACGAGAAAGGCGCCTTTACCGGAGCGAATCGCCAGCACAAAGGGCGTTTTGAGATTGCCAATGGCAGTACCCTTCTGCTCGACGAAGTGGGCGATATGCCCTTGGCTCTTCAGCCCAAGCTGCTTCGCATCCTGCAGTCCAGGGAACTGGAGAGGCTGGGTGGGCAGAGTGTGATTCCGATCGATGTGCGCCTTGTGGCTGCCACCAATCAAGATCTTTTGGCCATGGTGCAGCAAAAGCGTTTTCGCGACGACCTCTACTATCGCCTGAATGTCTTTCCCATTCGTCTTCCTCCTCTCAGGGAACGGCGCGAAGATATTCCCCTTCTTGCCCTGCATTTTATGCAGGAACACGCAAAAAGGATGAAGAAAACGATCACATCGATTCCGCAAAGCGGCATCGATTGGCTGTGCTCACAGCCTTGGCCTGGCAATGTACGCGAATTGGCCAATGTCATTGAACGGGCGGTGATATTGACGCAGGGAACAAGCCTATGTCTTGACGGGAGCGTTTTTCAGGGACAGCGCGTCCAAACGGTTCAAGAACCCGATGCGCCCCGTCTTCCCAAGAAAGAATCCGATGAAGCCATGATCAAGGCCATCACCCACGCTGTGCGTGTGTGCAATGGGGTGATCGCAGGATCCAGAGGGGCTGCGGCCATGCTCGGGGTGAATCGGACGACGTTGAATTCGAGAATGAAACGTTTAGGGTTAACGGTACAGAATATATTGCAATCGCGGATGGGAGATACCCCCTGATGCGGATGAAGGAGAACCATATGGCTGACGGATTGAGTATCGGAACAATGTTCCAAAACGGTTTGAATAGTATTCAAGCCGATGGCAAGAGTTTACAGGAAAAGATCAAGAACCTGAGTTCTAACAAGGATGGCACGATTGACCAAGCGGAAATGCTCAAGGTGCAATTTGCCATGGGACAATATAATGCGAAGATGGAGATGATCTCATCCATCACAAAGAGTCTCCAAGACATGCTGAAGTCTTTGGCTCAGCGTACAGGCTAGACCAAACAAAACCCCCTCAAAGCGAGGGGGTTTTTTGTTGGTTTCTTTCGTCACTCGAGAAGCATGCCTTTGGCGACCTTGGATCGTACATCCTTTCCCATAAGGGTTTCCAGAATGCAAAGCGCAAAGGCGATGGCAAAGCCAGGTCCTTTGCCGGTGATAATCTTGGCGTTTTGGTCGAGAACGACGCCATCGCTTTTGAGGCCTTCGATAGCGCTGTCGTTGCAGCCAGGATAGCAGGTTGCCATAACACCGCCAGCGAGCAAGCCATGGGTTTGCAGAACAAAACCCGGTGCAGCGCAGATGGCTGCAATCCAGCGGCCTTCGGCTTTTTGCTGTTTCAATTTCTCAATCAGAATATGGCTGTCGCGGCAATGTTCTGATCCTGCAAGGCCTCCTGGAATCACGATGATATCAAAGGTGTCGTCGATATCGTTCAAATTGGCATCGCAGACAACGGCTGTGCCGTGGGCGAGAAGGACATTCTTTGTCCCTTCTTCGTTGACAGCAGCACGAGTGACTTGTATGCCACCTCTATTGAGAATATCGGCGGTTGCGGTTATTTCCAAATCTTCGCTGCCATTCGCGTAGATGAGCAGTGCTTTTTTCATGGAATCCTCGCTGTTTGTGGTGAGGGAATACGGAGTCAAAGCCAATCGCAAGGAGTAAATATGCGTAAACCATTGATTGCTGTTTTTTCTGCCCAGGGAAACACCATGAAGGTTGGGAAAAAGCTGGCAGAGAAATTGTCTTGCCCCTTGTACGCCATCAAGGCCAAAGAGCCCTATACAGCGGCTGACCTTGACTGGAACAATGCCCACTCGAGATCGTCGGTTGAGATGCATAATCCTGCATCGCGTCCCGATCTCGCTGACACCAATGCGCCCATTGCTGACCACGATGTCATTTTCCTGGGCTTTCCCATCTGGTGGTATATTGCCCCAACCATTATCAATACCTTCTTGGAACACTACGATTTTTCGGGCAAGACCGTGATTTTGTTTGCCACATCCGGGGGGAGCGGTTTTGGCAAGGCCAAGGAGCATCTCCAGGCATCGGCACCAAAGGCAACTTTCCTTGAGGGCGCGGTACTCCGGGGATCAGACGATGTGCAGGCCTTGGTCGATATGTATACCCAGCTTGCAAAGGCCTAAGGAGCGGATCGATGATCCATGCGGGCTTGGCTGCGCTTTTTTGCGTCTGCGTGGTCGTGCTGCGAGGGCGTGCATGGCTCTGCCTGTGGCCAGCGGTTTTTTATGTGAGCAGGGAATTCGCCCAGGCCGAATACCGCTATGTTCTCCGGTACGCACACGGGTCGTTTGCGGACATGCCCACCTTTGCGGGCTTCTATCCGATTGTCTGGAACCAAAAAAGTCTGCTTGACTGGCTGCTTCCAACGCTTGTCAGTTGCGTCTTTTGGTGGGTGTATGCGAAAAAAGCTCCGTAGACGAGCAGGCGGCTTGATGCCGCCTTTTTTATTGGGTGTTGAGATAGGTGAGAATGTGGTCTGCTTTCATGGGATAGGCAAAGGCAAAGCCCTGGGCATAGTCAAAGGCCACATCGTTGACAGCCTTTTCCATGGCCTGGGTTTCGATGCATTTGAGGCAGACACGGGTATTGTGGCTTGTGCCTATTGAGCAGAGATTGTGGAGATCATTTTTGGCCATCTCGGTTGTGCAGCTTGAGCGCAAAAGCTGGGCATCGATTTTGAGAAGCTGGACAGGGATGTTTTGGAGAATCTCAAGGGCGAAGTTGCCCACGCCAAAATCGTCCAAGCACAGGCGTACGCCTGTTTCCACGATGGCTTTGGCTCTGTGCTCGATGGTGGTGAGAGGAAGATTCCGGCATTGGGCGTTCAATTCGAGCACAAGGCGGTTGGGCGGAAAACCGGTTTGTTCCAAGAGCAGCGAGAGCGATTCCGGGAAAAAGACGTCGCGGATTTGGGTGTGGGCGATGTTGACGCCGATGATGAGATTGGGGTGTTTGGCCAAGATGGGCAGGGTTTCCAGCATGGTCTGCCGTAAAATCCATATGCCAAGCTCTTCAAAGGCAAAATCCTGTTCCAGGATGGTGATATAGGTTTTGGTTGGGACAAAACCGGTTGACTGCTCCTTGAAGCGCAAAAGAGCTTCGAATCCCACAACAGTCTTGCTGTTTTTGGCAAGCACGGGCTGGTACTCGAGATAGAAATGGGCGCAGTCGTCGCTCATGGCGTAGCGGATATGTTCGAGAACAGAGAGAAGGTTTTCGGTATGGTCGGTGTCGCTCAGGGAAAAGGGGACAAGGGCGCCGTCCTGAAAAAAGCGCGAGTCTTTGTACACGCTTTGCAGGCAATCGTAGATAAGGTGTTCGGACAAACTATAGTCCCGAACCTGGAAAATGCCACCGCTCGTTGAGAGCGTTTGCCGTGTCTCGCCGACATGCACGCCGATGCGCAATTGCTTGGTGATGTGCTTGTAGAGCCTGCGCATGCCTTTTTCATTGAGTTCCTTGCTCAGGATGGCAAAGCGTTTGCCCTCCATGCGGTAGACAACCCCTTGGGTGCCAACCGCTTCTTGGATCAGCCACGCCACCTGCTGCAGCACGAGATTGCCGAAGCTGTAGGTGTATTTGCGATTGAGTTCCGTGAGCTCATTGATGCCCAGCAACAGGATGCAACAGGGCTGGTTGGCGTGTTTGAGGGCAGCGAGATCCTTGAAGAAGCTGTCCTTATTGTTCAGCATGGTTGTGGAATCGGTCAGCTCAAGACGGCCTTCGTTGATAATAAGGCCTCCGATCAGGCCTGGCTTGCCTTCGTGGTCGCGGATCACCGCCCCGATAAAGCGGAAGAGCGAATAGCTGCCATCCCAGATTTTGCACCGATAGGTGAGATCGTAGCTTAAGAGGGTGCCATTCATGAGCTTTTGGGTGGTTGAGACAAAGCGCGATCGGTCTTCCGGATGGATAAACTGCTCCCACGAGTGCATGCCGTCTTCCACGTATTCACCCGGCAAATTGAAGATTTTGACCGCTGCCGGCGAATAGCGGGAGAGTTTGAGCTGGGTGTCGTAGAGGGTGACAAAGTGGGTCTCTGCAAGCATCGAGAAGGCCAGAAAGGTGTCGTCGAGAAATTGATAGCGATTGGTATCCATGGAACAATCCATTATTTGTCAGGAGAAGTGGTGTGCGTGTGGTCAAAGTCGGCGATGAGTTGGGCGAGTGTTGTCTGCAATTGCTCTGGATCCACGGGTTTGGTCAAATGGGCGTTCATACCGGCTTTCAACGAGTGCTGAACATCTTCGTCAAAGGCGTTGGCGGTCATGGCGATGATGGGGATGGTTTTGGCATCAGCTCGATTGAGCGCACGGATTTTTCGGCAGGCGCCGAGTCCGTCGAGAACCGGCATGCGGACATCCATGAGAATGGCGTCGAAGCTGAAGGGCGCGGACTTCGCAAAGGCTTCGACAGCCAGGGCGCCGTTTTCCGCGTGTTCAACAGTGATGTTCAAGATTTCGAGCAGCTGGATCATGATTTCCGCATTGATCGCCACATCTTCGGCCAAAAGAATATGCCGATTGGTGAGATCAGCAGGGGTTGTATCCTCGTCTGTCTGGCTGCTTTTTTTGACAAGCGCCTTGCGCACAATGTCTAAAAGCGCTGAGGCAAAGATCGGCTTGGTCACAACGCCGTCACAGCCGTTTTTCTTCGCCTCTTCCTCAATTCCCTCCAAACTGTAGGCTGTCAAAAGAATGGTGCTTTGGTCGCCAATTTGCGCCCGAATCTCCTTGGCAAGGCTGAGAGCGTCTTTGTCTGGCAGTCGCAGATCGAGGAGGATCAAGGTGAAGGGGTCGCGTCTGGCTGTGTGCAGGGCGATGGTGTGCAGAGCCTGTTCACCGGATTGATTGAGGGTGGCTGCGATGCCGATATCTTCTAAAACCGCGTGGGTGTGTTTGGCTGAGGCAGGATCGTGGTCAACAAGCAGAACAGTGAGCTCCTTGGGATTGATCGCAAAGTTTTTTGTCGTTGCGTGCTTGGTTTCGCGCAAGGGCACATTGATCGTAAAGCGGGTTCCTTTGCCTTTTTCCGAGGCAACCGTGATTTCACCGTTCAACAGGGTCACGATATTCTTGGTGATCGCAAGCCCAAGGCCTGATCCGCCGTATTTGGTGGTATTGCTCGCATCCTCTTGGCTAAAGGGCTCAAAGATCTTTGGCAGATACGAGGCATCCATGCCAATGCCTGTGTCTTCGATGGTGAAGCGAAGATTGGCTTGGCCTTCGAGCGATGATGTGCGGCACACTGTCAGAGACACCTTGCCGCCTGGATTGGTGAATTTCACCGAATTGCCGAGAATGTTGATCAGAATCTGACGGAGCTTGGTGTCGTCGCCGATATAAAATTCGTCGATGACGCCTTCAACCACGCACGAATAGGTGAGGCCGCGCTCCCGGCACTGGCCGTCCAGCATGGTATTGACCAGGTCGAGGAAGGAGCGGAAGGAGAATTCCTCGTTTTTGAGCACCATCCTGCCGCTTTCAATGCGACTCATATCGAGAATGTCGTTGATCAGCGAGAGCAAATAGCGGGCGCTTGAGCCGATCTTGGTCAGGTATTCCCGTAAATGGGGGGTGATGTCGGGTTCTCTGAGCGCCAAGGTGCCAAGCCCAATGATGGCGTTCATGGGCGTTCTGATCTCATGGCTCATGCGGGAGAGGAAGGTGGTTTTGGCCACGCTCGCCTGCTGGGCTTCGGTTAAGGCCTGCTTGAGCTGCTCGTTGATTTCCCGCTGCTGGCGCTGGATGTCGGTTGTGTCGCTTTTGAGGACAATGCAAAATCTCCCGGCGCTGTCCACAGCATAAAAGTCGAAGCGCTTGTACCAGATCGCGCCATCGACATTGACCGCAATATTGACAATATAGGGCGACTGGACGGCAATCTTGGCAGCAATCGTATCCCAGCGCAGTTGCGCCAGCATGGTCTCGCGTTCGACTGGGCTGCCGTGCAGAACAGGCACAACCTGGGAGGAGAGATAGGCCTGGTAGTTGCCTTGTCTGGTCAAGGGGAAAATGCTGCCGTTTTTGATATTGGCCGCATCGCCGATCACAACCCCGTAATTGCCTTCGGTGAGCCAGGCAACCATGTCAAATTGTCGGGACAGTATCTTGCTTAAGAGCATTTCCTTGACCTTGGCTGTATTGGCGTCTTTTTCCGCCAAAAACGCGATAATATCCCCGGTCAAGGGATGGCGAATGGTGTTGGAGGTGAGGGTGACATAGCGGTTTTGCCCATTGGGGCGTCTGGAGTAGACCGTCATCTGCACCAGGGTAAAGCCTTTTAAATACTGCACAAGCAATTCATCGGGATCGAACAATTCGAGCAATTGCTCCCGTTCTTCCGGAATCGGGAGATTATCCGAGCGCTTTTTGAGAAAGACCGAATAGGGGGTCATGGTGGAGTCGGTGCCGTAGAGATCCCGCCCCTGCATATTTTCAATGGTGTCTTTGGATAGATTGATTTGAAAGAGCCCCAGGGTTGTGGCATCGCTTTGATAGAAATTGGTGCCAAAATTGGTGTAGGCACTGCGCAGGCGATGTTCATATTCCTTGAGGGTTGTGATATCGAAAAAGGTGCAATAGACGTAGAGATGATCAAAGTCCGTCACAAAGGAAAAGTGGATATCGCACCATAGGATATTGCCCTTCATGGTTTTGACGCGCACAATAAGATTCGAGCCGTTTTCTTCGTTGACGCGGCGTCTGAGCATACGGCGGATGAAGATGCGGTCTTCTTGATGGGTCATCGTCAAAAGACCGTTGATAGCCAGTGTTTCCTGAGCGTGGGCAACAGTGGTCTCAAGAAGCCTCGCGAGATCTTCCGAGACAGCGATGGTCGCAAACGTGCCATCGTTTTTTTGGCGGCAGAGAAACGAGGATTCCCGCAGATGTTTGAGTGTTCGGATACACCATTCTTTCTCGTCTTTGCGGGAGAGAGTGTCAACGGACGGCGTTGTCTGCGTCTGTTCAGGGTGCGTATGCATAGAGATATCCGTTTGTGAGGGTGTCTGATGTCCATATGGACGATTGTAGCGTTTCGTGTGGTAAATGTGAATGCCAAGGCCTGGTAGCGTTTGTAGGCCGTACAGGGGATGGGCATGCGGTTTTTTTCGTCACGCGAGGAATGGGCTCTGTGTTTTGTCACCATGATTTGGGGCGTGAGTTTTCTTGTGATCCGCCTTGCCATGCAGGCACGATGTCCGTTTTTTTTCGTGGGGCTGCGCTTTTTGTGCGCTGCCTGTTGTGTCTTTCTTGTTGCCCTTCCTGTGATGCGGGGTTTTACGGCCAAGGAGATCTACGGCGGTCTTATTCTTGGTATTCTGGTTTTCTTGGGCTTTGGTTTGCAAACAGCGGGTTTAATGGAGATTTCCGCGGCAAAGTCGGCCTTTTTGACCGCCTTCTATATCCCCTTAGTGCCCCTTTTTGAAGTGCTTTTCCTTCGCCACAGGGTGCGAGCCAGGCTATTGCTTGGGCTTTCGCTTTCGTTTCCCGGTGTTTTATGCATCGCGTGGCCTGAGGAAATGGGGATGGGGATCGGTATTGGCGAGATAGAAACCATTGTCTGTGCCATTGTCTTTGCATGGGAGATCTTGGTCATCGACATGGTTGCCAAGGACTGCAATGCCCGCAGGCTGGTTTTGATTGAGCTTTTATGCACGTCGTTATGCAGTTTTTGCGCCATGCCCCTTGTGGGAGAAAGCATTCCCGCTCCCTCGCTTCTTGTCTATGGGAGCGCGCTCGGTCTGGGTTTGGTGACGGCGTTTATGCAGAGCATTTTGACCTGGGCGCAGAAAAGCGTTGAGGCCAGCAGGGCAACAGTGATTTATGCCGGTGAGCCTGTGTGGGCAGGCCTTTTCAGCGTCTTGGCTGGGGAGAGCATTGGGTTTGTGGCGCTTGTTGGCTGCCTTTTCGTCATTGGCGGCATCGTGGTGAGCTCAAACAAAGGCTAAAAAGAAGAAGGGGGTAAAAAAACTGGCGTTTTTTTACCCCCCATAGCGACTGCAGTCGCAAACACTCAGAGTATGCGTTTGTCGACGATGCGATTGGCCTTGCCTTGCGAGCGTTCCAAAGAATGGGGTTCAAGGAGGCGGACGCGGGTGGTCACGCCGAGAAACTCTTTGACTTTCTTCTGGATGCGTTTTTCGAGATTCTGCAGATGCTTGATCTCGTCACAGAACAGCTGGGCATCGACTTCCACGCAGATTTCCAGCGTGTCGAGGTTTTCCTTGCGATCGACAATCAATTGGTAGTTGGGGGAAAGCCCCTCGTTTTCCATGATGATGGATTCGATCTGCTGGGGGAAGACATTGACACCGCGGATGATGAGCATGTCGTCGGTGCGGCCTTCGAGACGGGCAATTCTGACATGGGTGCGACCACAACTGCAGGGTGTGAAATCGAGGCGGGTGAGGTCGCGGGTGCGGTAGCGGATGAGCGGTGTCCCCTCCTTGGTGAGGGTCGTCAAAACCAGTTCTCCCGTGGATCCAGGTGGCAGCTGTTGGCCGGTCACAGGATCGATGATTTCTGGGTAGAAATGGTCTTCCCACAAATGGAGCCCCTTCTTGGCGTCCACGCATTCCATGGCAACGCCAGGTCCCATAATTTCCGAAAGCCCGTAGATGTTGAGGGCGTTGATGCCCATTTTTTGTTCCATATCCTGGCGCATGCCCTCGGTCCAGGGTTCGGCGCCAAAGCAGCCGATACGCAAGGGCAGATCGCGAAAATCAATGCCTTCTTCCATGCCCGACTCCCAGAGATGGAGCGCGTAGCTTGGGGTGCAGCACAGCACTGTTGCGCCAAAATCGCGGAGCAGATAGGTCTGGCGTTTGGTGGCGCCCCCTGAGGCTGGCACAACCGTTGCGCCGATGCGTTCCGCTCCGCCGTGGGCTCCCAGGCCTCCGGTAAAAAGGCCATAGCCATAGGCGATATGGACAATATCGCGTCGGCTTACCCCTGCAGCGGTGAGGCTGCGAGCGGTGAGCTCTGCCCAATTGTCGATATCGCGCTGGGTGTAGCCCAAGACAACAGCCTTGCCTGTCGTGCCGCTTGAGGCCTGCAGGCGCACAATATTGTCTCTTGGCACAGCAAAAAGCCCATAGGGATAGTGATCCCTGAGATCCTGCTTCTCGGTGAAGGGAAGCCGTTGAATATCCTCGAGGCTCCGAATGGTTTCCGGTTTAATGCCTGCTTCGTCAAAGCGTTTTTTGTAGAACGGAACATTGGCATATACTCTGGCACAGACATCCTGTAATCTTCGGAGTTGAAGAGCCTCCAGTTCGTCGCGGGGCAGAGTTTCCTGTCTGATATTGAAGAGCACGTGCGCCTCCTCGAAGTTAACAAGCACAACGACCCACACGAGCTTCTGGACAATACATCTGGAACGTTCGTAAATGGGTTTTACAAAGACGTGCGCCTTTTTTTTGTGTATCGTTTGTACGTTAGGCTGTTTTTGCTGTCAACGGAGCCCTAGGCCTTGGCATAGAGGATATCTTCGGTGATATCGGCTATTGTTGCAACACCGGTCAGAAGCATGGCCTGGGTCAATTGGGCTTTGATGGTCTGGCAATAGCTTTGCACAGCCTGGAGGCCTCCGCCAACCGAGGCAACGCTGACCGGACGACCAATAAGAACCACGTCCGCGCCGAGAGCGAGCATCTTGAGCACATCGGTTCCTGTGCGAACCCCACCATCCACCGCAATGGGGATACGGTGGCGAACGATTTTGGCGATTGCCGGAAGAACCTGGGCTGTGCCTGGGCAGTGGTCGAGAATGCGGCCACCGTGGTTGGAGACAACGATGGCGTCAGCGCCTGACTGAATGGCTTTTTCGGCATCAAGCGGGGTCATAATGCCTTTGACGATAAAGGGCGTTTTGCGCTCATGGGCGTAGCCAATCACGTCTTTTAAGGTGCCCGGATCCATGGGGGTCACAGGCCGCCCCATTTTGCGCAGCGTGACAAGGCCTGCCGCGTCCACATCCATGCCAATGGCCGGGGGATTGGTCTCAAGGACGCGGTCGATTTTTTCATAGAGCTCTTTGCCTTCCCAGGGTTTGATAAAGGGAATGCCCTTGTGCTTGGCAAGGGAGGCAACCGCTGCATCGATGATAAAGGGAGGAACCCCGTCCCCTGTACAGCCCAAAGAGCCTTCGGCCTCAAAGCCAGCCAGAACAGCCTCAATATAGTCCTCTTCACTAAAGCCCTTGGACATATTAAACTGGGCACCGCCGATCGGGGCTGCCAGAACCGGGAAGGTAAGCTTTGTGCCCAGGAAGGTTGTTGCTGTATTGGGGGCGGTGACGCTGTGCAGGGCTGTCATATTGAGGGTAACAGCTTGCAGCGCCGAGATATTGTTGTGGAAAGAAGCTGCTGTGCCCAATCCGCCCATGCCGGGCACTTCGCCGATACAGGCACGACCGTTGCAGATGGGGCAGACGCGGCAATACCCTTGCATAAGGGTACGGGCATTTGTTTTATAGTCGTCACTCATACGATCTCCCTATCTCATTCCGTATTTGGGGACGGCACAATGCCGTTCCACAGGAGGTTTTTATGATTCGTCGGAGCAGTGATACGCCGAAAGTTGAAGCATGTATGTTCGGAGGTCCTGGTCTGCTGCATGCAACCCAGATTTTGACCAAGGATGAATTCGCCGGCAAGGGGCGGCTGTGCAATTTCTGTGTTTTGCATCCGGGCGAGGCCATCGGCGTGCACGGGCACACCAAGGAATTTGAGGTCTACTACATTCTCTCAGGCACAGGCACCTATATCGACAATGGGCACGAAGAAACAGTGTCTGCTGGGGATGTGACGATTTGTTATTCCGGGGAATCCCACGGCATGATCAATGCCAGCACCGAAGATCTCACCTTTTTCGCCCTCATTCTTTTTTCCGACTAAGTCTTGCTGCAAAGAGCAGACTGTACCACGTGTCACATTTCATTCATATTCTAGAAAATAGAAATGTATGACCCGCATCGTAGCCTGTGGTTGGATGCGAGTTGCGATGAAGTGTGGCACACAAAGACGTGATACGACAGGGTAAGGCGAGGTTGCAAAACCATGTGTTCTTACCCTTACCAGCTATCGGTGATGCCAAGCTGGTAGCTCTGGGATCGGTCGTATCCAGTCTATGGCAACGCTACCAGCACGTTCTCGTGCTGTGTTTTGTGTGTAATTTTACGATTTTGCCTTATGAATACAAAAGTTTACGTAAACACATTATATCCAACAAAAGGCTGCGGGCTTTTGAAAAATGGAAAGGCAAAAGTGATACGAAAGAAACCTTTCCAAATTCAACTTCTTTATCAGGAAGAGAAAAAATATCAAACCAAGGAATCTCAAAAAACTATCCTTGGTATTGATCCTGGGCGTCAGAATATAGCTATCTCCGTTATTACGAAAAACGGAGAGGCCTGTGCATTGTACCCGTTTCTTCGCGGCGCCCCACTGCTCGCTGACCATACATGACGGATTCATGTTCTCCCCAATTCCTCAGCCGGAAGATGTACTCTATCGGCTGAGGAACTGGGTGCGATCTGCGGTTGTGGATTTTCTCCGATGTGAATGAAAGAGACCACAAGGAGTCTATGGCACACAGTGTGATGGGCTCCTTGGCCTGTTGTTTGCGAGACTCAGCTCGTATGCGCTGTACAGCTTTCACAGGCCTTGGGGCTTTTAAAGCCGATAAGAGGACAGTTTTTACAGATGTCTCCGCCGGGGAAATAGTCGCCAGGTCGCGTGATGGAGCTTGAACCGTATTTGTCGATCCGTGCTTGGAGGCGTTCGCAGACAGCCTTGATCTGGGATCCTGGAATAAAGACATAAACTTCGCCGCGTTCGGTTTTCCCGGCATTGTAGGAGCCTGAACAGGGCGTTGAAAAGTTGAAGGCCTGGTTTTGGTAGCTCCACACGCTCCCGCCACAGGCAGCGGAACTCATCATAAGCTGGGTGTGCAGCGGATGGGTGTCGGTTGCAGCCATATAGTCGATGGCCAAATGGTAGGCCTGGATACTGTCGCAATAGAAGTGGACGCAGCTGGGTTCCATCGTGGAGGCTCCCAAGGGACCCACTCCTATGGCCTTCAATCCTTTGGGCAGGGAGGGTTTTGAGCGTAAGAAGCGTTCTGCCTGCGCCAAATCAACTGTGTATTTGCCCTGGGATTTGATCTCGTTGGCATCGATGTCGCGCCAGCCAAAGCTGACCTTGGCATTGGAGCAGGCGAGGCTTGCCTCTGTGCCAAGCACGGTTTTGCCCTGCATGCGGGCGGCTGTTTCCCATTGGCAAAAGGTCAGGGGTTTTATGGGGGTCACATAGTCCACAGATGCCGTAAATTGGGCAAGATCGTCGTCGCTTGTCAGAAAGGTGATGGCAATGGGGTGGTGGTAGAGCCGTAAGGCATCCATGAGAAGGGTTTCCATCGCTTTATAGGGCATAGCATACTCCTTTTTGTAAGCGTCTTCTACGGTAGCAAAAAGTGCCCTTTCCTTCAATTCTGAACAAAAAAAGTGTGGAGCAGGTATGGCACAAGGGCTTTCAGAAGAGAAGCGAGCGCTTCGTCAGCAGATGCTTGCCAGGCGTAAGCAATTGTGTGATGGCAGCGAGCGATCAAGGCGGATTGCCCATCGCGTGCTGGCAAGCGCTGTTTGGAAGCAATCTCGTGCCGTGGCTCTCTATATGGCTCTTCCCGGCGAAGTGGAGACAGATTTTTTGCGTACGCAGGCGCTTTTGGCGCACAAGCGCGTGTATATGCCCCGTGTTGAAGACAAGCGTATTGTCTTCTATCCGATAACGAGTGAGAGCCAGTATGAGCGAAGTTCCTTGGGGATTGCAGAGCCCCTGCCCCAGGGAGAGGGCATAGCCGGTCCTGCAAGCGGAGCTGGTTTTGCTCTTTGTCTTGTGCCAGGACTCGCCTTTGATCGTACAGGCACACGTCTTGGCTTTGGGGGCGGCATGTACGATCGCTTTTTTGGGGCATTTGGTGAGCCCCTTCCCTTTGTGCGAATGGGCATTTGTTTTTCCTGCCAACTTCTCCCCCTCCTTCCCCGAGAAGCATGGGATAGGGGGGTTGATATGCTTTGTACGGAAGATGAATTCGTATGCATCTAACCACTCTTGCCTTTCAATTTCCCACCCTGCCCCACATCCACTGCTGCTTTACCCTCAAACAGCCTGTGGAAGGGGATGTCTTTGGCTTTGGCAACCTCTCCTACGATGTTTCTGATGACCCAAAGCGTGTGGATGCCGCACGCGCTTGCCTGCTTGCCCAAGAAAAAGCCCATGGACTCAAAGCCCTTGTGGAGGTTCACCAGGTGCACGGGGAATCCCTTCTCTTTGATCCTGTGGGCGATTGCGCAACACAGTGTGCGGATGGGCTTGCCACCAGGGAGGCTGGGCTGGGTTTGCTGATCAAGACAGCCGATTGCCAGGCAATCCTTTTCACCGACAGAGTGGGCTCCTGTCTTATGGCCTTGCATGTGGGGTGGCGGGCAAACAGATCCGGCTTTATCAAAAAGGCTGTCTTGGCTTTGACGCAACGCTATGGGGTTCAGCCCAAAGACCTTTTGGCTGTGCGAGGCCCCAGTCTGAGTCCCCTGAATGCGGAATTTGTGCATTTTGACCAGGAATGGGGAGCCTCCTTTGCCCCGTGGTTTGACCCAGCCACAAAGACCATGGATTTGTGGGGACTCACACGGGCGCAGTTGGTGGACGCAGGCCTTTTGCCTCGCCATATTTTTGGGATTGATCTGTGTACCATGGGCAATCCCCACTGCTATTCCTATCGCAGGGAGAAACAATGCGGGAGACAAGGGGGGATTATCTGGCGTGCGTAAGAGGAAACGACGGATGCTTCTTCTTGTGGCGCTCTGGCTTTGTTCCGTGGGCAGCGCGTGTTTTTTTGGCAGCGTGTCACTTCCTGCGGCACAGATTATCCATGCCTTGCTTGCGTTTGGCGACATCGATCCCTTGGTCTCAACCATTGTGTGGGAGCTGCGCATTCCGCGGGTTTTTTTAGCAGCCGTATGCGGGGGCGGGCTTGCGCTCGCAGGGGTGTGTCTGCAGGGGGTCTTGAAAAACGCGTTAGCAGATCCCTTTACGCTTGGCATATCGCAAGGAGCTGCCTGCGGTGCCAGTTTGTGTCTGGTGGGCTCAAGCCTTTTTGGATCCGCCTTGTTTGGGGGGATGATCGGTATAGCGCTGGCATCGTTTTGCGGTGCACTCTTTGCGATGCTGGGCACGCTTTGGCTTGGGGCGCATGGCGGGCGTTTTGACGCGCCAAGTGTGCTGTTGGCCGGGATCGCTATGGCCACCTTTTTGGGCGCCTTGGTTGCCCTGGTGAAAGCCCTGCATGAAGATTCTATTGCAAGCATTGTGTTCTGGATTATGGGCTCCTTTCAGGGACGGAGCTGGGAGAGTCTTCCCTTGCTTGTTCTCACCTTTGTGCCTGCTGTCCTCACCCTCTGCTGTGTGTGGCGATCCCTCGATCTCTTTGCTCTTGGCGATGAACACGCTCAAAGTATTGGCCTCAATGTGTCTTGGGTGCGTTTTCTTGTGCTTGTGGCTGCCAGTTTTATGACAGCAGGCTGTGTCGCTGTGGCTGGGGTGATCGGCTTTGTGGGACTCGTTGTTCCGCATATTGTGCGTCTTTTGCTTGGGGTGCAAAACGGCGTCTTGCTGATAGGCGCCTTTTTTGGGGGAGGCATTCTGGTACTCTGGGCGGATGTTGTAGCCAGAACGCTCATACCAGATGGGCAGGAAATCCCTGTCGGTGTTGTGACAGCCTTGTTGGGTGGTCCCTTTTTTGCGTGGCTTGTGTGGAAGAAGGGGCGAGGAAGCAGCGGGGGAGAGGGCTCTGTATGAATATGGCATGGAGCTTGCATTTTACTAAGTACAAGGGAAAAAATGACAGTGCATGATGTTTTCTTTGTAGAACAAATGTACACTATATTGATAGATAGTATGATGGTTTGCGATAAATACGCTATCAAGAACTTAGGCAATGATGTATTCAATAAAGGGTGCATTAAACTGTTGGGGCTGCTCTCAGAAAAAAAGGAGTGTATGCTAAAAACAGATGCAAAAAACGAGGTGGCAGCGGCTGAGGGAAAATATATCTCAACGAATGTGTAAAAAAGGAGAAAGCGTATAGAAGCAGACACGTATCTTTCTTCTTAAAAAATATTCTGCGAGGATAGTATCAAAAATATTTATTCTACTATGACGGAAAGAAGTTTTGTATGGCAAAGGATAATAGGATAGCGTATTTTTGCATAAAAGAATAGGAAAAGGTTGTTGATGGATATCAGCAACCTTTTTTGTTTTTTATGGGGAAATTGCGTCTGGCAGCCTGTATGCTTTTCTCTTGACCGTTCCTTGCAACACGTCATGTCGTACTTGGCACAGAGCTTGCAATATAAAGAGTACAAGGAAAAAATTGACAGACAAAAAGAGAATGAAGATAGAGCATTATATATAATATACTACAGCATGAATACGATAGTTGTTGTCTAGGAAACAAAAAAAGCGAAATTGAAAACAGGGATGGTACATCAAAAAGATACTATTGCAATGAGGTAGGCAGTGGAAATGGATATGATACAAAACATAACTATGTATGTGAGAGGGTAGCACTAAAGAATCGATATGGCACTAGAAAAAAAGATCGTATATCTCATACATGTCTATTCTATCGTAGGATTGCATATGAATTAAAAAAGGTTGTTGCATTGCAGCAACCTTTTTTTGTCCTGGTGGATCAAACAAGGTAGGCAGTAGAAATAGATAGCATACCAAAGCCGGTATTCCAAGGGATATTAGGCTGGGCATACAATAGGGAATTGAAAACGTTTGGCGATCCCCAAGAAGGCCACTGCTTAATTGGGCGTCGTGGGTATCCTTTCAGGCGGGGAAGGAAGGTGCTTCTTTGCCCGTCTGTTTCGCTATACAGCCAGAGGAGGTCTGTGGACTATCACCTTGAAGAGGCAGGCATCTCTGTCATCAACAAAATCGACATCAGGCCATATCTGCATGACGCGAGCAATACCTGTCCCAAGACCGTGATAGGGAAGCAGTCCTTTTGCCACAAAGGACGCGAGAATGGGATTACGCAAGATTGCACTACCATTTTTTATTTTTTCAATAGTAAGATTATTGGGGAGATGCCCTGGACTAAGGATTTCTATACGATTGTCAAAGATAAAAATGCATATTGAAGCACTTATCATGTAATCTCTATGGACAAGGGCATTGACGAGGAGTTCCTCAAAGACACTTGGGGGAATTTCAACCTGTCCCGGTGCGTTTACACCCTGGCCTGCTTGAACCTTGTGAAGATTTCGCATGATAAAGGCATATGTGTCATCAAAAATAGTTTTTAGTGGTCAGCAAAAATCCTCTGTGTCGATATAACGTGTCGCATGAATAGTATTAGCAGGATAGCGTATCGCTTTAACAATGAATTGGGGTGCAAGCCATTCGGGGTGTTCTGCAAAAAGAAGGACTCCGGCAAGATTCAAGCAGCCGTCATGCATGGCCAAATTTAAATTTTCAAGGAGTCTGCTCAGATTGAGGCGAGTCTCTGGCATATCTATCTGGTACGTTTTCTTCAGAAAATCCCGAAAACGAAGACGATCAAGGGCATCTAAAGAGGCTTTTGTTGGAAGTTCGTCAGAAAAAAACTGGCCTGTTATTTGAAATAAACGGCGGAGTTCTTCCTTGGAGTTAATGCGACGTTTATCTGTGCCTGTCTTAAACCAGATGACGCCATTTTTATCAAAATAGGGTTTATCTAGTCCATTGGGCACTGTTAAGACAATGACCACGCGACCAGTATCAAGCGGGACATTTTCTGTCCTCACAGTCAACGGACTCCCCACAAGCTGGCTCGCTGCATGACCAATAAGCTGATGAACACGGCTTACATCGGCAAAATCAAGCCCTTTGACAGAGCCGTCATCTGCAACGCCAATATAGATTATGCCGCCGCTGGCATTTGCAAAAGCAACCATTTCGGCAGCCAGGGACTCGGCATTTCGAATATCCTCTTTAAACTGCCGCGAACTATCTTCACCGAGGGCAACCTCGCAGCGTATATCGTTTTCATTCAGAGAGAAATCCGTTTTGTGTAGGACGATTCGAAGGTTTGTTCCGCATCTCGGGGCAGGGGAGCCTCCCTCAGAATGCACGCCATTTCCAACACTCCCTAAAACATCCCCTGTGCCACTTTTGTGTCATTTTGAATCATTACCATCAAGCAGTCTGACTCCTTCAAGTGACACGAGCGCGGTCGCGTGAGGAATTTTCCCTCTCACGAACAGGCATGCCATAAATATTGATCTTTGTCTTATCCCTCAAACCATACGCGAGGCCAGAGCCCTGAAGTCATGATCCTGTTACGACAGCGGCTGGCCTGGCTGTATTTACGCTTCCACAGGCTGCTTCCCCCCCCATGGATGTGCAAGTGTGCAAGTGTGCAAGGCATAGAGGCTGAGTAATTCTGACAAACAAGCGGGGAATAAACTTATGATTTGCGTATTTATTTTTTTTTAAAGTGTTTTTAGTTTTTTTATATTCTATATCTATAATCTTTAAGGCTTTTTCCCTGCACGGGCTAGCCCGTGGGAAAAGTCAGAATGGGATCGTGTCAAGGCACACCAAAAATGAACGGTTAATCTATCTTCTGCGCATCAAAAATGACGAAATGAGCGCCCCCTGATAAGCCCTTGCCAGCATTCAGTGACAGGAATATAAAATATTCCTCGTTCATATAGATAGCCTGGTTCGATCTCCTTGAGAAGGAGACACAGAGGCCACATCCTAACCATCAGGAGATCAAGAATGCCCGCTTTTGATGTCAACGGATACAACGCGCAATTCAGGAATTTCGTTGATTTTGCCCAGTCGCAGGTTGAGGCCAACCCCACCAAGGGCCAGAAGTCCGTGGCGAAGATGGGCGAAGAGACGTCCCTCGGCAACCACACCATCACGGCCAACAACGATGACAAGGTCGGGAAATGGAAGCGTGCGGAGGACGTGAAGGATATGAACAACGAGACCCGCGCCATCTTCAAGAAGGCCATAGCCAACATGTTCGGCGGGGAGAACAAAATTCCGGCAAGCGTGCGAGCCGTCATGAAGGAAGAGGACTACGGCCAGGGCAAACCCCTGACTGCCCGGCGCATCCTGGCGGTCAAGACGGCCGTTGACCAGGAAATTGCCCAGATCAATAGAGCCACGGAAAAGGAATTGATGGCAGTCAAGAAGGCCATGGAAGAGAAAGTGATGGACGCAAGCCTCGATGAGGGAGCCGTCAAGGCTCAGGCTCTCAAGATAGGCTGGAAGGAGACGGAACTCCCCAACCTCATCCATGTGGCCAAGTTGCTCTGCACTGCCACCGGTATGGACGGAGCCGAAGCCATCAAGCGGCTCTCGACGCCCGGCTCCAATGAAAGTCGGCTCATGAGCTACGGCGGCCGGTTCACGGAATCGCCCGACAACTTTGCCAACGGCCTGCGCCTCATGAACTCCTTCAAGACGTGGTACAATGACCTCGTTACTACAACGAAGCACTGCACCAGCAATAAGATAGGGAATTATGATTTCGCGACGGCCGACACCTTCACCAAGCTCAACGCTGATACCTACAATGTAGACCAAGGCAACGCACTGGGATTCGAAAAATTCATCTTTGAGGAACTTTCCGTCAATCCCAACGCCAATCTCGATGAGACCAGTGCGGAGAATATCTTCGGTGCCAAGAACAACCAGGCCACGTACTTCTTCGCCACAGGCTTTGGCAAATCGTGCTATTCGACCATGGCCAGCATCCCGAAAGAGAAGCGTGCCGTGATCTACACGGCCATCAACGCCTTCACCGTGCCGGCGAACAACGTCCAGGAGTCCAATACACAGCACAACGGCAAGTATACAAAGATCAATATAAGCGATGCACCCACGGTCATAGCCCGGCTGCTCAAGAACTTCGACAAGGCCGAGGCCATGTACGCCCAGGGCACCTTGACCCCCAGGAATATCCTTAACGAGTTCTTCCCGGACATTCGCGACAAGGGTGACTACAACTACAAGACCATAAATACCTTCACTAACACCATTGCAGAAGAACTGGCACCCCAATATGACGAGTATGCCAACGAACTTCCAAAGAAGTACGGCGACAATATCAATGCCAATAATGTCTTTTTGACCATGGAAAACACCGGCCTCACCTTCCCGGAAACCATCAAGGCACTGCAAAAAGGTGAGATACCGCCCATGGCACCCTACGTCTCTGCCGGCACTGTGAACTTAGCGGGCTTCGACGGCACCACCAAAGCCGGTCGCAATCTCCTTGAGGCGGATCTCGATCGTCCGGATTTCAATAATTTCTTTGATAAAACGACCGGAGCACTCTATATGAAGCCTGATTTTTCAACGGGCAACTATGGCTTTGGCTTCAACTTCCCGGGCGAGGACAAATTCTACACCAACGGAAAGCCGAAGGGCGTCGCCAATATACAGCGCGTTGGCGACAAGGTTGAGGAGATGTGCGGCGCGGTACATATCAACCAGGCGAACAGTGTGATGATGATGCTTGCGCAAGCGGGCGTCGGTGCCACCTTGTTAGGCGGCATCCCCCAGGTCAACGCCCATACCAATGAGCATTCTCCGGTGGACTTCACCTTCACCAAAAACGACCAGACGGGTGCCATCACCATCAAATATACGAGCCAGGAATCCCCAACTATGCCCTTCACTTTCGAGTGGACCGCTACCGTTGACGTGGAAGGCAATGTCACGACAACGCCCTTGAATGTCACCATGAAGCAACAGGAGCCGGTTGCCTAGCGAATTCTCTGGGGCTTGGCTGATAATCAAGCCTTCGAAACTGGCATGCCCTTCCACTATTGTATGCCCCCGCCTAAAACCCCTTGGAAGTGTGGCATGGGAAGAGAGTGAACCGTACAAGCATAGTTCGGCAAAGTCAGGGGATTGAGAGCGAGAGATGGGATGTTCAACAATCATTTCGAAAACAAAGCCAAAAGGCAGGGGAGTTGGTTGCTCTCGTTTTGTTGGCTTGAGCGAGGATTCTTTGAACCAAAGATTTTCTCGCGTGCTTCACTTCAGTGTGATTGCCAAGTAGCAAAGAGGGCTGGCATTCAAGCGAAACAACGTTTTTTGGGCGTTTTTATCTGAGCTCACTAAGAGACTTTTGAGAATGCCTTGGACTGGCGACTGGTTCAATAAGCATCTCGAATGGTATTACCATTCGAGCAATATATCCAGCCACGTCGGGGCTGGGCGGCCTCCCTCCTCTCTAAAACATCCCCTATGCAACTTTTGTGCTATTTTGAATCGGCACCATCAAGCAGTCTGACACCTTCAAGTGAAATATCGCGATCGCGTGAGGAAT
>JAFSVD010000054.1 GCA_017450275.1 Desulfovibrio sp. | reverse complement strand
CGATACAGCCAAAGCCTATCAATTTCTCCATTGGGAACTGGCCTTCCCCGAGGTCTTTTTCAAAAAGTCCCCTGGTTTTGACGTTGTCTTGGGCAATCCCCCCTGGGAACGGATCAAGATTCAGGAAAAAGAGTGGTTTGCTGGCAAGGACGACGCCATTGCCAAGGCGCCCAATGCCAGTGTCCGCACCAAAATGATCACGAATCTTCTCAAAAACGATCCCCTGCTCTATAAGGAATTTACCACAGCCTGTGCCAAAGCAGCTGGTGCCAGCCACTATATCCGCAATAGCAAACGCTATCCCCTCTGCGGACGGGGCGATATCAATCTGTATGCTGTCTTTGCCGAAACCATGCGCCATCTGGTGAACAAAACGGGTCGTGTGGGCTGTATTCTGCCGAGTGGCATAGCGAGTGACGACACAACCAAGTTCTTTTTCCAGGATCTCATTCGAACCAAGAGCCTGATCAGCTTCTTTGATTTTGAAAACAAGGGGATTTTCCCTGCTGTTGATAGTCGCTACAAATTCGCCTTGGTCACCATGGGCAGTGGCCACAGAGCCTTAGCCCAAGAAGCGGACTTTATGTTCTTTGCCCATTCCACAGAAGACTTGACGGATTCCACGCGCAGTTTTCGTCTCTCCGAACACGATATCGCGACCATCAATCCCAACACCAACACCTGTCCCATCTTTCGTTCTCGCATGGATGCGGAATTGACCAAAGCCGTCTATCGGCGTGTTCCTGTGCTTGTTCGCGAAGCAACAGAGGATCATAGGGAAGAAAATCCCTGGGGTGTGCGATTCTTTCGGATGTTTGACATGGCCAATGACGCCCATCTTTTCCGGACAAAGGAGCAATTACTCGAGGCCAAGGGGATAATGACAGGCAATCGTATTCGTGTGCCAGAGGCGGCTCAGGTTTCTATGGGCAAGGGGCTTGTTGACGAATACACGGTTCCAGCCGGAGAATGGCTCCCCCTCTATGAAGCCAAGATGATCCATCACTACACCCATCGTTGGGCAACGTATGAAGAGGAACCCAACGAGAAGGGGGAACGGAAAACAAGGGGGCTGGAGAAATCTGAGCTTTCGGATCCCCATTTTTGTGTTATGCCCAGGTATTGGGTGCATAAGGATGAGGTGGAATCTGCTCTTCAGCAAATGGGGTGGAAGAAAAAGTGGGTGATGGGGTGGAGGGATATTACCAATTCGACAAACGAGAGGACACTGATCGCAGCATGCTATCCATTGTCAGCAGTAGGGCATACGCTGCAACAAATAATTTACCAAAAATCAGACAGAAATATATTACCGCTAATAGCAAATTTAAATTCATATGTTTTAGACTATTTTTCAAGGCAAAAAATCATAGGAATTCATTTAACGTTGCATATTATTCGACAACTCCCCATTCTCCCCCCAGAAATCTTCGAACACCCTCTTCCGTATATCAATGCTCCCACCCTGGCTGATTTTTTGAAACCACGGATTTTGGAGCTTGTCTACACAACATGGGATATGCAAGGCTTTGCCAAGGATCT
>JAFSVD010000053.1 GCA_017450275.1 Desulfovibrio sp. | reverse complement strand
CGTCAAAAAAATGACACAAAAAATACCTAGGAGTATTGCGCTCTTATTTTGTCAAAATTTTGACGCATTAAAAAAATTGTAAATTTACCCATTGCAATCAACCTCTCGAATTGTAATACCATCAAGCCGTCTGACTCCTTCAAGTGAAATATCGCGATCGCGTAAGGCATATTCTCTTTCACGAGCAGGCATGCCATGAATGTTGATCTTTGTCTTTGGTGGGTTACCCACTTTGCCTCATCCCTCAAACGAGATTGTGTCACGGGGAGCGGTAGTGGTGGCGTGTGCGTGCTTTGAACGAGCAATCATCTGAACGGGCGGGATTACGTATCAGAGTGTAATAAGGTGGTTATTTCAGACGAGCGTTTCGGCTAAAAAAAATGGTATACGTTTAGACGAGCGAACACAGCTTGCTTGTTGAAAGCTTCTTTTTTTTCGTGGAGGAAAAAGGGAATATCGCAAGGCAATGCTGAAGAAGTATACAGTTTTTAAAGGCAACTTCATGGACTAGGTGCTCCTTTTCGAAGCAGAAACTCTTCTTTCCTGCTTTGTTTATTATTTTTCACCAAGAAGACTTGTCCAATCTATTTTCTCTTCTGCACCACCACAAATCAATAAATCCTTACCTTTAAATGCAAAGCCATACACATAGATATTAGACGATGCCACACCACGAGAAAGTAGAGAACTAGAATATTTTTTTGTTTTAATTTGCAATAAAGCATTATTACAAGCATCTTGAAGATTGTTTTCTCTTTCTCTCTCTAGAGTTTTAAATTCAATAACGATTCCATGATATCTAGATCGCTTAGGAAACATTGTTATATCATATCGGCCAAATCCACTCTCTCTGTTAGAAAGAATTTCATATTGATCCTGCAGATCAACAGTAAGCCCCAAGACAAAAGCATGATAAAAACGTTCTGGCTCATCTCCAGAAGTATCAAAAAAACTAAAGGTATTTATTGCAATTTTTCGCAAAAACTTATTCATATATACTATATCATCTATCAGTAATGCCCTCCTAAACTTCTCTGCATTAACACTGTAATTATTGAACCAACTCGATATCAGCCTTTTTAGAATCTGCAGAACTTCATAGTTAGTAACTGCTACTTTATATTCGCCAGTATCATTATCATTCGAAAGAGGTTTTAGATATCCAGATGCCATTAAAAAACTCCAAATAGCATCTTGTCGATCATACAACTGAGAAAAAACAATCTGTTCATCAATTTTTGTAATAATTGGCTCACCTTTGAGCAAGGTAAACATGTGATCTTTCACTTCTTCATCGGATTGAGCAACAAGCTGACTTACCAATTCATTCGAACTTGTATCTGCCCAATAGGTCGAAAATTTCTTTTCAGAAAGATATTCCAAAATAGACCATGGATTATAAATATTTTTTTGTTTGCCAAAAATAAAGCCATCATACCATTTTTTTACGTCTTCTTTTTCTTGCAAACCATACTCATTCATTGCCAAAAAAACTTCTTCCTCAGTAAAACCAAAGCAGTCTGTATAACAATTTGTGGTTGTTGTGACAACCTTTAGATTATTCATATCAGAGAAAATTGATTCTTTAGCAAGTCTTGTAACACCAGTGATCAACCCTCTTTCTAAAAAGGGATTTGTCTTAAACGTTGAATTAAAAAATCCACGAAGAAAATCTACAAGCTCCTTCCAGAAACCATATACCCATGCATTTTGAAGTGGTGCATCGTATTCGTCTAATAAAATTATTGGATTTCTTTTATATCGGTATGTCAAAAATTCTGAAAGATAATGTATTGACCGTTTAACAGTGACATCACTCATACCATTATGTATTGAGTCAAAGAGCTCTTTTTCCCAATCAGAGAAGCTTGCGATATCAAACTGCCTTTTGAAATGTCTATACACGCTAGTCAAAACTTCTTTTATCAAAGAAACTGTATTATTAAAGGTATTTTCTTTAATTTCAGCAAAGGATAAAAATATTACAGGTATAGCGCCTTTAATATTTCTAAATTTTTCATCTTTACTTATTTCAAGCCCTTCAAAAAGATCAGATCGATCTGCAAATTCTTGAGAAAAGAAGGTCTTAACAGTGTCAAGCATGAGTGTTTTCCCAAAACGACGCGGCCTTGTGATAAGTGTTACATCGTCTTGAGTATTCCACCATTCTCTAATGAACTTTGTTTTATCAACATAAAAGCAATTATATGTACGTAATTTTTCAAAGCTTTGTTTCCCCGTAGCAAGAATACGTTGCATAGCCTCTCTTTCCTTGTCTGCATCATCTCTTCAATGCTCTCTCTTCCCGTCCATCGTTCATCCTGCTTTTTCCCTGATGATCCTTCAAAAAAGCCCAGCCCATGGCGTTTATGGCTTTCGAGCAAGGGCTTGGACGAGAACCTCCTTCCATTGTTTTGCAATAGAGCCCTTGGAGAATCGTTTATAGACGTTCTTGCACCCGTGCGAGAGCTTTTGCCGAAGATCGGGATTCGTCAAAATCTGGATGACACGATTGGCAAAAGCGCCGATATCGCCTGGGGATACGAGATAGCCATTGACCCCATCGACGATTTCAGCTCCAGGCCCGTATAGGCAGTCAACCGCAACCACAGGACAGCCATACTGTAAACTTTCCAGAATAGACAGGGGGAAGCCTTCAAAATTGCTCGTACACAGCGAGACCGCTGACTTTGCAAACATTTCCGGCATATCTTCCCTGTAGCCTTCATAGACAATGCTCTCTTCCATGCCCTCCCTGCGTGCGCGACGCAGAATATGCTCGCGAACGGCATCCACACTCGATCCGCACAAATGCAGGCGTGCGTCAGGCACAGCCTCCAAAACCAGCTTCCAGACATCCAAGGCCATATCGTGGCCTTTGACCGGAAAGAGTCTCGCAGCAATAAGCACTTGCCTGGGATCATAAGAAACCTTCGGAAGATCCCCCGATTTGGCAACCGGATGGGGAATGGCAACCACATTGTCCATAGCAAAGCGTCTGATGACATCCCGCTTTTGTCGCTCTGTCAGCGTGACAAGAATATCGGTGCGATCGTTCGGATCGGAAAAATACCGAAAGCGCCCATTCATCGGAAGCGTTGTCAGATCCCCCTCTCCGGTCAGATGCGTGACCCTGAACAAATGATTGGTATGGATCACCTTAATAATCCGAAGATTGGACAAAACCCCAGGCTGTGCTGCTTTTTTTGAAAGATCCAGATAGTTGTCCGCACGGTCGATAATGGCAAGGATCGTTTTTGTGGTCTTGGCGCACACCGAGGTAAACCAATAGGCCACTGCTTGGCCGATCGATGAAAAAACCTGGACAGGAAATCCCTCGTGATCCAAGACCTGCATCTGCACAAGGAGACTTTTTTTGTCCTTGACCGTGTAGTACTCAAAAAGAGCCGGCGTATGATCTGGTCGATAATAGATGCAATGGGTCATGCAGCCTGTTTCCCGATCCAAAAAAGCCGTCCTGCTCAGAAAACCCAAGGGATCGTAGGTATCTCGGCGGAGTATTGTGCCGTTGTCCAAGTGATTGACAAAGCGAAGAATGCCCGTTTCCTCAGAGAGCCCCCGATACATGAGCGCCCGCCCCTCAGGGGGCAGGATTCGATGGCTTTTTTTCCCGGCAATCGGCTTGATCTGGAGATCGGGGGCAAGCGACCAGGAATCCAAGGCAGAACACGAGGGAGCGGATCGATCGATGTCTTGGAGAAAATCGTAGAGATTGACAATCGGTGTCTGGCTGACACGACCGCAGGCAACCTGGTGGGCAAGAAGAAGCTCGGATTCGGGCTGATAGGTGCAGGTGCCAAAGGTTGAGGAAAGCCCCAATTCGCTTCGAAAAAATTCCGCCCGCGAAAAAAGCGCCACTTCGATGCCAACCGGCTTGGTGGGAATACCATCAAAGAGAAAGACAATTTCGGCATCGGCAAGCCGAGAATCCGCTCTGGCCTTTGGACGTGGGTGCTTCGTCTTTGGCGCTGCCTGCTTTGTCGACAAAAAGGTGGTGAGGGCTGTTATGGCATGGTGCAGATCGTCGATACGAACGCGAAAGGCGTGCTCCCTGGCATAAAAAGCGCCGCGAAGCGCTTCTGGCTTGGAAAAAAACATCGCTGTTTCCGGCCAAAAAAAGCCCCCAAAAAGCCGTTGCACCCGCTCGCCAATCGTTGCCTCCAACAGACGGTTGTGACACGGCAATCCAGAGAGCCTGGAGAGCTGTTGCGCGACAAGCAACTGCTCAAGCCTCACTGGCGCGGTCTCCTCAGTCGCCATGATCTCGTGCAATTTCTTGCCAATCCCCTCTATACCAAAGGCTGCAATCGCTAAATTTCGCCGATCAAGACGAAAGAGAGCCTCTGCGGCAAAGGTGAGCCAGGGTGAATCCGCCTGATCTCCCGCATTGTCTTTGACAAAGGCAAAGGCTCGTTCGGCACGACGTATGAGTTCCTCATCCCCGTTGACGGCAAAGAGCGCGAGAAGAGCACAAATCGCTTCCCCGTCAAAGGCGACAAGCACGCGCTTTTGCTTGACCGCAAGATCCCTGGAAAGCCAGTGGATAAAGCTACCGTCGTCTTGCTGCAGGGAGAGAATGCCCCTGGCCAAGGCCTCGGCAATGGGCAGACTCTCTGTGTTATGGATGTATTTGCTATAGTGGGCGAGTACCAAAAGACAAAAGGCATTGCCGCCCAGAAGCACATCGTCGCCGCTCACGACATAGAAAGCCCGGCTTCCGTCAGCCAGGGTACGGACAAGAAGATGATTGTGGAGAATAGCGTTGATGGCGCTCGTGATGGGGCGGACAAAATTCTGGTCGTGCACCAGCGCAAAGGCTTCAAGCAGCGCATAGACGGCTCCTAGATGCCGCACAATGTCGTAGGAGGTATTGGGTGTGGTTCCGAGCGGCATGGTGCAATAGGTGAAACGCCCTTGGCTGTCCATTCCACGGAGAAGATGGTTGCAGGCAGAAACAATCATCTGCCTGCACGTATGAAAACGCTCCTTTTCCCTGATTTCTCGAAGTCCGCTGTCAATACCTGTGCCCTCTAACAAAACAGGGCTCTCTCCGTCTTCAACAAAAACGCCCAAGGTTGTAAACTGAAAAACGCGATCGTCGTTGGCGAGATCTGGCCAGGGGCAGCCAAAACGCCTCTGACACAAGGCATCCGCCCGCTCCCGGTTCAAGACACATATCCCCTCCCCCTCTTCGCACGAACAATCTGCCTCCTTCACAAAAACACCGTTGGCGTTCAGCTCCTGCTCGGTCAAAGCCAGGGAAAAATCGGGAAGCGCAAAACCATAGCGAAAAAAACCCCGCTTCTTTTTGCGGATGGAAGTGAGCCATTCCCCATAGTCGATCGATTCCAAACCGCTTATCCAGTCCGCTCGGAGAAAGCGTATTTTCTGCCCATCGATATCCTCGATCAGAAGATCAGCAGCACGCTCAAACGCCTCTTTCGGCTCTCTTGCTCTCGTCTGTTTCGTTATGGCCTGGGATTCCCCGACCTGGGCTGAGAGAAAAAGATGGCAGGTTGAAAAAGGATGCGTCGCAAATTGGACGAGAAACTTCGATTTGAGAATGTCTATGATGGTATCCATGAGCAATAAATGGGTTTGCGGTTTTTGATACAAAAAAAGACTGTCTAAGCAGTCTTTTTTATCGTATACTTTCTTTATTCGCGCTACACAATAGCTTCAATAATAAGCATATCACCAATTGTAATACGACGAATTCCCTTCTTTTTATTCTTATTAAAATTATAACTCAGCATATATCCCTTCTTAATATGAAAATAGTCTAAATACCCCGCTATCTGCTTTTCTCCTCGCTCATTATAGGAATTACCTCGCCATATTTTTAGTTCAATAATAAATCGTTCTCCTGCATAATCAACAACTAAATCCATTCTTTCTCTGTTTCTTGTTTGAGCTTCGATATAAAAATTTCCCTTACCATTTATAATACCATTAATAAAAAGAAGAAATCTCCTTCGCCCTTCTTCTTCAGAAAACATCTCATTCTTGTCATGATAGAGATCATCATAAATTTCTATATATCGACTGAGCACATACTCCATCTGAAGACGTCCATTGCGAACAAATTGCATTTTGTCTGCTTCGTCAGAAAATACAGGAATCTCTTGTCTGGTTTCTAACGAATACAAAAAATATCGATAAAGACGTGTCTCAAAAATTCTATTTGCTATAAGAATTTGATCTTGAGAGCGTTGTATAAATCCATAATTTATTGCGTCTGTCAAATAAATATCATCGGGATTATAGGCTATATACGTACCTGCAAAAAGTATTTTTTGCAGAAGATTTCTCAGGGTAGCGTTCCCATGAACCTTGGCCATGATAGAATCAAAGAGGGTATTGTTCTCTTTCACCAAGACACCTGCAGCCGCACTAACACCTACAATATCCCATGAAAATGGATATTCATCAATAATTTGGCAAAGGCGTGAAACTAAAAAGGGGTAGCCATTCGTAAAATTGCTTATTTCTTGGGATACACGAGCTCTATCAAAATGTTTGTGATGATCATTTGCATATTCTTCGAGCATAGAGGCAATTTCATGCGGCTTAAAGCGCATTGAAACAGTAAATTCGCTGGCGATATTCCACGGACTGTTTATTCTGTGATCGGCATCATCTCGTATTTTTCGCTGAATATTTTTTATATCAATCACACCAGCAAGAATCACAGATTGAAAGACAGCACGCCCTTCAGTCTCTCTGCTTATATAGCCCTCTCGAAGTTGTGATAAAAAATCTAAAAGTATCTGACTATTCGTTGCACTATCGATTTCATCGATTATTAAAACGATTTTTTTATCAGAAATCGAACACCAATAATAAATAATATCAAAAAGATCTATCAGCTGGGAATCATTTAAACCTATGCATGCTGTCAATTTTTCCTGCACGCTCTCAGGGACACTGAGACCATAGCCAATCTTTCGAAGAAGAAGTCGCGAAAAAGCCCGCACAAACACGTGTTCGGTCTCAAAAGAGGCATGCCCAAGAGCCTGAAAATCCATATAGATAACAGTATACTCGCTCTCCAACGTTTTTCGCAATACAGACAATACCGTTGTTTTCCCGTATTGCCTTGGCTTATGGATGACAAAATACTTTCCGGCATGCACCATAGAGACAATATGCGCAATACGGCCACCCACATCCACCATGTAATGCTTTGCAGCGCTGCACGGTCCTGTTGTTGTAAATGTCTTCAAGATCGCTGCCCAGCTTATGTCTTCTTTTTTCTCGTCCGCTTGGTAAAGGCGTTCTGCGCGTATTCCCCCAAAAGCTCGAGCCTGCGATCCACACGATCGTAGAGCGAGCCCTCGGTATAGCCACCTTCTTTGAGAGCACGACCTGCGGAAAGCCCTGTCAACAAAAGAAGCGCTTCTTCAATGGTTGAAACAGGGTAGACGAAAAACTGTTCCGCAGAAACCGCTGCCAAAACATCGGGTGCCAGCATGAGATGATCGATATTGTCCTTGGGAATGATGACGCCCTGGGTGCCGGTGAGGCCTGCGTGGTGGGAGCAGACTTTAAAAAAGCCTTCGATTTTCCGCGAAACCCCGCCAACAGGCATGATCTCTCCCGTATGGCTGACAGCTCCTGTGAAGGCCAGATCCAGACGAACCGGCACTTCGGCAAGCGCTGAGAGCAGCGCAACCAACTCAGCCCCTGACGCCGAATCTCCTTCGATGCCAGCGTAATTTTGCTCAAAATAGAGGGATCCAGACAGGACAAGCGGCTTTTTGCGGGCAAAATGCTTGATCAAAAAGCTCTTCAAAATCATCATGGCCTTGGTGTGGATGGGGCCTCCCAGCTCAGCCTCCCGCTCCAGATCAATAATGCCCTCCTGCCCAACCCCCACGGTGCAGGAAATACGATGGGGTAAACCAAATTCATAGTCTCCGTAGGAGGTGACCGAAAGCCCATTGACCTGGCCAACAGCCTCGCCTCGGGTGCTGACCTTGATCATTTCCCGGTCGTATTCTTCGAGAAAGAGTTCTTCGACCAGATTGGCACGATAGATCCTCGCGGCATAGGCCTCTTCCAGAATGGCACTGCCTACCATGGTGACGTGCTTCATGGAGGCGAGCGCGCACGCCTCGATCATAAGCTCGCGCAAGAGGGGAAATTGGAGCGAAAGCCTGCGCTGGTCTTCACTCATGTGGCAGCCGTGATCGACCAACCAGGCCAAGGCTGATCGGTCAAAGGGCAAAAGCTGATCCGCATGGATAATACCCGCTATCTGCACCAGGTAATGGCGGATATTGCTGGCATTGCGCTCGACAAATTCCGCCATATGCGCCTTGATGCGAAAGAGCTTGAAAAAACGTTCATCGTTTTCCAGCAGGGTTTCGTAGAGCTCTTCGTTGCCGATCAAGATGACCTTGCAGTGGAGAGGCAATGGTTCCGGAGAAATGCCCTTGGTGCGGATGGTGGAATCAGTCGCATCGTCGATATCTTCGATTCTCGCCTCATTGGCTCTGAGCGAGCGCAAAAGCCCTTCCCAGGCATTGGCGTACTGCAACAAATCCTCAATGCGGATAAGGAGAAAACCGCCATTGGCCTTGTGGAGGCTACCAGCACGGATTAAGGTGAAATTGGTGACCAAAGCCCCCAGTTCCGCTTCCCGCTCAACACAGCCCAAAAGATTGGCAGCCGTTGGATGCTCTTCAATAACGATCGGCGCCCCTTGGGTCTGGCTGTTGTCGACAAAGAGGTTGATCTCGTAATGGGAGAGAATATCCTCTGTTGGCGCTGCACGATCCTGGGGCACGTCCTTAATGATAAAGGACTCGGTGTTTTTGAGCATGTCCTCGCGCATTTCCTGAAAATACGCTACCAGGGCATCGGATTGACAGAGCGTTTTGATGGTCGCCACCATGGGCTCAAAAATGGTATCCAAGACATCCGACAGTGCCAGACGGTTCAAATCCTTTTCATCAGCCTGGAAGGACTCTTCCGCACGCGCAAGCTGCCGCATCATCCCAGCCATGGTATGGACAAGAGTATCGCCCTTGCGCTTCAGCTCCTGCCGCACCGAACTGTCGAGCTTTTCAAATTCTTCGTCGCTCAACCGTTTGCCGTCTGCCATGGGCGAGAGCGTGACCGAGCCATTGTCGTCCATTTCCAGATGAAAGCCCTTGGTGTGAGCCACATCGTTCATCTTGTGGAGCAAGCCAAATCGAGCGTTTTGAAACTGATCCAAAAGATTGGCATGCTTTTGCATGTAGCGGGAATCGTCAAAACGATTGGAAAGATTCTTCGAAATGTCCTTGATGGCGTTTTTGCACAATTCCCTGATCGTGCGCCCTGTTCCCGCTGGGACGGTAAAGAGCCTGGGGCTGTCGGGATTGTTGAAATTGTACACATAGATGACATCGTCTGGCACCTTGGCAGCGCGTGCCAAGGGCGTGAGATACGACAAAACCGTATGCGTCCGTCCAAGCCCAGCGTGTCCTGAGATGTAGACATTATAGCCAATGGTTGTGATCGCAAGCGCGAGATCGAGCGCCTTCAGCGCCCGTGGCTGGAAATGGATGTCGCGCTTGGGAAGGGGAATGGCACGACTGTCTTCCCAGGGGATACGCGCTGGATCGTACGTTGCGTGTAAACGAGATGCTTTGAGAGCTTCAACTTTTGCCATGATCACCTAGTGGTCTATTTCATTCACATTGGACGTGTTTTTAAAGCACAAAAAAAGAGTCCCTCTAAAAAACAACATTTTTTTGGAGCTATCAGTCTCACTCAGCGCATTTGGTGCGTGTCAAGGTCGTTGAGAACGAATTTGAAGTCTGCGATAGACATCGCGGCCTGCCATCTGAGCCTCCAAAGCAGATGGCTTCCATTTCGCGTATACGCCCCTCTGCGCTCAAGGGGGCTGTGTTGAGCCGATTGAAAAGAGGAATACAATGGGACACTAGCGTACGGCATACAATTTTTCCAAAATAGCCCGACCACCATGCTCCAAGAGCGTGCGCGCAACGTTTTCCCCAAGCTCTGTGGCTGCATCCGCATCGCCTTCCTGGGACACCGTCAAAACGCGGGAGCCGTCGACCTCGCCCACCATGCCCGTACAGAGGATGGTGTCGGCATCGAGCAGAGTGGCATGACAGCCAATGGGCACCTGGCACCCACCGTCTAGCGTTCGTAAGAAGCTGCGCTCGCACGTAACACAGACGCGTGTTTCGCTGTCTTCCAGTTCCGCCAAAAGACAGAGCAAAGGATAGTTTGCCCCACGACATTCTATTCCCAAAGCCCCCTGACCAACCGCAGGCAGCATGAGCTCTTCCGACAAAACCTCTGTGTACGGCGCGGTTAAGCCCAGACGCCTGCACCCGGCTTCAGCCAGAATAAGCGCGTCGAATTCCCCTTGCGCCAATTTTCGCAAACGCGTATCCACATTGCCGCGTACACTCACAACCCGAAGATCGGATCTTTGGCTCAAAAGCTGGGATTGTCGACGCAGACTGCTCGTGCCAACTAAGGCTCCTGTGGGCAGATCAGCCAAAGAGGGATAGGTGTGGGAGAGATACATATCAAAACACGAAGCGCGCTTGGGGATGCAGGCAAGCAAGAGCCCTTCCGGCAGAACCATCGGCACATCCTTGATGCTGTGCACAGCCAAATCAGCCTCGCCAGCGAGCAGCGCCTCTTCGATCTCCTTGACAAAGAGACCCTTGCCCCCCACACGGGAAAGCGGCACATCGAGAATCTTGTCTCCCTTGGTCTTGATCACATTGAGCGTAATCGCAAGCCCAGGCCGGAGGGCTTCGAGCTTGGCTTTGACAAATTCAGCCTGCCACAAGGCCAACCTGCTTCCCCGTGTTGCAATAGTGAGATGATCCACGACTAATGCCCACAGCTCGCACAATGGCCGCCCGCGCACCCGGCACAGCCGCAACTACTTGTATGAGCGGATGCCGCTCCCTCATAGTCGCCATGGTCTCCGCCTGTGTGGCAACATTGACTCATCAATTTCTGCACATCCTGCGAGCCACAGCTCGGGCACAGGGGATTTGTATCAGAAAAAACCAGTTCCTCAAATTCATGCCCGCAGGCACGACAACCGTATTCATAAATAGGCATAGCATCTCCCAATGCTCAAAAAGAAGTCCACACAAAAACTAGCCTTCGCGGGTCAAGGCCGTCACATTTTCAAATAAGTAGTAATCCACCAGCTGACAATAGAGATGTTCACAGGCAAGATGCACTTCCTGGATGATCGGCGTCTTGGCCGACGGCACAGCCAAGACAATATCCGCACAGCCTTGGGCTTTGCCCCCCCCCTGCCCGGTCAAGCAAATGGTCAGCAAGCCTTTGTGGGCAGCGACCTTCAAGGCCTCAAGCACGTTGGGGCTGTTGCCAGAGGTTGAGATGGCAAAAAGGACATCGTCTTTTTTGGCAAAGGCCTCCACCTGCCTGGCAAAGACCTTGGTATAGTCGCTGTCGTTGGCAATGGCTGTCAGAACGCTCGAATCGGTTGTCAGGGCAAGCGCCGGCAGAGCAGGTCTGTCGATCAAAAAGCGGTTGACAAATTCCCCGGCCACATGCTGACAGTCGGCAGCGCTTCCGCCGTTGCCGCACAAAAACACGCATCCTCCGCGGATGAGCCGCTTTGCTGTCAACAGGGCAGCGTTGTCGATTTGTGCAGCCTGCTCGTTGAAAAACTGCTCCCGAACCCCAAGACCTTCCTTCGCATGATCTCGGATGATAGCTATTCCGCCCTCTGCCATAGTCTTCTCTCCTCCTGCTCTTGCGAGAGCCAACAAGATACCGTACCATTGTGCGCCATGCAAAAATACCACCATCTCCTCGTCATTGCAAAAACAGGCCATCAGCCTGCAATGGCCTTTGCGCATATGCTCACCTTGTGGCTGCAGCACAGGCAGTATACGTGTCAGGTGTGCGTGGCCAATCAGCTCTCCTTGCCTGCGATCAACAAACGCCCTGATCTGGCTCTTGTTCTGGGCGGGGATGGCACCATGCTGGGGGTTGGTCGTATTCTGGCTGGCCACAACATCCCCATGATCGGCATCAATTTCGGCACCGTGGGTTTTCTCACCATTGCCCAGCAGGACAATTGGGAAGAAAAACTGTTGGCCTGCCTTGAGGGCACAATGCCTTTGCAATCCCGCATGACGCTTTCCTGGTCGCTCACCAGAAACGCCGCCCTCCTTGAGCAGGGCTATGCGGTCAACGACGTGGTCATAAGCCACGGCACTCTCGCTCGCCTGGTCAGCCTCAATATCAGCATCAACATGGAAGCCATGGGCTCCTTGCGCTGCGACGGCATCATCTTTGCCTCGCCCATGGGCAGCAGCGGCTATACCGCCTCAGCGGGCGGCCCCATTCTCTTTGCCCAGTCCGACAGCTATGTGGTGACTCCCATCTGCCCCTTTATGCGTTCGGTCTCTCCCATGGTTTTTCCCAGCCATATCGTTTTTCGCGTCTTGATTGAAGACAGCTCCATCGACGCCCATCTCACGGTCGATGGCCAAATAGGCTACACGCTTGAGCGCGGCGACATTTTGACCATCAAAGGGGAATCCAATTCCCTGATCTTTGCCAGCACCGACGCCACCTTCTTCGAAGGATTGCGACGTCGCGGCCTGGTTCTGGAACAAATCGAAAAATCCTCGACGCTCTTTTAACCACGGTTCACAAACGAGGTTTGCATGAAACTCGCCCAGGCACTCCAAGAACGCGCCGATATCCAAAAACGCCTTTCTCAATTGCGCCAACGACTCTGCTATAACGCCAGGGTGCAGGAGGGCGAAGAGCCCCAAGAGCGCCCCGAGGATCTTTTGCAGGAATTGGACGCACTCACAACCAGACAAGAAGACTTGATCGCCCGCATCAATCACACCAATGCCCAAACAATCGATGACGGCGTAAGCCTCACCGAACTTCTTGCCAAACGGGATGTCTTGACCACCAAGGTGCATATTCTGCGGGAATTTCTGGAAGCGGCGAGCGATATCACAAGCAGAGCCTTGCGCAGCGAGATCAAGATCAAAAGCACGATTGCTGTGGCCAAAGAACGCGCTCGTCTTGACAAACTCTCCCAAAGCCTGCGCGAACTCGACGCACGCATCCAACAAAAAAACTGGACAACCGAATTGCGCTAAACGAGCTGACAAACACCGTGTTGTTTGGTGGTGTTCAGACGGGCGAGTATCACCCGACTTGTGCGGGCAAACACAAGATCCTTTATGGCATGTGTTTCGGAGCAAACACGCACGGCAATGCCGATATTGTTCGCTCAGCATCACGCACATACGCATCGATACAGAGCACAGTCACGACCAGATACTGACGTCTGACACGGGTGGGAAAGGGGCTTTGCTTGTTTGCGCATTCGTTTCAAGGAGAGATCGTGAATCATCAGGAGCAGGTTGCAGCCATTCGACTGGGGAAAGACAGCGTCTTTGACGCCTGGATCTACAGCATGCTCATGGACAACAACCTTGCCTATGTGCTCAACCCCCATCTCATCGCAAGCCAAGAGCAATTGAGCTTTATGGTGCAACTTGAGCCAGGCCAGATCTATCTGCCCTGTTCTGATGCCACCTTCCACATGCTCGGCTCCTCTTCCCCTGCGCTGCAAAAGGCCTACAACCGTGTCTGGCGTACCCTTGTTGGCATTATCCAACAGGCTGAGCTGAACCCCATAGACCGCCATCGCCTTTTTCAATTCCTGCGGATCCGCTTCCGCCAATACACCGCGCAAAAGACCTTGCTTCCCTCGCGTCTTATGAAGCGCATCACCGATCTCATTTTCTACCAAAGTTTCAGCCCTATCCCCGATCCCTGGCAAAAAGCGCGAAGAGACGCTCTGCAAGAAGATCAACAACGCTCAGCCGATGCAACGATTGCGCATATCGTCAACGCCGTTGATCCCAAGACACTCCCAGCAACCATCGATGCTTTGCGTACCACCCTCCACCACCTTGAGCTTGTCCGCCTCCTTGTCCTGACGGTTTTAGCTCACCAAAAAGCCGAGGATCTTGCCATCTCTTTCAACCGTGCCTTGACCCAGGCTCACGACATTCTTCCCCTCTTTACGCCCAGCCCCCACCAGAGCAAGACCATCCTTGTTCTCCCCGATGCCGACGGCAGCACCTTTTTCGAGATTCTGACCATACAGGCATTGCTGCGCATGGGGCACAAGGTCATCTATGCGGTCAAACACGCCCCCTTCTTTCTCTCGCCGATCCTTGCCGACTTTGACTGCGATCCCCTTCTCGAATCCTTGTGCAAGAAGGCCTTCGTTGTCTCGGCTCTCTCGCTTGGCAAAAACGCTCTGCTTGCCCATCTGAAGACCCATCAATGGCTCATTATCGACGACGGAACCCGCGAACGCCTCAACCTCTATCGGGTGAGCGTGACCTTTGCCCGTGCCTGGAAAGAAGCGGATATCATCCTTGCCCACGGATGGCGGGCAAAAGACATGTTCCTTGAGACAAGCCACAGCTTTACCCGGGATATTGTGGTTTTTTGGAATGAGGGCACGATATTCCGTATTCAACACCGCCCCCACGCCAAAGCCTGCCACAAATTCGCCGAAGCCGACATTGTCCGCCAGGCAGAAACGCTTATCGGCTCCATGCGAAAAGCCCACCGCGAAAACCGCCGTGTCATGTTCTTTAGCTGCATTGTGGGCAGTATTCCCGGAGAAACCAAGCAGGCTATCGAACTGGCCACGGTCTTTGTCAATCATTTGCGCAAACAAATGGACAATATGCTGATCATCAATCCCGCCGAACATTTTGTGCCTGGCATGGATGGCGACGATCTCATGTATATGTGGGAACGCGTGCAACGCAGCGGGGAAATCGACATTTGGCGCTTCCAGAGTACTACGGATATCGAACAGAGCTTTGCCTTGCTCGGTCGTACAGTGCCCCCGATTTGGTCTGGCAAAGACGCCACCTATTCAACCGGTTGCACCAAAGAGATGAAGATCGCCCTGGATGTCCAGGAAAAAAATCCTGAAATGCAGATTATTGGTCCTGACCCCAAACGCTTTTTCAGACGGGGCGAATACGGGGTGGGGAAATATGTTGATGCGCAATTCCAACGCTAAGCCAAACTCTTTTTTGTCCACGGAGAGCCTTATGCCCTATGAAGCAGTAATCGGTCTAGAAGTTCACGTTCAGCTCAAAACAGCCTCAAAACTTTTCTGCAGCTGTCCCAATCAATTTGGCGATGCGCCCAATACCAATGTCTGTGAAGTCTGCACCGCTCTCCCCGGCTCCCTGCCCGTGCCCAACCATCAGGCCATCCACTATGCCGTTCTTGTCGGGCTTGCCACCCATTGCGCCATCAACCAGGCCTCGGTCTTTGCCAGAAAAAACTATTTTTACCCTGACCTGCCAAACGGCTACCAGATCTCCCAATTCGACAAACCCTTGTGCGAGCATGGCTTTGTGCCCATCACGGTGAACAATACCACGAAAAAGATCGGCATAACCCGCATCCATATGGAAAGCGATGCCGGCAAAAATATCCACGTCCCAGCAGAAAACGCCAGCTTCGTCGATCTCAACCGTGCAGGCACCCCCTTGGTGGAAATCGTGTCTGAACCAGACCTCCGCTCAGCCCAAGAGGCTGTGGCCTACTTAAAAACCCTCTACGGCATTGTCACCTACCTTGGGGTCTGTGACGGCAACATGGAAGAAGGGAGCTTCCGCTGCGACGCCAATGTCTCGATTCGACCGGTCGGACAAACAACTCTTGGCACACGGACAGAGCTGAAAAACGTCAATTCCTTCCGCAATGTGCAGCGAGCCATTGAGGTGGAAATCGCCCGACAGCAAGATGTGCTCGACGACGGCGACACCGTTATCCAGGAAACACGCCTCTACGATGCCCAACACAATACCACCCAAGCCATGCGTTCGAAGGAAGAAGCCCACGACTACCGCTATTTTCCCGAACCCGACCTGATCCCCATCACCATCACAGACCAGGAAATGGCCGCATGGCGTGCGGAAATTCCGGAACTTCCCCACCTTCGCCAACAGCGTTTTATGGCTATGACAGACTTGCCCGAGCCTGAAGCCGAAATTCTCGTGCAAAACAAGGCGATCGCGGACTTCTTTGAAGAGGCCGCCAAACTCGCCAACCCACGCAAAGTGGCGAATTTTATCTTAGGACCGCTCTCTCGCTTTGCCAATGAAGCAGCAAAGCCCCTTGATCCTCGTCTTTGGTCTATGACACCAAGCCATTTGGCCGAACTGGTGGAGGTCGTCGATGCCGGCACCATAAGCACAAAAATCGCCAACGACATCTTTGCCGACCTTCTGACCACAGGAAAAAGCCCCAAAGACTATATTGCCGAACACGCTCTTGCCCAAATCTCGGATTCAACGGAACTCGAAAGCCTTGTCCGCGAATGTATGGCCAACAATCCCAAGGAGACAGAATCCCTCCGTGCTGGCAAAACCAAGTTGATGGGCTTTTTTGTCGGGCAGATTATGCGTGCAACCAAGGGCAAGGCCAATCCCGGCCTTGTGAATAGCCTTGTGCAAAAAATCATCAACGAACACTAAAAACGCCAAAAAGGGGGGAGCCAACGCTTCCCCCTTTTTTGCCTCTGCCCCAAGCACAGCTGGCATGAGGAAAGCCTATGAAGTAAACTGCATATAGAAATACAATTGCTCTTTTTTGTGACTCATTGCAGAAATTGCTTGCTTTTTTTTCAAAAGCATGATCTAAAGAAAGTAGCAAATCTTTTGATCGTGTTTGTATTACTAATGCAAAAGATTTTTCGTTATCCCACGCCCTGACCATAGGGGGAGTGGGAACCCTCCACACCTTCTTTCCAAAAGCCCCACACCACGCCCAACCCCCGTATCAAATCCCCTCTTCTTCTCCTCGAAAGCCCTTTTCGCATCCTAACCATACGAGGAGTCTCCCATGACCATATCACCCTTGTACGCACAGCCCGCAAGGCTCAAAACATCGCCCCGCTCTTTCCCAAAGCATTAGAATTTTACTACAATTTTGTAAAACCCTTGCCTTTTTGCCCAATTTACCTATAATGGGATTTCTTCCTGGGCTGCCAGAAGGCCGTACAAGCCTCTGCTTTGGATCTCGATCTTCTGGGCTTTTTTTCCAGAGCCTGCTTTGTTCCTGCAACAAAGCCCTTCTCTTTTTTGGATTTTTCTGATCAGCAGTATTGTGCCGTTCATCAAAGGAGAGAGTTACTACTTTTTGTAACCTATAACAGACTGGAGTTTTTTGTGTATGATCTATGGATATATCCGTTTATCTGCTTTATACCTAAACCCTAAAGATCAGCTCAACGATATTGGATTCACTGCTGATGCGATTTTCACCGATGCCTATGATACACTCACTCCCCACAATTTGCTCGAACGCCAACGCTTGCTTGACACCGTGCAGGAAGGGGATGTCATCCATGTGCACAGTCTGGATCGCTTTTTCCTGGATGCCCCAGACTTTGAACGCGTTCTGCACATACTGCATGAAAAATCCGTCTCCCTCTATTCCCACAAAGAGGACATGCTGATCTCCTCGGACACCTCGTCCAAAGCATCGCAACTCTTTCTTGCCATCATCCATTGCATGGCCACATGGAACAAGGCTCTGCAAAAAGAAGCACGCGAAGAACAAAACGCCCATCCAGCCAGTGTGACCATACCACCAAAGGCAACGGTAGCCCCCATTTCCTCGTTTTCCATAGCCCATACATCCCAGGATTCCTGTCGCACCAAACACATCCCGGGCAGTCAAGCAAACGCTGCGTACTGCCTTCCACACAGTCCCGAAACACGAAACCATGCGGAATAGCGCCCCTCTTTCCTTCTTGACCTTAAAAACCGTGCGTACGGAAGCGCCGTTTTCTTGACCTGCTTCGAATTTGACGAAGCCCTTGTTTAAGAGTATTGGAAAAGGCTATTGCTCGTTTTGTTTTCTCACTGCCTTATCCAAGACAGCCTTCGTCGAACAGTCTTGCGTAGCGCGTCATCAGCCTCAGCTCAGATGTCACGAGGCATCTGAGCTCCGCGCAAGCTGTTCCCAATCTCAAAGGCCTTCTCCGTTCTGACCACGTGAAAGACACGCAGAAGAGATTGGCGAAAAAAGGCTCTGAGCGTTTTATGCCGTGCACAGACCCGCCTTGTTTGCCTACGTGAGCAATCCCCTTTCTCGGCTGGCCTCCTCTTTACGGCGAACCGTACTACGCTGGAGATCTCCGGCTCATCCTAAGCGACAGTTCCCATGGAAAATATCAAAAAAATTGTTCTTGCCTATTCAGGCGGTCTCGATACCTCTGTTATCCTTGCTTGGCTTGTTGAACACTATCACTGTGAGGTCATCACAGTCACAGCAGACCTTGGTCAACCAGAAGACCTTTCTGGCGTCGAACAAAAAGCGCTGCATACCGGTGCCTCCAAGGCCTATGTTGTGGATCTGCGCGAAGAAATGGCCAGGGATTTCGTCTTTCCCATGATGCGGGCTGCGGCCATCTATGAGGGGCGCTACCTCTTGGGCACCTCGATTGCCAGACCCATCATCGCCAAGGCGCTTGTCGATATCGCCAGAAAGGAAGGCGCTGATGCCATTGCCCATGGCGCAACGGGCAAGGGCAACGATCAGGTTCGCTTTGAATTGTCCATCAACGCCCTGGCACCAGATATCAAAGTCATTGCCCCCTGGCGGGAATGGGATCTCATGAGCCGCACAGCGCTCACCGCCTTTGCCGAAAAACACGGCATTCCCATTCCCACAGAATCCAAACGCTACAGCATGGATGCCAACATGCTCCACACCAGCTTTGAAGGGAGCGAGCTGGAAGATCCTGCGAATGAACCCGATCCCTCCTGCCATCAGCGGACAAGCCCGCTTGAGCAGGCGCCAAATGAGGCAGAAATACTCACCGTGGCCTTTGAACGCGGCAATCCTGTTGCTGTCAATGGCACACCCCTTTCGCCCTATGCGCTCATCGAAAAACTGACAACCATCGCTGGCCGGCATGGCATTGGCCGTCTCGACATGGTGGAAAACCGCTTTGTTGGGATGAAATGCCGTGGCGTCTACGAAGATCCCTCTGGCGCCCTCCTCTATGCCTTGCACAGGGATCTGGAAGGCATCTGCATGGATCGGGAGGTTCTCGGTATCCGGGATATGCTCGCTGTCCGCTATGCCCAATGCGTCTATAACGGCTTCTGGTACGCGCCGGAACGCGAAGCCCTCCAGGCCTTTATGGACAAAAGCCAGGAAAACGTAACAGGCGAGGTTCGGGCAAAACTCTACAAGGGCGGGGTGTGGCCGCTTGCCCGTACATCCCCCTATTCCCTCTTCTCCAAGGATCTTGCGACCTTTGAGGGTGGGGACTACGATCACCACGACGCCCAGGGCTTTATCCGCTTAAACAGTCTCAGACTGCGCTGCTATGCCCGCGTTCAGGCAAAACACAAGGCCAAATAAGCAGTATCTATAGACCTTTTTGACAGGGATACACCGTACCCGGTGTATCCCTGTCGCTTTTTTCGACCACGCAAACGAAGGATACGCCATGGGAACCAATCAAAGCTGGGGCGGACGATTCACCCAAGCACCCGATACACTGGTTGCGCAATTCACCGATTCACAGACCTACGATCGCATCCTCTACCGCCAGGATATTCTGGCCTCCCAGGCGCACGCCCGCATGCTCGGCACTCAAGGCGTTCTCACCCAGGATGAGGCCAAGACCCTTATAGAGGGGCTCTCAAAAGTGCTTGCGGAAATCGAGGCAGGGAAGTTTACCTGGCGTGCGAGCCTCGAAGACGTGCACATGAATATCGAAGCGCGGCTCACAGAACTGGTTGGCAGCGTTGGCAAAAAACTCCACACCGGCCGCAGCAGAAACGACCAGGTGGGGCTCACCTTTCGGCTCTTTGTGGCTGACGAAATGACCGTATGGCAGGACAAACTCCGTGCGCTTATCGAGACGCTGTGTACCAAGGCCAAGGCAGAGCAAACAACCCTCCTCCCCGGTCTCACCCATCTCCAGCCAGCCCAGCCCATATGCCTTGCCCACCATCTCTTGGCCTACGCGTGGATGTTCAAACGCGACTGCGAACGCATCGACGATGCCAAAAAACGCGTGCGTATCTCCCCCTTGGGCGCAGCCGCCCTCGCTGGCACAACCTATCCCTTAAACCCCTACGAGGTGGCGAAAGACGTTGGCTTTCCGGCTGTCTATCCCAATTCGCTCGATGCGGTTTCTGACCGCGACTTTGTGATTGAGGCGCTCAGCTGTGCCTCCATTCTTATGATGCATTGTTCCCGCTTGTGCGAGGAATTCATTCTGTGGGCGCATCCCAGCTTTGCCTTTCTCACCCTGCCTGACGCCTACGCCACAGGCTCCTCCATCATGCCCCAGAAGAAAAACCCCGATGTCTGCGAACTGGTTCGGGGCAAAAGCGGACGCGTCTATGGGCATCTTCTGGGCATATTGACCGTGATGAAGGGCTTACCCCTTGCCTACAACCGCGACATGCAGGAAGATAAGGAAGGCTTTTTTGACACAACAACAACCGTCATCAACTCGCTCGGTGTTTTGACCGGCCTTATCACCCATCTCACCTTTCGCCGCGACCGCATGCTCGCTGCCTGCAAACAGGGCTTTTTGAACGCAACCGAACTGGCTGACTACCTCACACAAAAAGGCCTCCCGTTCCGAGAAGCCCATCATGTCACAGGACGCGCTGTAGCCCTCGCTGAATCCAA
This sequence comes from Desulfovibrio sp., assembly GCA_017450275.1. GTDB lineage: Bacteria > Desulfobacterota > Desulfovibrionia > Desulfovibrionales > Desulfovibrionaceae > Desulfovibrio. Next base: position 9,431 of record JAFSVD010000053.1, on the reverse strand, counting down.
GGGCGTGTGCCTGGAAGATCTCGATCTCCCAACACTCCAAAGCCTTGATCCCCGCATTGCGGAGGATGTCTATCCTGTTTTGGATCCCAAGACCGCGGTTGCACGGCGTGAAACGCTGGGCGGCACAGGTCCTGTTTCTGTTGCCAAGCAAATCGAGGATCTCACCCAATGGCTCAACCACGCCTAGACGACGTTTTTGCCTGGCTCGACGACCATCAAGTGCCAGACAGTATTCGGCAAACAGCCTACGAACACGCTTCCCCTGCTCTTCGAAGCCAGATCAAGCAGGCCATACACTGCCTGTACAAAAGCTTTGGGACACGGCACACACACGCCCAGCACACGCTGATACACGATGGAGAGATGGTGCAAAGCACGGAGAAGCCCTACGATTGGGTTGTGCTCCTTTTGTCCGCCCAGAAAAACGCCTGCGCACGCATAACCTGCCAAGCGATTCTTCCCCGCCTTGCCGGTGTTGCCCATATCATCGCCTGCTTTGAGGCCATGCCAGCCAAGGAAAGCCTGCTTGCGCTTGAACTCTGCGGCATCGACGATATTGTCCTCGATGATGAGCCATGGTCTCTTCCGCCGCTGCCGGGAAGCCTGGGTGTGTGCTCCATGCGGGATTCGCTGCCCACACTTCCGCACACAGCAACCCTTCTCCTTGCAGAGACGCCCCCTCGCCTGGGGATCCTCGACCCAGAGGCCTTTGACAGCGCCTTGCTTGCCAGCCTCCACGGCTCTCTCCCAAAAACCGTGTCTGCCCAAAACCTTCCTGTACTCGACGCCCTCTTTCTCGCCAAGGTCGCCAAGGAAGATCCAGCGCTTTGTGCCAACAGCCATCTCGCCAACGCCCTCTTGCTCACCCCTGGCTTCGAGGGCTTTTGGCTCTATCCCAATCTCACACCACAGAGCTTTACCACAACAACGCGCCTTCTTTGTGCCGCCCCCCCAAACCCTTTTGGTGATACCCTATGCTGACAGAATATATCCCCCACTTTGTGGGCGAATACCCGCTCACCCTTGAAGCACTCCGTGCGAAAGCGCCCTTTCCCCTTGGCCAGGAAAACACCGCCTACGCCCAGTACTTTGTGGGCACAAGCTATCTCACGCCCCTCATCACCCACGCAGTCCCCCTCTATGCCGTGAGCTTTGCCCCTGGTTGCCGCAACCACTGGCATACCCACACAGCCACCAAAGGTGGCGGACAGATTTTGCTTGTCACCGCAGGACGGGGCTATTGCCAATGCGAAGGCGAAGAAGTTCGGGTCATCAAACCAGGGGATGTCATCCACATTCCCGCCAATGTGAAGCACTGGCACGGGGCTGCCAAGGATTCGGCCATGCAGCATTTAGCCCTCGAAGTCCCTGGGGAGAAGACCCAAACACTGTGGGGCGAACCCGTTGACAGCGCCTTCTACGACGCCCTTTCCTGATCAACCTTTTTTCCACGAGAAATGCCGAGGAATACCATGGAACACAAAACCTTCCTGCACGTCGGTGCAGGCCCCAATCACAAAGACAGGACAACCCGCGCCTTTGCAGAACCGTCTTGGCATGAGATCCGCCTGGATATCGATCCTGAAAGCAATCCAGATATCCTGGGGGATATGCGAAACATGGAAGGGGTTGCCACATCTTCCATGGATGCGGTCTATTCGAGCCACAATATCGAACATTGCTATGCCCACGATGTGCCCAAAGCCCTGCGCGAATTTCTGCGCGTCTTAAAACCCGAGGGCTTTCTGGTCATAACCTGCCCGGATCTCCAATCGGTCTGCCAGCTTATCGCCCAAGGGAAATTGCTGGAAGCCTGCTACCAGGCTCCCTGTGGCGACATAGCGCCCATCGATATTCTCTATGGCCATAGAGCCTCCCTGGCTCGTGGCAATACCTTCATGGCGCATAAATGCGGCTTTACCAAGGACGCTCTGGTGCTCACCCTCCAAGAGGTGGGCTTTGCCCAGGTGGCCTCCATGCGCCGGGAAGCGCCTTTTTTTGATCTCTTTGCCCTGGCCACCAAAACAGTGTGGCCAAAGGATGTGCTTGAACAAACGGCCAGAGCGCATTTTCCCGGATAAGACGCGTGCTTGCCGTTGGAAAGACTTTTCAAAGCAGGCACAAAGGTGTATCGTGCTTGTGAGAGATTTTCTGGTTTTTTTCTTGCCAGCAAAGGCGTGCTCTTTTCGCTGAAGTGTCCTTATGCAAACGATTCTCCTTCTGAACGAAAGCCAGTCGATCAATGCCATCGACAAGAAGATTGTGCGCGACTGCGGGTATGAGCAGATCCTTCCCATGACCAGCGGCAGCGAAGCCGCCCGGTTTCTCGCTGGCGATCCCCTGGCAGCCACGACATACATCGCCGTGGTGGGGATGCGGCTGAGCGACATGACGGGAGAACAATTTGCCACCATACTCAAAAGCCACCCGCGCCTCTATGCGCTTCCCATCCTGCTTCTCGTTCCCTCAGAGACGGAAAAAGACCAGCTCCAGATGCTTGGCACCCATGCCCACGCCCTCTTAGCCAGACCCATTGCCGTTGAGAGCATGCGCGCAAGTCTTGCTCTTCTTGCCACCAATCCCCCCAAAACAACACCCGCCAAGGGCGCGAGCGACAACCTCTTCTTTGCCCTGCTTGAGAACAGCCAAACCCTTGTGAAGGCGAGCCGCTACGAACCCGAGGCCTTTTACAAGGTGGGCATGCAGTGTGTGCAGCAAAAAAAATGGAACAGCGCCATCATTGCCTTCACCCATGCCCTGGAATCCCCGACCTTGAAAGGCGAAGCCGAACTGGGCATGGCCGCAGCCTATACGGGCAAAAAAGACCAAAACAATGTCGGCTACTGGCTCTCCCAGGCTGCTGAGACCATGGTCAACGCCGGTCGCTGGAACATTGCCCGCACCATCTTTGCGCGGGTGGTCATCGGCAACAGCCAGGCGAGAAATCCCTTCTTTGTCAAAGCCAGAAAGCACATTAACCAAGGCCACTACGCCGAAGCGGCTGACACCTTGGCCGAGAGCCTTGAAACCGTGCCAGCCCCGCTTGTGGGGGAAAAGATGGCGGACATGTGTCGCATGGCCAAACACCCCCAGACCATGCTCCACACCCTTCTCGCTGCCCTAGCCAAACGTACCAATCTCCCCCCAACGCTCTACGCCCAGATCACCCAGTCCCTCAAGGAAAACTTCGCCCGCAAGATCGAGGAAGCCAGAGATCACGAAAACCAAGCGCGATTGCAGCGCAAAGAAGATCTCAAACTCCGCCTGCTCAGCCAAAACAAAGAAAATCCTGCTGAAGACAAAGACGGCCTCAAGCCCGCCCGGGGCATAGCTGTCCGCGAAGATCCCCCTGAAACCGATCCCCTGGGTCTCCTTGCCCTTCCTGGCGATACACCCTCATCCACCACCCCCGTCCATCGCACAGAACCCTTTGTCCCCATCCCCATAACGCCCCTCTCCGACCACCGATCCAGCCTGTTTGGGGACATTATCCAGATCATTAAAATGACCTGGCACCTTATGCGCAACTCCCCTTAATCCAGGAAGAGCGGCGCCCTCTCTTCGATACCGTGGAGACTCTTGCCAGCTGCCACAAGGGCTTCGATGGCGCCTTTGCCCACATCCCCCAAATTTTGACTGAAGGATGTGACAAAGGTTTTGATGTGCGCGCTGATAACAGTGTCTGCAAGCTCTTGCGCATGGGATTGGATATAGGGACGAGAGACAGCAGGATGCTCCCAGGCATAGGCAAGACTGTGTGCTATGGCCTCTTCCATGGCCTTGGCGTGTGCCTTTGGTATATCCCTGCGCACGCAGATGGCACCCAGAGGGAGAGGAACAGCAAAGTGTTCTTCCCACCACGCCCCCAGATCCAGAACAAGGTTCAGCCCATGCTCTTTGTAGGTGAAGCGGCCTTCGTGGATAATCACCCCAAAATCGACATCGCCCCGGCACACAGCGGGAATGATGTCAGAAAAGAGCATGGGGATGCACTCCCCCTGGAAGCGCTTGGTCAAATGCACCAAGAGATTGGCTGTTGTCTTTGTGCCAGGGATCGCAAGCGTTCCCTTGGCAAAAAGCTCCTCATCGGGCTCTTTCTTTGCCACAACCAGAGGACCATTCCCGAAGCCCAAGGCCGCTCCTGCGCACAAGAGAGCGTAGTCTTTTTGACAAAAGGGCACACAGCCAAGACTGATCTTGGAAAAGGGCAGTTGGCCAGCGAGTACACAGGCATTCAACTCCTCCACATCGGCCATATACGGCTCAACCTGAAAGGGGACGGGCACAAGACCGTGGAGAAGAGCGTGAAAGATAAAGGTATCGTTCGGACACGAGGATAAACCGAGGGTATACCGTTCCATCGAAGACTCCTTTCAACAGCGATTGCGAAAACACATACCCTCACACTTCACTTTTTTTGCAAGCAAGGCAAGGCTTTTTTTCATGCTAACGGCACACTTCTATCAGTCCATCGGCTTAGGCGAGATCTACGACAAAGTGCTTGCGGGCGAGCGTCTCAGCTTTGAAGACGGCATGACGCTCTTTCGCTGCCCAGACTTAACCGCAGTCGGAGCCCTCGCCTTCCATGTGCGCACGCGCCTGCACGGGGCAAAGACCTTCTATGTTGTCAACAGACAGATCAACTACAGCAATATCTGCGTCAACCGATGTACGTTTTGCGCGTTCCGGCGCGATACGGCTTCGGCTCCTGGCGCCTTCACCCTGAGCAAGGACGATATCCTAGCTCGCATCAAAAGCGCCCTCGACCAAAGCCTCGCTCTCGATGAACTCCATATTGTGGGCGGCTGCCATCCGACTCTTTCGCTCTCTTGGTTTGTGGATCTGCTCACATCCATCCACGCGCTCGCCCCCACCCTCCCCATCAAGGCCTTCACACCGGTGGAAATCGCCCATTTTGCCAGCCTCGAAGGCATATCCTCCCTCGCTGTGCTGCAACAATTGCAAAAGGCCGGCCTTGTCATGATGCCCGGAGGCGGGGCGGAAATCTTTGACGAAGGGCTGCGACGCACGCTTTGTCCCCAAAAAGCCGATGCCACAACCTGGCTGCGCATCTCCCAAGAGGCACACAGCTTAGGGATTGCCACCAACTGCACCATGCTCTTTGGCCACAAAGAAGACTATGCCATGCGCGTCGATCATCTGCTCAGACTGCGCACCCAGCAAGACGCCTCCCACGGCTTCACCTGCTTTATCCCCCTGCCCTTTCTCCAAAAAAATTCCCGTCTGAGCATCCCCGATGCCCGCAAAGGCCCTGTCAACGGCCTGGATCACCTGCGCACCATCGCTGTTGCCCGCCTGCTCCTGGACAACATTCCCCATATCAAAGCCTATTGGGTCATGCTCGGGGTCAAGATGGCGCAGACAGCGCTTTGGTACGGCGCCAACGACCTCGACGGCACCATTGTCGAGGAACACATCGGCCATATGGCTGGCTCAAACACCTCCCAGAGCATGACCATTGCCCAGCTCGAACACATGATCACCGACGCGGGCTTTTTGCCTGTGCGCCGAAACGCCACCTTCTCCCACGCACAACCAAACACCCAGCCCCAAGCAAGCACCCATTCGCCCATGGCCGAACCATCCACAGTCCTTGCCATTGGCAAAAAAGTGGAACGCGGCGAACGACTTACGCGGGAGGATGCCACTCATCTTTTTGAAAACGCCTCCCTGCAGACCCTTGCCCACCTTGCCAATGCCGTGCGCTGGAAAAAGCATCCAGAGCCCATTGTCACCTATGTCGGGGATCGCAATATCAACTATTCCAATATCTGCGTCTGCGGCTGCCAATTCTGCGCCTTTTTCCGCGCCCCTGGCGATCCAGAGGGCTATGTGCTCTCGCGGGAAACGCTCGCCGAAAAAATCGAAGAGACCCTCGCGCTCAAGGGCACCCAAATTCTGCTCCAGGGTGGCCACAATCCCGACCTTCCCCTCTCCTGGTACGAAGACATGCTCTCCTGGATGCGCAAACAGTGGCCAAGCCTCCACATCCATGCCTTTTCCCCGCCTGAAATCGTGTTCTGGGCAAACAAAGAGGGCATCAGTGTGGCTGATGTCATTCGCAGGCTGCGTCAAGCCGGACTGGATTCCATCCCCGGAGGTGGGGCGGAAATCTTGGTGAACGAGGTGCGAGCCAAAGTCTCCCCCAACAAATGCTCGGCAACAGCCTGGCTTGCTGTCATGCGCGAGGCTCACAAACAGGGCATGCGCACAACCGCCACCATGATGTTTGGGCACAGGGAAGGGCCACATGATCCGCTCACCCATCTCTTTGCCCTGCGCGATCTCCAAGACGAAACACACGGCTTCACGGCCTTTATCCCCTGGTCGTTCCAGCCCAATCACACAAAAATCCCTGTGGAACCCGCCACAGCGCCACGGTATTTGCGACTTCTTGCCCTCTCGCGCCTTGTGCTCGACAATTTCGACAATATCCAAGCTTCTTGGGTCACCATGGGGCCTGAAATCGCCCAATTGGCGCTCTTCTATGGCGCGAACGACTTTGGTTCGCTCATGATCGAAGAAAACGTAGTCAAGGCCGCAGGCACAAGCAATCACATGAGCCGTGCGGAAATCCATGCGGTCATCCGTGCTGCGGGCATGACCCCCATCCAGCGCACCATGAACTACACCCCCGTGGATCCCCAACCTCTTGTCTGACAAGGATCAAATCATGGCTTTTCCTGTTGGCCGCATTGCCTTTATCAATGTTGCCCCCATCTTCTACGCCCTCGAACACGGGCATATCCCCAATCCCTATCACTTTGTCTACGACACCCCAGCGCGCTTAAACGCCATGATGCACAAGGGAGAGCTCTGTCTCGCTGCCTGCTCCTCCGTAGAATACGCCAAAAACAGCGCCTCCTATGTGCTCGATCCCCATCTCTGTATCGCATCAAAAGGACCTGTCCAAAGCGTGCTCCTCTTCAGCCACCAACCGATTGAGAGGCTCGAAGGAACCATAACCATCACCGCCCAAAGCAATACCTCTGTTATTCTCACCAAATTGCTCTTGGCCAAATACTTCAAACGCACGGTCTCCTATTGCCAGGGCAGCGTCGACCAGGCTCAAACAGCCTATCTGGCCATAGGGGATGAGGCCTTGCGTCTTTCCAAACAAGGGCTCTTTCCCTACTGCCTCGATACAGCCACAGCCTGGCGGATGTGGACAAAGACGCCCTTTGTCTTTGCGCTCTTTATCCTCCAAAAAAACTGGAGCTCTCCCGATGCCACAAAGCCTCTGCAAGAAAGCCTTGCCTGGGGCATGGAGCATCTTCCAGACGTCATTGCGAGCGTTCGCAACACCTGCCCGCTCACAGACGAAGAGCTCTCCTTCTACTATCAACACGCCTTAACCTATTCCCTTGGCTGCGATGAACGCAAAGGCCTGCGCCTCTTTTTTACCATGGCAGCCGACGAGGGACTCCTGCCAAACGTGCCTGATCTTCTCTTTGCTTAAAAAAAAGGGGGCGTATGCCCCCAAACTCATTTGCCAACAGCGTTCACAATATCGCTCTGTTTGGCAAGCCCCATGGTTCTTCCATCGACCACAACACACGGCGGCTTGGCCTCGTAGTGGTCACAGACCTGGATGGCTTGGTACATGTTGACATTGCCAGCGTCGTAGCTGTAGCGCGAGAGCGCCAGTTCATCGCGCTCAGCCACAGGTGGATGGATCTTGCCCAGATAGGAATAGAGAATGGGCATATCCTTGGCGCTCGCTGTGGCATCGTATTCATTGGCAAAGGCTTTCACCCGACCCTGACGCTTTTGCTCCGCCTTGACCTTGTTCCATTGGGCGAGGGCGTAGCTGATATAGGGCATGGCCTGCCCTTCGCGCTGATGGCTCATCCAAATCGCCAACCCGATCAAATCCGTGCCATAGAGCTCTGTGCTCTTGCCAAAAACCACGATTTTGCAGTGCTTGGGATTTATGTGCTTGCTTGCCGCCACAACTTCCTTCCACAAAACTTCGGTCTTGGGATTGGCAAAATCGAGAAGAACCAGAATCTCATGGGGAGCGGTTCGCTCGCCAAAAACCACAGGATAGATCTCGTCGCGCCAATAGGGTCTGTGCTTGGCCTCAGCCACGAGCGACTGTGCCTGGCCGCCTATCTGCCCCAAAATCTCGTTGCCATCCTTGGACAGATGCCGTGATTCGGGAAGATCCTTGCTTCGCCAGGGATTAAAAATATCAGCGCCCTTGGCCTCACTTTGGACAACCTTGCTTGTCGTTGGTTCTGCTGCTGCACAGCCACAAAGACACAGCACCAGAAGATACGCACACAATTGCTTCATATCCTCACTACCTCATTTATCATTCTCTTTGCACGCACAAGATGATCGAGCCACACCTGGGCAAGCGACGTATCTTCAATCGTCCCCTGCAAAACCACCTGACAGAGATGCCCAAGCGCCTCAAGACGCGAACGCCAGGATGTCGGGGCATCGCCCGCCATATCCTGGAGCGTGTGCCGTCCAACGGTTGAAAAAAGCGGCAAAAGCCAAATTCGCCGGGAACTGAGCCTTGGCACAAGCACCTCCAAGGTCACCCCCCCCTCCATGGTGCCCACATGCACGTGTTTATCACGCAACTGCACAGCCCAATCGAGCTCCTGGTAGCGCACCGCTTCCGGATGCTTTGAACCGTGCCCCATGAAAATCACGTCTTCATACGGCTCTCGCTCTCTTGGCAAACTGGCAACCAGACATGTGGCCACCCGATCGATATCCTCTTGATCGGTTAAAAGAGGACTTCCCACCACAACCTGCATGGGCGTTTGCGCACAAATATCCGCAACCGTTGCGAGCAAATCGTTGTGCTCGCGCCCGGCAATAGTTTGGAGCGGCTGGACAATGACGGTGTGAAAGCCCTCATAGCGCATGCGCAAAAGCGCCTTGGCCACGGAATCGCTTTTTATGCCCGCTTGCGCCAAACGCTTCCGCCCAAGCGAAGAGGTATACGCCCAACGCACCGAACAAGTGGGAAAGAGATCCCGAACACGGGCGCAAAATACGGCCAAAACACTGCGTCCCGAATGATTGGCCACGCCGTAGGCAACCAAGAGAATAGCGTGCTTCATCGCAACCTTCTACACCACGCTAAAGCGCCTTGCAATCCAAGCCTTTTGCCCTCTTTATTCTACAGACTTCTCCAAGTTCATATGTGTTTTTTACGCAGAACGTTCTTGAGAAATGAGGATTTCTCCTCTACCGTATTTTTACACACCAGTTTCCAAGTTTTTACTGAGGTGCTTTGGTATAGATTATGCTTTAGCAATATTCATACCAAAAAAATATTTTAAGTTTTTTCAAATTCTACCTCGATTTTTTATTGCACTTATGGAACTATTGCTCCATCTCACAATTCTAGAGCTTTCCATAGGGGCAAGCCATGTTCGGTATCTTCT
>JAFSVD010000052.1 GCA_017450275.1 Desulfovibrio sp. | reverse complement strand
TAAAGCCTGTAAAGGCCTTGTGACGCATGTAAAAACATGGCTCCTCTCGCCAATGTTGGCAGATCGTAAAAGCGACACACCCGTTTCGTACCTTTCTCTGGCTTGTCTACTGAGTGTCGTTCAAGAGGTCAGAACTGAGGAAGCATCCTGACGTTGATTAACGTTTATCGGTTTGTACAAAGAGCGTACAAACCCTGCCAACGTAGTTCAGATGGCAAAAATGCCATCTGAACGGAGGCGGATTACGAGCAAAAATATCCAACCACCTTAGTGGTGGGATATTTTTGGAGAACCGTAATAATAATAGCTACCCCTTGCACACAGCAATTGTCTCAACCATGCGCTTCTTTTTTGCTACAAATCCAGGGACGCCCCGTCCTCAGGCATGACACAGTATTTGGTGAGCGCGTGTTCGTCCAAAAAGGCGCGCATCGCAGACCGCGTAACCGTTGCATGGGCAACACAATCCATGTGGCTTATGACAATGGTTGCGTCTGGGCAGGCTGCATGGAGCAAGGCAATATCCTGGGCATCCATGATGAGGCGACCATAGGAAAGAAGATGGGCGCCACAGGCATTGACAACAATCACCGCAGGATGAAAGCGCTCCAGAGTTTGCCGAACCCCCTCATACCAGATGCTGTCTCCAACCAGGTACAGCGTTTTTTCGCCCTCCGCCTGAAACACCACCCCACACGCAGAACCGCATGGTATCTTTGTGCCGTGCCGGGCAGGCGTCTTGATCAACGACACCCCGCCAAAGGCTGAATTCTCGTACAAGACCGTCACATCATCAAAACCCGAACGCTGACACGTCACGGCATCGTCCACATTCTGCACAAAAAGCGGCACTTCTTTTGGCAAAGGCTTTCCGACCGTGCCATCTTCTGCCATGTCGATATGATCCGGATGCACATGGGTGAGCACAATGGCATCGATGCCCGAACAGATGGCTGCAACAGAACAGGGCAAAGGCAGCATGGGCATGGGAATACGCTCTGCTTCGGGACGCATGCAGCGATAGGGTGTTTGAGCAAAGGTGCCCATGGCACCCTGCTCTGCGAGCCAGGGATCGATCAAAAACGTTGCCCCGCCAAAACGAAGACGGAGCGTCGCATTGCGAATTTGTTGAATCTGCATTCTTTTGCCTCTGCTTTCCTTCAACCTTCCAGGCGGAAAAACACCACCTGGGAAGCCTATTCTCTTGCTTTTTCTCTCTCCACAAGAAGCCCTTGCTCGTGAAGACCGCACGGAGAGACGCGCTCAAATCCCACGTGCTCCCCAGATCCCTCCCAAAAACAGGAAATATAGTATTCACAGACCCCTTTACACTGGCCTTGATGGGATCGGTGTTCCGGAATCACACGGAGCGGAACACGCTTGTCCACAAGTGTCATCCGAAACGCACGGTTTTTTTCCGCAAAGAGCGTGCGCACGCGCCTCGCACGCTCCCGGGCAAGCTTGTCTGGAACCTGGTTGGGAAACGACGCCGCAGCGGTGTTTGGCCTGGGTGAATAGGGAAAAATATGGGCATAGGTAAAGGGCATGGCGCGTATTGCGTCGAGCAAATGCGCCACATCCTCTTCTGTCTCCCCGGGAAAGCCCATAATCACATCGCAACCAAGCCCGAAGCGTGGCCATATCGAGGAGAGGGAAGAAACCGCGTTTGCCACCTGCTCAATCGTATAATGCCCACGCCCCATCAGCCGCAAAATCTGTGGCGCTGTGTGCTGCAGGGAAAGATGGAGATGCGGGCACAACAAGGTGCTTGCCTCCAAGACCGCCAGACCACGACTGTCCAATTGCGATGGCTCGACAGAACTCAATCTGATGCGCGCTCTGTCGGCGTATTCTTCAGCCAGTTCCCGCTCAAGCAGCATGACGATATCCCACATATCGCCGTATTCCGGATGATCCACCCCATACTGCTTCATATTGATCCCGGAAAGAATGAGCTCTCCATAGCCTTTGGCCAAAAGCGTCCTGGCCTCACGGACAATATCCGCTGGGGGTCTGCTGAGCGGCTTGGATCGCACTGTCGGGACAATGCAGTAGGTGCATCTGTGGGAACAGCCGTCTTGAATTTTGACAATCGGTCGTGCGCGTTGAAAGGCGGTGATGGCAAAAGGCGGGTATATATCCTTCGACACCATTGCTGGGTCGTGCAGGAGCATGGCCTTGTCTTTTTGGAGGACACACTGTGTTTGCGCACGCAATGTCTGGTCAGCGATCGACTGGTACACAAGGTCTGCCGCACACCCTGTCACAATAAAACGCGCGTGCGGCGCCTCCCGATAGAGACGGGTGAGCGCCCAGCGCGCATCGCGTTCGCCGGTATAGGTAATGGCGCAGCTGTTGATCACGATAATATCGGCACAAGAGGCCTTGTCTGCCTCAATCCAACCCCGACCACACCAGGCCTCCCTGATGGCCTGGGTCTCGTATTGGTTGACCTTGCAGCCAAAGGTCATCAAAAAAAAACGGGTCGCACCCATGCCCCCCCCAGCAAAAACCGCATTTACGCAAAGACGTAGTGGAGAATACGCTTGTGGATACGCAGCCTGTATTCGGACTGCTGCAAGAGCAAGGACATCTTGCTGGACAAGAGATCTCGTTCAATAGGCAGACAGTTGATGGGACGAGCCGCTAAAAAGAGTCCCAACTGGGGATCTGCTTTCTGCAAAACAGAAGCGCTGATTTCCCAATCCTTGATGCGGGGGTACCCGATCCCCACACGGCTGCCCACAAACAAAAATTTTACATCGCGAACAGCCTCTTCGATGCTGTCAACAAGGGTCACCTTGGGCGCATCCTCCATGGCCTGCGCGAGGGCGTTGGTATCGCTGTTTTCCGGAACATGCAGCCGCAATGTCATGGGAAACCAGCGGGAGGCGGCAATGAGCGAATACAATGTGCCGTTTGGCGTTCCAAGCCAGGCACAAGGGATTGTACTCAAATACCGATTTGCCTTCACCATATAGGCGATATCGGCAAGCGCGTGCGCAGGATGCGCATCAGGGCTGCCGGCATTGATGGTGGGAAAGTCCAGATTGATATCCTGGCCTTTAAAGCTTGTCAGCGGAATGCCATAAAGATAAATGCCATTGAGGTAAAAATTAAAAATCGGGAGCAGATCGAGCTGATGCTCATGCATTTCATGCAGCCAATGCTCTCCGGTGGGGTCAGTTTCATAGACAATGTCCCCGCCCATCTGCCGAATCGCCGCTGAAATGCATAGGCGTTCAGGCAAAGAGGTTTGTGCAAAAAAAAGGACGAAGACTTTTTCAGACAAAAAATCGGTGTGAACCGTGGAATCAGGGATGCCGATTGCCTGCTGCACAAGCGTCCAACACGTTTCTTCCCCCAACTGACGAATAGACAAAACATCTTTCTTCATGCCAGCTCCTCAGTGCTTTGAGACATCCTCGAATGCAATCCAGACATCACTCTTGCTGCCTGTTCACCGATACGCCTTTCTCGCTCCACTCTGACGTGACGCCGCCAGATTTTTCTATTCTAATATTTCATAGTAGCATATTTTTGCACAGATTGCAAGGATCATCAAGACCGACAAAAACCACCTACAACACCGTGATGGGTGGTTGACGCGCATCCAAAGAGACTTCATGGTAGAGCCAATCAGCTTTCGCCGTTTTATGAATCCAAACACATCAACGTTTCACACCAAGTAAGGTTTTTTGTATGGGCAAAGCATGTATTTTTGATCTCGACGGAACAATTCTCAATACCTTAGATGATTTGGGCAATGCCTGTAATTGTGCGCTTGCCCATTTTGGCTATCCCACCCACGACCTGAAAGCCTACGAGCAGATGGTTGGCAACGGCTTTCTTGTCCTGGTTATCCGCTCTCTACCCGAAGGCGAACATGAGCGGCTCTCACCCAAGGACTTTGACGCCATTGTTGCCTATGCCAAAGCAAGCTATGCCCACAATATGTGCGTCTATACAAAACCCTATGAAGGACTGCCTGAGGCGCTGCACAGCCTCCACAGCCAAAACATCGCCCTCTGCGTCCTCTCCAACAAGCCCGAGCCCATGACGCAAACCCTGGTTGCCACCTATTTCAGCGATCTCCCCTTTGCCAGGGTCTACGGCGGCCGCGACGATTATCCCTTAAAACCCGACCCAAGCCGACTTTTGATCATGCTCGATGAAATCGGCGTCCAAGCAAAAGACTGCCTCTTTATCGGGGACAGCAACGTGGATATGATGACTGCCCACGCGGCGCACGTCCCTGCCATTGGCGTTGCCTGGGGATTCCGTGGAGCCACGGAGCTGCTCAAGTACGGAGCAAGCAAGTTGCTTACGCATCCAAAAGAACTCGCCGATCTCTTCCTTGAGCTATAAACACCATCGCCCCCAAGCTGCTTCGTTTTTTTAGCAAAGCCCCCGCGAAAAAAAAACGTTCAATACTTTTCGTCCCCGGGCTTTTGTGCTATCGTTTCACGCGTTCTTTGATTTCCTTAGGCTTTTTTTGTGCCAACACCCTTCCACGAAGAACCATGAGCTCTTCGTGGATGCACTGCATACTCCGACCCACAAGAGGGTCGGGGTGATTGACCCATTTATCCTGTATAAAGGGGGAGTTAGCAATGTCTCAGAATTCCGACATTGTGGTCGACCGAGCGAAATCGCAATGGTCAGACCTGTGGAAAAAAGAGGATTACTGGGCAATTTGGTTAGGCTTGTTCATCTTAGCTGTCGCGCTTTGTGTTGTGATGAACAATCGGCCACAGCTGGAATCGAAAAGTCAGCCATTATTGGCAACCATTGCTCAGGAAAAACAAAAACCCATTAAAACAATTGAACTCTATCAGGCACAGGCAGATCTGAAAAAAATCGCGGGGAAGGATGTTTCGTTCTTAAAATCCGTCCTATCTCTCCTCGCTACCCCCGGTGGCTGGCACAGCAATCCCCTCGATTCTCTCTATCTCTCAAAGAGTGCCGCTGATGCAGCCAATGCCTCAATCCAGCCCAAACTGGATGCAGCGAAAAAAGCCGAAGCAGAGGCTTTGCAAAACGCTCGCGCAGCCCAGGATCTCGCTGCCCAGGCTAATTACCAGAATGCCGAATTGAACACCGCGGCAAGCACCGCGATTTCGTCGTGGCAGAAGGCAAAGGGCAATACCGGAAAAATTGCCAAGAAGATCAAAAAGCCCTTCAACCGCATAGGATCCCTCATTGGACTCGGGCTCTTTTTGGGCGTCCTTGTCACCATCGGCGCCATTTTCATGGGCTACAATCCTGTCCAGTTTTTCCTGGGTTTCCTGGGCGTCTATGTCGTGTGCGTGATTGCGCAGATCATGGGCAAACAGGATGTCATGAAGGGCTGGGGACTCAATGCAGAGATCTGGTCCATCATCATCGGCATGCTCATCGCCAACACCATCGGCAGCCCGAAATGGCTGAAATACAGCGCCCAAGTCGAGTATTTCATCAAGACCGGCCTTGTCCTGCTCGGTGCTGACGTGCTTATCTACAAGCTCATGGCTATCGGCATTCCCGGCATCTTCGTTGCCTGGGTTGTCACCCCCATTGTCCTTGTCTGCACCTATATCTTCGGCCAAAAGATTCTGAAAATTCCCTCTCCCACGCTGAATATCGTTATTTCAGCGGACATGAGCGTCTGCGGTACCTCCGCCGCCATTGCAACAGCGGCTGCTGCTCAGGCCAAGAAAGAAGAACTGACCCTTTCCATCGGCCTTTCGCTGACCTTTACCGCCATCATGATGGTTGTCATTCCGGCTATTATTAAGGCCGCTGGCATGCCAGAAATCCTGGGTGGCGCCTGGATTGGCGGAACCATTGACGCGACCGGTGCCGTGGCTGCTGCTGGCGCCTTTGTCGGCCCCAAGGCCATGCAGGTTGCTGCGACCGTCAAGATGATCCAAAACGTCCTGATCGGCGTGACGGCATTCTTTGTTGCGATCTACTTCACCACCAAGGTGCACAAGCAAGAAGGCGAGAAAGTCGGTGCCATGGAAATTTGGCATCGTTTCCCCAAGTTCGTCCTTGGTTTCCTGGGTGTCTCTCTGATCTGCTCCATCATCTGCTCCAACCTCGGTGCCGATACCGCTACCATTCTCATTGAAAACGGCACCAACAAGGTCGGCGGCGCATTCCGCGGCTGGTTCTTTGCCCTGGCCTTTGTGGCTATTGGCTTGACAACCAACTTCCGCGAACTCAAGAGCTACCTCAAGGGCGGCAAGCCGATCATCCTGTATGTCTGCGGTCAGACCTTCAACTTGATCCTCACCCTCTTGATGGCATGGATCATGTTCTACAAGGTCTTCCCAGAAATTACCGCCAAAATCTAAGCGTTTCTTTCAATCACAAAGGCTGCCATTGCTGGCAGCCTTTTTTCATACCTGAATGATTGTGCCGTAAGCCTTTTTCGGGACAAAAGCGTATCTTCGTGGATGCAAGGAGCTCTTTGCTGCAATGCAGCAAAAAATGGCTGTACTTATTTTGTATTTTGCCCTATTAGCAAGAAAAGGACAACGCCTCTACGACCTTCTTCCTCCGGATTTCGAACAGCCGGCAAAGCACAATCCGCCGATTTTTTCTCCCTTGCAGCCTTTGGAAAGGCTCAAAGAATGGCGTATCCCACTTTCTGCTTCAATCCAACAACACGCTGATTGCACGAGAATTTTCGTATGTCACGTCGCGCTCAATGGTGCAAACTCTTCTTTTTTTCCTGTGCCCTTTTTCTTTTTTTCACCTATATCTCACCAATGCTCTTTACCATGTCTTCATCCTGGCAACGATTTATTGCGGTTCAAGATGAAATCGGTGTTACCAGTGGTGCCCTCTACTACACTGACGTAGCGGTTACCCAAGATGCCGAAGCCCATGTCCGTGAAGCTGTGGCTCTGGGCATGCAGGAACGACTTCTCAAGCAAGCAAAAAACTGACCGAGCCACAAGCGGTCTGTCTTGGTCTTTGTTCTTTGTTCTTTCCACAGAGAGACGCAATGCTTGCTCTTCATCGTTAACCACAACAGCATAAAGGGTCATCATGGACATTGGCTATAAACGCTTTTCGCCGCTCAGCAAAAAATATGCAAGGCAACTTGAGGAAATATCGCTTCCCGATGATGCTTTGTATGTTGACAACTGCACCCGAAAGGAGGATGTGCATCCAGCCCTCACCCGTTTGCTCAACGAGGTCAACGAGGGCGATACGATCTATGTCCAAAGCTTTGATCGTATCGCGACCAATCTGGAAGAACTTCTCCTCATCTTGGAAGCTTTTCTCAACAAAAAAGCTTCAATCCGTTTCCTGACCGAAAACATCACCTTCACTCCTGATCCCAACGATTCCCACTCGCTCATGCAAATGGAAGCCCTGCGCAATCTCTATGCCTGTGAAAAGAAACTTCGCAAAGAACGCGTAGATACGTATTCCGCCTCCAGACGTTCGGGCAAACCCGTTGGACGTCCTTCTACCATCACGGAAGAACAAAAAGCTGAAGTGCGCCGTCTTTTGCAGGAAAACATCGCAGCCAATATCTCCCAAATCAGCAGAGAGACCGGCGTTCCGAAAACAACCTGTTTCCGCATTCGGGCAATACTCAAAGAAAATATGGAAAAAGAAGGCTGCGCACTGCCTGACGAAAAACTATAACCCTTTGAAACATTCCCGATGGCAGTGGCTTTACCAAAAGGAGCGACGGCATAGCCCTCTGCACCAACAGGCCGTCCCCCAGTGAATACCACACCCTGTGGTTGTACGGCGCCTTCTTCTAAACGGTGTTGATATTTTTGCATCGAAAAAGCCGCTTATCCTTTTGAGGATAGCGGTTACTTGCTAAACCCCTTATTCTACGCCGTTTTTTTGGCTTAGTGCATTTTTTTGTGAAATTGGGTGCTAGGCGTAATCGACTAATGTCGACCGACAACAATGAACACCATATACTCGATGGTCTCCTTCTTCCTTGGGACGCGTGCACTCTGAGGCACCCCACGCGAGC
>JAFSVD010000008.1 GCA_017450275.1 Desulfovibrio sp. | reverse complement strand
TATTATGAAAGTTTTTTTGTTCGTGGGAAGAGAAGCTAGTTTTGAAAAAATAAGGAACCCCTTATTCCATGCGGGTTTTCTGCTTCGGTTCTCTCTAAACCCCTTGATTTTCCTGTGGTTATAATTTCTGCAGAGTTTAGGTTGTATAGAAATTATACGGATTGTATTTTGTTTTACAATATTTTATAAAGGATTTTTATTTATGAAAAACCGTGTTAGAGATATACTTTTTTCAATAAAAATAAGTGATATTATTGGCAACTATAAAGAAACGTATGTCAAACCAGAAAGTTTGCCATCATCAATAATGGCTATAGTTTCTTCGGAAATAGCTTCAAAAATATATAATAATATTCCTGAAGAAGAACAAGCGGTTAAAATGTTGAAGATAATATATGATGATGACGATATGTTGATAAAATTTTATTCATTGTATCAAAATATTGGAACAATCTTGCATGGAAAAACAGCTTCTTTCTTGGATTTTTCAGAATTGCTCAACCATATTATAACATTCGATAATAAACAGAATCTGCCATTCTATTTTGACTAGATTCTTTTTTCTTGTGATGCTCTCTTTGTGCATTGGCGTAATGCTTGTCTGCCATCATCCAAGCCAAGTCCCAAAAAACGTTGCTTTGTATGATGAAACAAACAAGACTTGTATACGGTTCAAGACCCTCTGGCAGAAAAACAATTGCTCTTGTTTTTCTGTATTCCATCTCTTGGACGGGAAGGCTGGCTAAAAGGGATGCATCGGTGAATACCTATGGTTTTTTATGTTACACTATTTTTGGGGTTTTTTAAGAGCTTATGGAAAGTTTTTTACTTGTACTTTTTTTAAGTTTCATTGAGGGGCTCACAGAATTTTTGCCGGTTTCTTCGACCGGACACCTTATCATTGCCACAGAGTTTCTCCATGTGACAGGACCCTCCATCACCAGTTTTTTGATTGTCATCCAGCTGGGAGCGATTTTGGCCGTGGTGGTTTTGTACTGGAAACGGTTTCTCGGCCTTCTTCTGCCAAAACCGGATGTGCCTTTTTCAGGTCTTCGAGGCCTATGGCTGCTTTTTTTAACCTCGCTTCCGGCAGCCCTTGTTGGGCTTCTTTTTGGCTCCTTTATCAAGAAAACGCTTTTTGCCCCTATCCCTGTGCTTCTGGCTCTGGTTGTTGGAGCTCTTTGCATGTTGGTGATTGAGCGGCGCAAATACGCAGAATCCGTGCAGGATCTTGATAGCATAACACCCCGTCTTGCTCTGGGCATTGGCTGTTTTCAAACCCTTGCCGTGCTTTGGCCGGGTTTTTCGCGCTCAGCGGCGACCATTCTTGGGGGCATGCTTTTGGGCTGTTCCCGAAAAACCGCTGCTGAATACTCCTTTGTCTGCGCTGTACCGGTTATGGTTGCAGCCACAGGCTATGAATTACTCACCTCCTGGCAAAGCGTGAGCAGCGAGGATCTGCGCTTTTTTGCCCTTGGCATGTTTGCCTCCTTTGTCTTTGCGCTCCTTGCGGTCAAACTCTTCATTCTTCTGGTGAGCCGTATAACCTTGCGCCCCTTTGCCATCTATCGTCTTGTATTGGCTCCGGTAGTATACTACTCTATGACAGCTTGATTTTTTCCATCCAACCCCGGGAGCTTCTATGCAGCACAAATCGATTCATTTCACCAAGATGCAGGGCATTGGGAATGATTATATCTATATAAATGGCTTTGTTGAGCACATTGAGCAGCCCAAAGAATTGGCCAAACGCATGAGCGACCGCCATTTTGGCGTGGGATCAGATGGCCTTGTTCTGATCCTTCCCTCCAATACCGCCGACATCCGTATGCGGATGTTCAATGCCGATGGCACAGAGGCTGAGATGTGCGGCAATGCCAGTCGCTGCGTGGGCAAACTTGCCTATGATTTGGGACTCGTCACCAAGGATGTTGTTCGCCTTGAGACCGGGGCTGGCATAAAAATCATCCATCTGCGCAAAGAAGCTGGCCACGTATTTGGGGCAACGGTTGACATGGGCGAGCCGATCCTTGAGTGCGCAAAGATTCCCGTTGATACGACCTGGGCACAAGAGACTCCTTGCCTGCTCAAGCCGCTTTCCATTGATGGCACGACGTATGCGGTCACCTGCGTCTCCATGGGCAATCCCCATGCTGTTGTGTTTATGGATGCCCCCCTGGACACGCTGAATCTTCCTGAGCTTGGTCCACAATTCGAGCATCATCCGTTCTTCCCCAATCGCATCAATACGGAATTTGTTCAGGTACTCTCCGAAGACCGTGTTGCCATGCGCGTGTGGGAACGCGGCGCAGGCGAAACTCTTGCCTGCGGCACAGGAGCCTGCGCTGTTGGGGTGGCTTGTGTTTTGGCCAAACGCACGCAGCGCCAGATTACGGTCTCTCTGCTCGGGGGCGAACTTGGTATTGATTGGAATGCCGGTGACGGGCATGTGTATATGACAGGCAATGCCGTTACGGTTTTTGAAGGCGACTATATCCTGTAGTGTCACATTCCCTTCCTATTCTATACAAGAGAAACGCATGACGCGCGCTGAGCCCTGGGCGGATGCGGCTTGAGATGGAGTGTGGCAGGCAGGGTACGTTCTTCCCCTTTCCCTATCGGTGATGCCAAGCTGGTAGCTCTGGGCAGTCTGTGGCAACGCTACCAGCACGTATGGTATTGTCCATGGTGCTGTGTTTCGTCCTTTTTTTCCGCCTGTGCATTGTACCCGTTTCTTCGACCACGAATGACGGATTCAGGTTCTTCCCAGCCGGAGGATGGAATGTATCGGCTGGGTGCGATCTGCGGCCGTGGATTTTCTCCAATGTGAATGAAATAGACCACGAGGTTACTGTGACTGTTGTTAATACCAATTATCTGAAATTGCGTTCGAGTTATCTCTTTGTGGACATTGCCCGGCAGGTTGAGGCCTACAAGGCAGCGCACCCAGAAATGAGAGTCATTCGGCTTGGCATTGGGGATGTGACCCAGCCTCTGGCCAAAAGCGTTCTTGCTGCTTTGCATCAGGCTGTGGATGAAATGGGGGATGCGGCGCATTTCCGCGGCTATGGTCCAGAACAGGGCTATGCGTTTTTGCGCGAGGCCATCTGCGCCCACGACTACAAAAATCTGCCCATCACCCCCGACGACATCTTTATCAGCGATGGCGCTAAATCGGATTTGGGGAACTTTCAGGAACTCTTTTCCGAAGAGAGCGTGGTGGCTGTGACCGATCCGGTGTATCCGGTCTATGTGGATTCCAATGTCATGGCCGGTCGGGCAGGGGATCTCACGGACGGGATCTGGAGTCGCATTGTCTATTTGCCCTGCACCAAGGAAAACAATTTTGTACCGGCGCTGCCAAAAAACGCCCCTGATCTTATCTACCTGTGCTATCCCAACAATCCCACAGGCACGGTGTTGACGAAGAAGGATCTCGCTCGCTGGGTCGAGTACGCCCGCGAGCACGGCTGCCTTATTCTGTACGATTCAGCCTATGAGGCCTTTATCACCCAGGAAGATGTGGCACACAGCATTTATGAGATACCCGGGGCGGACGAGGTTGCCGTCGAATTTCGGTCGTTCTCCAAAACCGCAGGCTTTACCGGGCTTCGATGTGCGTATACAGTTGTGCCCGAAAAGCTTTTGGTTCACGATGGCCATGGGGGGAAGGTACCGCTCAAACCGCTTTGGAGCAGAAGACAGAGCACGAAGTACAACGGCTGCCCCTATATCGTACAGCGGGCGGCGCAGGCTGTGTATACGGAAAGCGGGCAGAGAGAAATCCATCAAGCCATTGCCATCTACCACGACAACGCGAAAAAGCTCGCCCATGCCATGCAGGGTATGGGGCTCGATGTCTATGGTGGTGTCAACGCCCCCTATATTTGGGTGTCTGTGCCGAAAGGGTATAGCTCCTGGGAATACTTTAGCTTCCTCTTGAACCAGGCCGGTCTCGTTTCAACACCAGGAGTTGGCTTTGGGAAGAGCGGGGAAGGGTATATTCGTCTGACAGCCTTTGGTTCTCCAGAGGATACCGAAGAGGCGATTGTTCGGATGCAAAAGCTGTAGACGCCAGTGTTCAGCGTATAGATGAGATAGTTTGGAAAGGAGAATGTATGGAAGAACAGGAACAGAAAAACATGCAGGAACAGCTCGAAGACGTGCTTGAACGCGTTCGTACGGCGCAGCGGGCGTATTCCCAATATTCGCAGGAACAGGTGGATCGCATTTTCCACCATGCTGCCCAGGTTGCGACAGCCAATCGCATCCATTTGGCGAAAATGGCTGTGGAAGAGACGGGCATGGGGATTCTGGAAGACAAGGTCATCAAAAACCATTTTGCCTCAGAATACATTTACAACCAGTACAAAGACACCAAGACGTGCGGTATTATCGAGGAAGACCCGGTATCCGGCTTTCGGCAGATCGCAGCCCCTCTTGGTATTGTGGCTGGTGTCATTCCGACCACCAATCCCACCTCGACCACAATCTTTAAAGCGCTTTTGTGCCTGAAAACCCGGAACGGCATTATTTTCTCGCCGCATCCCCGTGCCAACAACTGCACCAAAGCCGCAGCCATGATTATTTTGATGGCTGCTGTTGAGGCAGGAGCCCCCAGAGATATTATTGCCTGCCTGGATAAACCGACCCTTGATCAGACCCATTATCTGATGGGGCATGTGAATTTGATCCTCGCAACAGGTGGTCCTGGCATGGTCAAGGCTGCCTACAGCTCAGGCTCACCGGCTATCGGCGTGGGCTCAGGCAATACACCGGTCGTGGTTGACGTCACCGCAGACGTCAAGATGGCGGTCAACTCTATTCTGCTCAGCAAGACCTTTGACAATGGCCTTATCTGCGCGTCGGAACAGACCATTCTGGCGGACAGACGCATTGCCGACGCCTTGCGCGATGAATTCACCCTTCGCGGCGCCTATTTTGCGAGCCCTGAAGAGGCGGAGAAACTTGCGCAGGTCATTTTTGTGAACGGCCATCTGAACAATGCCATCGTGGGGCAATCCGCTGCCAAGATTGCCGCTATGGCCGGCATAGATGTTGCGGAAAACACCAAGGTGCTGATTGCCGAGCGCGAGAACGTGGATCCGACCGATCCCTTTGCCCACGAAAAACTCTCTCCGATTCTGGGATTCTATCGGATGCCCGATTTTCCCACAGCGGTTACCTGGGCGCAGAAGCTGATTGAGCTTGGTGGCGCTGGTCATACCTCGGTTTTGTATACGAAGGAGACCAACAGCGAGCACATTCATCTTTTTGAGAAGACGCTCACAACAGGGCGCGTGCTTGTCAATATGCCGGCCTCCCAGGGAGCGATCGGGGATGTGTACAATTTCCGGATTGCCCCCTCGCTCACCCTTGGCTGCGGCAGCTGGGGTGGCAATTCTGTCAGCGAGAACATCGGGGTGAAGCATCTTATGAATGTGAAGTCTGTGGCTGCCCGGCGGGAAAATATGCTCTGGTTCAGGGTGCCGCCCAAGATCTACTTCAAGCTCGGAGCTCTGGCACCGGCTTTGGAAGAGTTCAAGGATCGCCGCAGAGCCTTTATCATCACCGACAAAACCATGGTCACCTTGGGGCATGTGGATCGGGTCGTCGGGGTTTTGGCCAAGCTTGGCATGGAAATCCGCATTTTCTCGGATGTCAATCCTGACCCCGATATCGCGACCGCGGAAAAAGCGCTGGAGCTTGTGAATTCCTTCCAGCCTGATCTCTTTATCGCGCTGGGTGGTGGCTCCCCCATGGATGCGGCCAAGATCATCTGGTTGCTCTATGAAGTGCCGGACATCAATTTTGCCGACATCGCCTTGCGCTTTATGGACATCCGCAAACGCATTGTGTCCTTCCCGGATTTGGGCAAGAAGGCGCTGATGGTGGCTATTCCAACCACCTCGGGCACGGGCAGCGAAGTGACACCCTTTGCGGTGATCACCGACAGCAAGACCGGGGTGAAATACCCTGTGACCGACTATGCCCTGACGCCGGATATGGCGATTGTCGATCCGGAATTTGTCATGGATCTGCCCAGATCCCTGATTGCCAATGCCGGCCTCGACGTATTGACCCACGGCATTGAAGCCTATACCTCAACGCTTGCGACCAATTTTGCCGACGCCGAGGCGCTTGAGGCCATTCGCCTGGTCTTCAAGTATTTGCGCAGATCCTATGAGGGCGGCGAAGACCGTCTGGTGCCCAGAGAGAAGATCCACTATGCAGCCACCATGGCAGGCATGGCCTTTGCCAATGCCTTCCTCGGCGTGTGCCATTCCATGGCGCATGCCATGGGCAGCTATCTCCATCTCCCCCATGGTTTGGCGAACGCGCTCTTGTTGTCCTATGTCATTGAGTACAATGCCACCGACACCCCGACCAAGCAGGGCATGATGCCCCAGTACAAGTATCCCTGGGTGAAGGGGCGCTACGCCCGCATTGCGGACATGCTCCATCTGGCCAATGACATTCCCGGAGACAGTTCGGAAGACCGCTGGAGGAAGACAGCCCGCTTGGTGCAAGCCATTGAAGCCTTGAAGCAGGATGTGGGAATCCCTGCCTCTATTCGCGATGCCGGCGTTGCAGAGCAGGACTTCCTCGATATTTTGGATACCATGAGTGAACAGGCCTTTGACGATCAGTGCACAAGCGCCAATCCCAGATACCCCTTGATTGCTGAGATCAAGCAATTGTATCTGAAGGCCTACTACGGAGAAAAACTCCGCTCCTTTGCTTAATTGTGATTCGTATTCCCTGCACCTTTGGTGCAGGGAATTGTTTTTTTTGGCGTGAGGGACATTTCTTTTTTGCAAGTTCGTTTGCAGGAGGTACTCCATGCTTGATCCTGTCCACAATCCGGATTGGAAAATCGCTCAAGAAGCCATGCGTCGTATCAAGCCGATTGAACAGGTTGCGGAAGAATTGGGACTCGAAGCCTCTGAAATTTTGCCCTATGGCAGACATATTGCCAAAATCGATCAAAAGGCAGTGCGTTCTCGGCTTGAGAATGCCGTTTCAGGCAAATATGTGGATGTGACCGCCATTACCCCAACGCCTTTGGGAGAGGGGAAATCAACAGCCACCATTGGTCTGGTGCAGGGTTTAGCAAAACGGGGAAAACGCGTGAGCGCAGCCATCAGGCAGCCCTCAGGCGGCCCCACCATGGGCATGAAGGGCTCTGCTGCCGGTGGTGGGCTTTCTCAGTGTATTCCTCTCACCCCCTATTCGCTGAATTTCACCGGTGATATCCATGCCATTGGTGCTGCTCACAACCTGGCCATGGTTGCCCTCACAGCGCGCATGCAGCATGAACGCAACTACGACGACGAAAAGCTGGCACGGCTGTCTGGCATGCGCCGCCTGAACATCGATCCCACCAGGGTCAGCCATGGCTTTGTCATGGATTTTTGTGTCCAGGCGCTCAGGAACATCATTATCGGCATTGAAGGCGATGGGCACAGAAATGACGGCTTTATGATGCGTTCCCACTTTGACATCACCGTTGCCTCGGAAGTGATGAGTATTCTTTCCCTTGCCAAGGATCTCAAGGATTTACGGGAGCGGCTTGGGAGAATCATTGTGGCCTATGACCGCAGTGGCAATCCCGTCACCTGTCAGGATCTCGAGGTTGCCGGTGCTATGACCGCTTGGCTGCTTGAGGCATTGAAACCCAATCTCATCCAGACGCTCGAAGGGCAGCCGGTCTTGGTTCATACAGGGCCTTTTGGCAATATTGCTCTGGGACAAAGTTCCATTATCGCGGATCTGGTGGGCACCAAGCTCTCTGAGATCCATGTGACAGAATCCGGCTTTGCTGCGGACATGGGCTTTGAGAAATTCTGGAACATCAAATGCCATTTGAGCCATCTTGTCCCTGATTGCGCCATGATCGTGGCAACCGTGCGTTCGTTGAAGAGCCACGGTGGAGCCCCTGTTCCCAAACCCGGCCTTCCGCTTCCTGAGGCCTATATGCGGGAGAATGTGGGCATGGTGGAAAAGGGCTGTGTCAATCTCCTGCACCATATTGGCATTGTCAAAAAATCCGGGATTCCCGCGGTTGTGTGCATCAACAAGTTCCACACCGACACCAAGGAAGAAGTACAGACCATTCGTCGTTTGTGCGAGCAGGCCGGTGCCCGGGTTGCTGTGTCGGAACATTGGGAATTTGGTGGCAATGGCGCGTTGGAAGTGGCTGATGCTGTGATGGATGCCCTTGCCGAACCCGTGCATTTTACCCCGCTCTATGATTGGGAGACGCCGATTCAACAGCGGATCGAGATTGTGGCCAAAGAGGTCTACGGAGCCAGTGGCGTTGAATACGCGCCGTTGGCCTTGGAGAAATTGGCGTCCTACCAGGCAAGGCCGGATATCCAGGATCTGGGTCTATGCATGGTGAAAACCCAATATTCCCTCTCCGATGATCCCAACAAGAAGGGGGCGCCCAAGGGCTGGAAGCTCTTTGTCCGCGATGCCTTGTGTTTTGGCGGAGCAGGGCTCATCTGTCCGGTTGCTGGCGCAATCAGCCTTATGCCAGGGACAGGATCCAATCCGGCATTCCGCCGCATCGATGTCGATACCGAGACTGAAGAAGTGACAGGTCTCTTCTAAGAATACATCGCATACAAAAAAACCATCCCAGTCTTTTACGACTGGGATGGTTTTTTTGTATGCATTATTTTTTTAAATATTTATATATCGTATTATGGATTAAAACAATTGCACGTCAATGGTTTTTTCTTCTTTTGGAAGTTCTGCAGGAAGAGTGCCGATGTTCTTTCCACCGCAGCAAGCCGCAGGCATTCGGTTGCCACCAAGGTGTCGTTTTCTTTGCTCATTCTTTCTTCAGATGTCCCCAGATCGCCTCGACTTTTTTTTCGGAGTATGATCTCCGCTGTCAATTCGGCAATGAGTTTATCCTTTTTCCGAATGGCTGACTCAAGGGCGCGAATCTTCTTGTCCCTCTCCTTGACTTCACGCTCCATGCGTTTTGTTTCCTTGGCATAGCCGTCATTCGTCAGTGCGCAGATCGTTCGCCACACCATAATTTCTTCGACTGAGACACCCTTTGAGCGAGCAAACTCCTCAAGTTCAGTCTCGTTGAGAGTGGCGGAAGCAACGACAATATCGAATTTTTCCTCCTCGCTGAACGTTGGCCTCTCTTTGTTGGCCTCTTCAGCGTCCTTCTGTAGACCCGCTTCGCGAAGTGTGCGCACAACAGAACCTCCAAACCATGAAGCATTGACAACCGTAGAGATTACCCGCGAACAATGGTGGTCAAAGCATCGTTTGCCTTCGAAATCTGCGAATTCGCGCCTTGGAGGTAGCTGTTGTATTGCCCCATATAGTCGTTGATTTGCACCATCTTTGTCTGGGTATCCGCACCCAGGGAATCGAGGCGAGACTGCAGGGATGTTATCGCGACGTCCCATTCGTCCGAATAATGAATATAGTCATTACCCGTTTTATCATAGGCGAGTTTATGGCTGTCCATATATTGAATCATTTCTTTTGACATTGGTGTTGTAGTATCTTTTGCCTTTGCATCAGCTTTACTTTGACGTGCTTCATTTAGGAGCTTTGCAACAAGTTCTTTTTCTTTGTTTGTATCTTGAATATTTTTAATCCCTTCCATCGCAGATGCTTTATTTGTCTCTGCAAGTTTCATTTCTAATAGTGCCAACATTAATTGTGGGCTATTTGTTGTGCTGTCCCATGGGAAAGAACTACTAACAGCATTGGTATTGACGCCATCAACGCTCATGATAATCTCCATGAAGTGGTTAGGGTGATTGTCTTGCTCGTACGAGATCGTTCTCGTACCGATCCAAAAAACAGGAAAAGCTTTGTTGTCAACTGGTGGGCGATCGCGTTCGCTTCTATGAGCAAATGATAGCAGTTAAAACAAAGAAGCGCATATTGTATTCCGCCACAATATTGTTGTTGCCAGCGACAGAGGTATTGGTATAGCTTCACAAAAAAACCCAAGTCATACGTGTTGCAATACGTTTACTTGGGCTTTTGCAGCGTGTGGCGGCAGTCTGCACTGGCGCTGTGCGTAACAGATGCCTCCACACCATGAAGTATTGGCAACCGTAGAGATTACCCGCGAACAATGGTGGTCAAGGCATCGTTTGCCTTCGAAATCTGCGAATTCGCGCCTTGGAGGTAGCTGTTGTACTGCCCCATATAGTCGTTGATTTGCACCATCTTTGTCTGGGTATCCGCACCCAGGGAATCGAGGCGAGACTGCAGGGATGTTATCGCGACGTCCCATTGGTCTTTATCATGCTTATAGTCATTAGCGGCTTTATCGTAGGCAAGTTTGTTAGCGTCCATATATTTGACCATTTCACTTGACATCTCTGTGCACTTACCTGATGAGTTTGCATCAGCTTTCTTTTGCCGCGCTTCATTTAGGAGCTTTGCAACAAGTTCTTTTTCTTTGTTTGTATCTTGAATATTTTTAATTCCCTCCATCGCAGATGCTTTATTTGTCTCTGCAAGTTTCATTTCTAAGAGTGCCAACATTAACTGTGGGCTATTTGTTGTGCTGTCCCATGGGAAAGAACTACTAACAGCATTGGTATTTACGCCATCAACGCTCATGATAATCTCCATTAGGTTTAGGTGCTTACTATTGCTCGTACGTAACCGCTCACAGGGGGGTGGGGCATTTTTCACTTGTATGATCCCGCCCGTGATGCCAAGAACCTTTTCTTTCGGATCGGATGCAATCCATGTATTCGGCATCTCTGAATCATCGGTCGCAAACGAACGTACGGAACGAGCAAAGATCTCTGCCGTCTTAAAGAGTTCAAAAGACTGTTTC
>JAFSVD010000007.1 GCA_017450275.1 Desulfovibrio sp. | reverse complement strand
TTCCCAGCTCTCCACCCATTCAAGAGCCATCTGGAGCCTCCTTATGGCTGCGGGCTATGTCAAAGCACTCAGGGTTGATCCTGCAACAGAGGAGTATACGCTCACTCTCACCAACCAGGAAGTGCACTTCATTCTGAAAAAGCTCATTGCTGATTAGTACACCAATATAAAAACCTTCTGCAAAGCCCTTTTGGCCGATGACATTCCAAGGATGAATGCGATTTTGACCGTATCCCCCACAATATCTGCTCTTTCTTTACGAAAAACCCTGAGCCCGAACGCTTTTACCATGCCTTTGTGCTTGGACTGATCGTGGATTTATGGGCACGATACGAAATACGGTCAAACAGGGAAAGTGTCTGTCTCTTCCCCAAACAGAGCGGCGACAGAGGGATTGGTATTGAATGTACGATCAGACAGGCAGAGAAAGAAAACGATCTGCATGAAACCTGCGCTCACGCTCTTACGCAAAGAGCTGCCAAATGAACTGAAAGCATGGAATTGTGCCAGCATCTTTACCTTTGAGGGAAAGAAGGTGCTCATTTGCGGCCATATACGGTGCTCTGATCATGAGGAGCACACCTCTTCTTTCTTCAACAAGGAGGTGCCTATCCACTGAGGCGACCTTGTCACCTGCTTGACGTTAAAGAGATGCTCTTTCTCCCCGATGAGCTTATCAATTTTTGGCCTATAGACTGAGGTTGTACCGTCAATTGAACGAGCAATCATCTGAACGGGCGGGATTACGTATCACAGGGTATGCTCTTTTGATCTGCCAGAATCTCTCAGCATCAATGAGATGAGATAGGGAACCAACCTTTAGAAAAGAATACAAAAAAACGGATGAAATACTATGGCACGCACTCTCGCAAGAGGCAAAGAACATTTTGCAAGCTTGCGTCAAAGGCATTGTTTCTACGTTGACAAGACGAAGTTCCTGAAAGAGTGGTGGGAAAGCGAAAGTGATGTCACCCTCATCACCCGACCGCGCCGTTTTGGCAAGACTCTTCTCCTTGATACGGTCAAGACCTTCTTTTCCACTGAATTTGCCGGACAATCCCATCTCTTTGAAGGGCTTTTGATATGGCAGGATGAAGCATTCCGCAGTCTGCAGGGCACGATCCCTGTCCTCTCCCTCTCCTTTGCGGATGTCAAAGGCAAGACCTATGAAGATACTATTGAGTTGATCCATGCTCGCTTGATCCGTCTCTACAAGAGCTTTTGCAAACAACTCAATATGGATGCCCTCCTTGAAACGGAAAAAGAACAAATCGCCTCAGTCCGTTCCGGCATGAGCCAAGCTACTGCACAAGATGCCCTCACATGCCTCTGTGGCTATCTGGTAGAGCAAAACTTCGCAAAACCCATCATTTTGCTCGATGAATACGATACCCCCTCCATGAGGCCCATCTCCACGGTTTTGGGGATAAACTCGCCGCCTATCTTCGGGGATTCTTTACGGCAACGTTTAAGACCAATCCGTATTTGGGACGGGCGCTGATCACGGGAATCACCCTCTTTGCCAAAAACTCCCCTCTTGCCGATTTGAATATGGACATTGTGACAACGACCTCCAAACGCTATGCAGACTGTTTCGGTTTTACCGAGCAGGAGGTCTTTTCTGCCATGGATGAATACGGCTTAACAGACAAGGAAGCTGTGAAACAGTGGTATGACGGCTTCATCTTTGGGAGAACGAAAGAGATATACAATCCCTGGTCTATTACCAAGTATCTTGAGACCAAAGACTTGGCTCCCTACTGGGCGCAAAGCGGCTCAAACGCCTTACTTAGCGATCTGATCAAAAACGGTGGCTTGGGCGTGCAGGAAGAAATGGCCAGACTCCTGCAAGGAAAATCCATAACCCTCTCCATGGATGAACAGATCGACTTTTCCCTGCTCTCCACCCATTCAAGAGCCATCTGGAGCCTCCTTATGGCTGCGGGCTATGTCAAAGCACTCAGGGTTGATCCTGCAACAGAGGAGTATACGCTCACTCTCACCAACCAGGAAGTGCACTTCATACTGAAGAATCTCATCTCTGATTGGTTCACCATAGATTACTACGCAAATACAGGAACCTTCTGCAAAGCCCTTTTAGCTGATGACATTCCAAGGATGAATGCGATTTTGAACCGTATCACCCACAATACCTGCTCTTTCTTTACGAAAAACCCTGAGCCCGAACGCTTTTACCATGCCTTTGTGCTTGGACTAATCGTGGATTTAACGGCACGATACGAAATACGGTCAAACAGGGAAAGTGGCGAAGGACGCTATGATGTCTGCCTCTTCCCCAAACAAAGCAGCGACAGGGGGATTGGTATTGAATTTAAAACACGAAAGGCTGATGAAGAAAACGATCTGCATGAAACCTGCGAAAACGCCCTTACGCAAATAGCGGAAAAACACTCTGCCAATGAATTGAAAGCATGGAATTGTGCCAGCATCTTTACCTATGGCTTTGCCTTTGATGGAAAGAAGGTGCTCATTTGCGGCGGAGCGACGCAGTAAAAAGAACTCGCCCAGTCCTTCCCAATGCGTACGCCTCCGTTGTTGTTCGCATGCAAACCGACGCAGTGACTGCAATTGCTCTGCTTGTTTCCTGCTTCTGCCAGTAAAAAAACTTCAAAAAGTCGATGCTAGACGATTTTTTTGCGATCTCGCCTTCGTTCGAAAGCAAAGAGCGAGTCGTCTTTTTCGAATCACTCCAACGCATGAGGAGCACCGATGCTTGTACGACACTCTCTCCTTCTGTTGCTTGCTTGCTTTTTGCTTTGGGCAACAGAAAGTTCTGGGGCTGAGCAGCCCAAACCCCTGGTGCGCACTCTGGTTGTGCAAGCCAAGGATATCGTGCCGGTCGAGGATTTTGTGGGCAAGACAACAGGATCCTTGTCTGTCCAAATTCGAGCACAGGTGGGAGGAATACTGCGCAAACGCAATTTCCAAGAAGGCGATCACGTCAAAAAAGGCGATGTGCTCTTTGAAATTGCTCCTGAAGTGTACCAGACCAACTACGATCGGGCGAAGGCCAAGACCAACCAAGCTCTCGCTGTCTATGAAAATGCCCAGCGTGAATGGACCAGAGCCCAAACCCTCTACAGCAAAAACGCCGTCAGCCAAAAAACCCGCGATCAGGCCTACTCCGCGCTCAACAGCGCCAGAGCGGATTACGAGGCGGCTCAAGCCAGCCAACGAGACGCGAAGATCCAGCTGAGCTATGCCTATGTGACCGCTCCTGTGTCTGGCTATACCTCCAAGGAATACCAAACAGAAGGCAATCTCATCACTACCACGGGAGACTCAAGTTTACTCACCGAACTCGTGCAGATGGATCCCATCTATGTGGAATTTTCTCTCCCCAATACCGATCTCTTGGAGCTGCGCCAATTGGTGACCAGAGGCTTTGCCACATGGGGCGACAAACCCAAGGCGATGATTCGTTTTGCGGATGGCTCAGAATACGAACACCCAGGTGAAATCAACTTCTTTGATCACAAGGTGGATCCTGTGACGAGTGTGGTACGAGCCCGAGCCTCGTTTCCCAATCCCGAAGGCTTGATTCTGCCTGGACAATTTGTGCGCATTGCCATTTCAGGCCCTGTCTTGACCAAGGCCATCGCCATTCCCCGCTCAAGTATTCTCGAAACCCAACAAGGACCTATGGTCATCGTGGTGGATGCGCAAAACAAGGCGAGCTCTCGCAAGATCACCCTTCTTCTGAACATGGACGAAAACGCCATTGTTGAAAAAGGCCTCACCCCAGGCGAAAAGATTGTCACCGAGGGTATTAACAAAATCAGAGACGGCCAAACGGTACAAGAAATCCAAACAGAGAGAAATCTATGACCAAGATGGGATTTTTTATACAGCGACCTGTGCTCGCCATGGTCATATCCCTTGCCATCACGCTTATTGGCGCTGTGGCTATCCTCAATTTACCCATTGAACAATACCCCAATATGATTCCTGTCCAGGTGACGGTTTCTGCCAGCTACAACAGCGCCACAGCGGAAACCATCGCCGAAACCGTGGCACAGCCCTTGGAGCAGCAGATCAACGGTGTCGATGACATGATCTACATGCAGTCGATAAGCTCGGGCAGTGGCACGATGGCGTTGAACGTCTACTTTGCCGTGGGCACCGATCCTGATCAGGCCACCATCAATGTCAACAACCGCGTCCAGGCAGCGCTCTCCACTCTCCCCCAGGAAGTGCAGCGTTTGGGGATACAGGTTGAAAAACAATCGCCTTCTATCTTGCAGCTTATCAGTATCACCTCCCCTGGCAATCGCTACGACACCTTGTATTTGAGTAACTACGCCCTCCTCTATGTCCAAGATGCCTTAAAACGCTTGCCTGGTGTCGGCAAAGTCTCGGTCTTCGGTGCGCGAGATTATTCCATGCGTATTTGGCTTAAACCCGATCGTATGGCTATGCTTGGTGTCACCCCGCAAGATATTGCCCACGCTGTGACAGAACAGAATGCCCAATTCGCGACAGGCCGAGCCGGAGATTATCCTGTCAAGGATCCCGTCAGCATGACCTGGCAGCTCACCACCAAGGGGCGCTTAACCACTGTCGATGAGTTTGAAAACATCATTATCCGCTCAAACGAAGCAGGCGACATTCTGCGGCTCAAGGATGTGGCCAGAGTGGAACTGGGCGGCAAAGACTATAGCTTCTCAGGCCAAGCAAACGGTATTCCCACCCAGCCCATCGGCATCTACCTCGCCCCAGGCGCCAATGCCCTGGCCACGGCGCAGCTGGTCAAAGACACGATGGATGAGCTCGCCAAAAGCTTTCCCGAAGGCGTGGCCTATTCCATCCCCTTTGACATCACCACCTTTGTCAAGGTGTCTATCAACGAGGTGATACACACCCTCTTTGAAGCGATTGTCCTCGTTTTCTGCGTGGTCTTTGTCTTTTTGCAAAATTGGCGAGCAACCCTCATTCCCTGCTTGGCCGTGCCTGTCTCCATTGTAGGCACCTTTGCCGGCATGTATGCCTTGGGTTTTTCCATCAATACCTTAACCCTTTTTGGCATGGTCTTAGCCATTGGTATTGTGGTGGACGACGCCATTGTGGTCTTGGAAAACGTTGAACGCATCATGGAGAGCGAAGGCGTTGACATCTATGAGGCCACCAATAAAACCATGCAGGAAGTCACAGGCCCTGTCATTGCCATTGTGCTTGTGCTCTGCTCGGTCTTTATTCCTGTGGCGTTTCTCGGTGGCTTGGCAGGACAGATGTACCGCCAATTTGCCATCACCATTGCCATATCGGTCAGCATTTCCGGCTTGGTGGCGCTCTCCTTTACTCCTGCGCTGTGCATTCTGCTCTTACGCCCAAGAAAACCAAGCACCAATCCCCTCTTTGTGGCCTTCAACACCTTCTTTGCCAAACTCACGACGGGCTTCACCGCCTTGTCCAAGAAAGTGCTCTTTGCCACAGCCCATACCTGCGCCATCTTTGTGATGTTGATTGTGGCCATTTGGTTTTTCTTTACCCACACCCCCACTGGTCTTGTGCCTGACGAAGATCAAGGCTATGCGCTCGCTTCCTATGTCTTGCCCGAAGGCGCCTCCCTCTCCCGCACCCTGGCTTTTAGCAAGAGTATGGAAGAAAAAATTGGGCAAAATCCTGTGGTGCGAGACATCTTGACCATGGTTGGTATGGATATTCTTTCCGGTGTTGCCAAAACCAATTACGGCTCAGCCTTTATCATGCTGAAAGACTGGTCAGAGCGAAAAGGGGAAGGCATGGCAGCAACGGATGTGGCCAACGCCGTCATGGCCACTGGCGCCACCTTAACCGATGGCTTTGCCTTGGCCTTTACCCCACCAGCCATCACCGGCATGAGTAATACCGGTGGCTTTGAAGGCTATATTCAAAGCCGCAGTGGTGATTCCGAACAACGCCTCTACCAAGTGACCCAGGAATTCATCGCCAAATGCGCCAAACGCCCTGAACTGGCCATGGTTGCAACGACCTTCGATATCTCAAGTCCCCAGATCCACCTGGAGCTGGATCGCGAACAAGCCAGAGCCTTGGGCGTGAATGTTTCCGATGTCTTCAACACCCTGGGTTCTATGTTCGGTGTGACCTATATCAACGATATCACCCTCTATGGCCGCACCTACAGCGTACGCATGCAGGCTGATGCGCAATACCGCTCCCATCCCGAAGACATGCATGAGCTCTATGTGCGCAACAATCGCGGCGGCATGGTGCCCTTAGTGAGCATGCTCACCATGAAGACCACCACAGGACCTACCGCTCTGGAACACTTCAACGGCTTTAAGGCCGCCAAAATCATGGGCTCCCCCAACGAGGGCTATAGCTCAGGCCAAGCCTTGCGAGCCTTGCAGGAAGTCGCCCAGGAATTGCCAGAAGGCTTTGCCCTGGCCTGGTCAGGACAATCCTTTCAAGAACAACAGAGCAGTGGTTCCACAGCCCTCGTCTTCTCACTGGCTCTGATTATGGTCTTTATGGTGCTGGCCGGCCAATACGAAAGCTGGTCATTGCCCATGGCTGTGCTCATTGCCGTGCCTTTTGCCATCTTTGGCGCGTTCTTGGCGAACACGCTGCGCGGCTATGCCAATGATACCTATTTTCAAGTGGCCTTGATCACCCTGGTTGGCTTAGGTGCCAAAAACGCCATCCTCATCGTGGAATTCGCCATCGAACAGTACAAAGCCGGCTTGAGCGCCGCTGAAGCGGCTCTGACCGCAGCCCGATTGCGCTTTCGTCCCGTGATCATGACCTCCCTGGCCTTTATCTTAGGCTGCCTGCCCCTGGCAGTGAGCTCTGGTGCAGGTGCCAATAGCCGCCATGCCATTGGTACCGCTGTGGTGGGCGGCATGCTGGCCGCAACCATCTTGGCTCCTATCTTTGTACCCTTTTTCTTCCGCATCGTGGTTGAATTGCAGGAACGCTTTACAAAAGGGAAGAAAAAGGTAAGTGGTCTATGAACCTCACCTGACTAAATGCCCCTCCTATGAGACAACAAGGCTCGTGGAAATAGGAGCCTTATTTCTTGGCTCCAGGAGGAGCGGTCGATAGACGGGCTTCTTATGCCCATCTATGGTATGTGCCTTTATAGTTTTACATATTTGAGAATCTTAACCTCACTTTAGCAATATTTACCTGTTTGGAGATAAGGTCTTACCTTAATTTTAAATTTCAAAATGAGGTACACCCCTGCTAAGGAACTGGGGAGAAATAAGGTAGACATTCTGGAAAGAAAATCAGCAGCCTCTTCACTTGTCCAAATATCGATATCGCTTTTGGGAAGCAACGTTTTCAGAAATTGTGGGCGGACACATCCCCAAAGCACGCGTTACGGCGTATGGCTGGCCAGACAGAAGCAACGCATTATCCATTTTCCCAGAAGACATAGCAGACAATGGTTGCGGCCGGCTCCTTTCAAGAGAAATCCGCACTGATCTGGTTTCCGACTTCTTTACAAAACGTCCAAGTTATTTTTCCCCAATTCCTAAGTTCCTTTCGCCTGCACGGAGCCTGCAAACCTTGCCTTTCGCTTTGTCCTTGCCCTGAATTAGCCGGACTCGGGACTTGCACCCATTGGAATAAGCGCATGCCAAGCGCACCAAAGAAAGGGCTTCCTTCGGGAAGCCCTTTGTAAACTCTCTATGACGGCTTGCGGGTCAACCACAGGCCGAACGTCCCTAGAGCTATCACAAATCCAAGGATTGCCCAATTAATCATAGCTCAGACCTCCAAGCTAACGCGACAGCATACAATGCTGCAATAAATGCGATTGTGAATGCCCACCACTTCTGCTCAAAAAACGCAACGCCAATGCTTATAGCAGAAGTGTTTGAAAGGATCGTAACAACCACTCTGACAGCGGCCTTCTTTGCTTTTATCATACCCCCACTCTATACGGTTCTCTTTGTTGTTACAAGATTTCTCGCGCCCCCCTGTCAGCTACATCATTCGCTGACCAAGAGAAAAACAGCCAACTTAGCTAGTGGTCTATTTCTGTCACATTGTAGAAAATTAGCTTCCAAGAGTTTTTTAGAGCATAAAAAAGTAGACCACCAAAAAACAACAATTTTTTTGGATCTATCAGTCTAACTTTTAATGTGAGGTATTATTTTATATTTCTTTACATTCGGCAAAGCTGGGGGCTTGAAAGGCAGGGAACCGCTCAAAGCGGTTTTAGACGCTTCGCTTGAGCCGCCTAAAGGCGCAGGGCAACCGCTTTTACTTTTTCTTAAAAAAAATATAAAAAATAATACATATATAGAAAGTAAAAAAATTTTTATAATGAATTAGAAAATAAAATATCTAAATTTCCAGAAAGTATATCCGCTAAATCAGATAGTGAATTCCTAGAGAAATTCACTAGTCTTTTTACA
>JAFSVD010000051.1 GCA_017450275.1 Desulfovibrio sp. | reverse complement strand
TACTCTCACTGATTCTGAAAGAAAACAATTTGATTCAGTGTCTATATCTATGGATGATGCAATAGCACAAGACTCTTTGCTCTGTCTTAGTGAATATTTGTATCGTCAACAATCTGTTAAACCTATTATCCTGTTAGATGAATACGATAGCCCATTGCAAGAAGCTTGGTTAAATAGATATTGGGATAAACTACTTGAATTTTTACGAGGATTTTTTAACTCAACGTTTAAAACAAATTTTTCTTTGGGACGAGCTTTGATAACAGGGATTACAAGAGTAAGCAAAGAATCAATTTTTTCTGATATGAACAATCTTAAAGTGGTGAGTATAACAAGCGATTTTTATGCTGATTGCTTTGGTTTTACGGAACAAGAAGTTTTTTTAGCTATGGATGAGTATGGTCTAACAGAAAAAAATAAAGTTAAAGAATGGTATGATGGCTTTATTTTTGGTAAGCAGAAAGAGATATACAATCCATGGTCGATTATTAATTATCTTTCAGAAAAAAAGTTTTCTACCTATTGGGCAGATAGTAGTTCTAATGCTTTTGTTGGCGAATTAATTGCTAATGGTAATGATATTGTTAAGGAAGAAACAGAAATACTTTTACATGGTAAATCTGTCATCACCAAGTTAGATGAGCAAGTTATTTTTCATGAATTATATACTAAAGAAGGAGCCATCTGGAGCTTGCTCATGGCTGCAGGATATGTAAAGCCTCTTTCTTTTAATTATGAAACAGGGATGTATGAAATTATACTAACTAATCTTGAATCTAAGAAAATTCTTGAAAAGCGAATTTCTGAATGGTTTGGGAATGTACACGTTAGTAAAAACAAATTTATATCTGCTCTTTTACAAAATAATTTAGATGAAATGAATAATTGGATGTCCGATATTGCAAAAAATGTGTTTAGCTATTTTGATACTAAAAAACAAAAATACGAAAAGCAAGAAAGTTTTTATCATGCGTTTGTGTTAGGATTGATTGTTGATCTTCAACAATATGAGATAACATCGAATGGGGATAGTGGATATGGTCGATACGATATCATGCTGATTCCTAAGAATCCAATGGATCATAGTATTGTGATTGAGTTCAAAACACATAATTCAAAAAAAGAAAAAAACTTAAATGTGACTTGCAGTAATGCATTAAAGCAAATATATGAAAAAGAGTATATAACCAAACTGAAAAACAATGGCATTATTTTAGAAAATATTTATGTATATGGATTTGCTTTTAGTGGTAAGCATGTTCAAATTTTAGGCGGAAACTATACCGATATAGATTGGGATAGTTTTCTTGATTAGTATCTTCTTGAAAAAAAGGCAGGTTAGAGGCGATTCCTCTCACAGGCAAGCCTGAGAGAGGGCGCCGAAAGTAGTATGACAAATGAAAGCATTGCTCTTCGCTTAAAGGAAGCCATGATTGCCGATTTGCGGCTTGAAGACGTTTCAAGCGATGCGATTTCGGCTGATACCCGTCTTTTCGACAAGGAAGAGGGGCTTGGCTTGGATTCCCTGGATGCGGTTGAACTTGTGACAACCGTTGAAAAGGAGTTTGGCGTCTCGATTCCCAATGCCGATGAAGCCCAGCGCGCCTTTGGCACGTTTGGGAGTCTTGTTGCCTATATTGCGGATCACATGGCGTGAGTATGAATATTGCTGTTACGGGAATGAGCTGTCTGTGCGCAGCAGGATCTTCTCCCTCTTCTGCCCTCTATGGCCTTGCGAGCGTACGCAATCGTTTCCATGGCACTCTTCCTGATGCCCGCATGCTGCCGTATCCCTTTTTTATGCTGCCGGACAGCTGTTTTGGTGGCAGACGGCAGGATTCTGCCTTGGACACCATGGCTTTGGCCTCGTCTGTTGCCAAAGAGGCCTTGAAGCAGGCAGGCATGGGGAAAATGGGCGATGCTGCAGTGGTTTTTGGCACAACAGCTGGCAGCGCCCTGCATTTTTTTACGACCTATGCGGCACACAAAAAGGGCGAATCCATTCCGTCTCCCAACGACCGTGATGCGTATTTTGTCTCGAATATCGCCCTAAACCTCGATGTCGAGACAAGCGGTCCTCGTCTGACAGTGACAGATGCCTGCACCTCAGGTGCTGATGCGCTGGGCATAGCCTGTGATTTTTTGTGTTCAGGCCAGGGCGAATGGGCCTTGTGCGGTGGGGCTGATGCGATTGGCTTTGTACCCCACACCGGTTTTGCTCGCTTGGGCATTGTCTCCAAGGAGGCCTGCAAGCCCTTTGACCGCAATCGTTTGGGTCTCAATCTCGGAGAAGGTGCTGCGGCGCTTGTTCTGGAACGCTTCGAGCATGCCAAAAAACGCCATGCGCCGATTCTGGGGCTGATTACGGGCTTTGGGCAGGCCTCTGATGCCTACCATATCACGGCTCCCCATCCCGATGGGCGGGGACTGCGGAAAGCGGTCAGCATGGCACTGAGCCAATCGGGGATTTCGGCCAAGGATGTGGCTTTTGTCAATGCCCATGGAACGGCAACACGGGAAAACGACCGCGTTGAGGGACGCACCCTTTTGGCACTGCTTCCAGGAGTCCCTGTGTGGGCTTCCAAGGGGGGGACAGGGCACACCCTCGGAGCCGCCGGAGCCTTGGAAGCGGTGTTGACGCTCACAGCCCTTCAACACGGTTTTCTGCCCAAAACCCTGGGCTTTTCCGAGGTCGATCCTGAGATTGGCCTTGAACCAACAACAAGGGATACGGTCATCACAAAAGAGTACGCCATCTCAACGTCGCTTGGCTTTGGCGGTGGCAATGCCGCTCTTGTTTTCAAAAGGACTCCCTATGTGTGATACAAGAGTACAGGCATCTGTTGTCGGCTTGGGATTGGTTCATACGCTTGGTGGATGCAGGCAGCTATTGACACGAAATCCCTTGCCCAAATCCCCCCCTCCTCCGGATTGTTCGCGACTAACAAGTCTGCTTTCGGCAAAAACGCTGCGGCGTATTCCTCGCTATGCCCGCATGGCGACCTTGGCAGCAATGGATGCCATCACGCAGGCTGGCTGGCAGGATGATTTGGCCAATACCGCGCTCTTTCTTGGTACAGCGTATGGCAGTGTTGCCATGAATCTCGATTTCATGGATTCCATTGTGGACAATGGCGCTCGTCTTGCCTCGCCTACGGCCTTTTCCCATGCTGTCACCAATATAGGCGCTGGTCTGGTCAGCATGCTTTTGGGCATCCAGGGATCGTTGATCACCATTTCCCAGTTTTCCCTTTCCTTTGCCGGGGCATTGAGCTATGCCTGCAGCTATCTGGGGACGGGGAGGGGAGAGAGGGTTTTGGTCGGCGCTGTTGATGAAATCGATCCCCGTTTTACTGCTTTGTGTCCCAACATACAGTCTCCCAGCTATCCGCAATCCGAGGGAGCAGCGTTTTTTTGCTTGGTTCCAGCAAGAGCCGATGCACCAAGGCTTTCCGTGCGTTTTGACAAAACCTGTTCGGCTCCTTTGCTTTTTGCCACAGGCCTTGGGATGGAAGGCGCTGTTGATAATGCGGCTTCGTTTGGGCACAGCCCCGTAAACCAGGCACTCGACACCATGCTTGCCCTTTTGCAAGAGCAGACAGCAGGCAATGCAATCGACTGTATAGGGTGGGATGCCAATAGCGGTCGCTATGCCGTGGTGAGCGTGGAGAGGGGATGCAGA
Source organism: Desulfovibrio sp. (assembly GCA_017450275.1). Lineage (GTDB taxonomy): Bacteria > Desulfobacterota > Desulfovibrionia > Desulfovibrionales > Desulfovibrionaceae > Desulfovibrio. The sequence goes on along the minus strand of JAFSVD010000051.1, from coordinate 29,512 downwards.
AGTTTTTCCTCAATGGCATGAGTGGAAACGTTGCCATCCTTGTCTTTGTTGATAGTGTTATTCAAGAGAGATCAAAACGACAGAAAAGGAGGTCTATTTGGCACAAAACCAAGTAGGACTCCTTTTTTTATCCGTTATTACGGCAGAAAGATTCAGGTATTATGATTTGAGTTGTATTTTTTATATGCTATTTTTTAATCACAGGTATTTTAAGTATGAAACGCAGACTGGCTTCTGGTGAGCAAAATTTTTCATATATTAGAGAGAACAACTTATTCTATGTTGATAAAACACATTTTATTGATGAATGGTGGAATTCAGCAAAACGAGTCACATTGATAACACGGCCAAGACGTTTTGGTAAAACGTTAATATTGGATACTGTAAGAAGCTTCTTTTCTAGAGAATTTGCTAATAGAAGTGATCTTTTTGATGGTCTTATTGTTTGGAAAAATAAAGAGATACGTAGACTTCAAGGGACAATTCCTGTTATTTCACTTTCATTTGCAGATATAAAATGTGACAATTATGAAGAGACAATTGACTTGTTCAATGATGCAATAGTGACTATATATAATCAATTTAGGCAGTATATTGATTTTGACTCTTTATCAGATACAGAAAAAGAACAATTTGCGTCTGTTCGTCTGTCTATGTCTGATGCAACTTCGAAGGTAGCTCTACGGCATCTCGCTCGATATTTAGCGAACCAATCAAAAAAATTACCTATTATTCTTCTTGATGAATACGATGCACCAATGCAAGAAGCTTGGATACATGGCTATTGGGATAAACTCATGATCTTTATGAGGGGATTTTTCAACTCAACGTTTAAAACAAACCAATGGCTTGGAAATGGGTTAATAACAGGGATAACTCGTATTGCTCAAGAATCAATTTTTTCAGATATGAATAATTGTAATGTTGTAACGATAACAAGCAATCATTACTCTAACTGTTTTGGTTTTACAGAACAAGAAGTTTTAGAAGCAATGGAAGAGTATGGATTAGCAGATAAAGATGGTGTAAAATACTGGTATGATGGTTTTATTTTTGGAAAGCAAAAGTCAATGTATAATCCTTGGTCTATTACGAAATATCTTGAAGAGAAAATATTAGCTGCCTATTGGGCTCAAACAAGTTCCAATGCTATTCTGAGTGAGCTTATCGCCAAAGGTACTATTGAGATAAAGGATCAAATAGGAACATTGCTTCAAGGAGAGTCTATTACAACGAAATTAGATGAACAAGTTGTATTTTCACAATTATATATGAATCGGTCTGCTATTTGGAGTTTGCTTTTGGCTGCTGGTTATGTGAAGCCACTTTCCTTTGATCCTTCTACTGAGGATTATGAAATTACACTAACAAATCATGAAGTCAATTTTATTATAAACAAGCTTGTATCGACTTGGTTTAACAATGATAGTGTAAATACAAATTCTTTTTGTTTGTCACTATTTTCTAATAATGTCAAGGAAATGAATAAATATTTCAATGAAATAGCAATGAAAACATTTAGCTTTTTTGATGTTAAGGGAAAAGAGCCTGAGAGTTTTTACCATGGATTCGTCTTGGGATTGACTGTTGATTGTAAGGATCGATTTGATATTTATTCCAATAGAGAAAGTGGATATGGTCGATTTGATATTATTATGATTCCAAATAAGCCTAGAGATCATGGAATTGTCATTGAGTTTAAGACTTTAGATGTAGATGAAGAAAAAAGTCTTGAAGATACATGCGCTAATGCACTTTTGCAAATACATGAAAAGAAATATATATGTGAGCTTTATGCAAGGAATATTTCATCAGATAATATTTATGTATATGGATTTGCATTTAAAGGAAAAGATGTGCTAATCTGTGGTGGGAAGGAAATTGATATTAATTGGGATAATCCTATTCCGAAAAAAAAGAGTTAGTATGATTTTAAAAACTCTAACTTGTTGGTTGATAAAAAATGGGAAAAAATATTTTCTTGGCTATAGTAATGTCTATGTTTTTTGCTTTTGTAGATTCTCCAAGTGCTGCGAATACTATTGAGTCTATAAAAGCACCATTTTATATTGGTGAAGATGTTATGGTGTGCGGAACTGTAGCTGAAGTTGCTAAATTACGTGGAAGAACAATGTTAAATATAGGTAATACGTATCCGCGTGAAGATATCGGATTTCTTATTTGGGATAATGATCTACAATACATTGAAGATCGTCTAGGAAATATTACAACACTGAATAAGAAAAGAGTTTGTGCTACTGGTAAAATAGAAGTTTACAATAAGCATTTACAGATTAAAATTAGCAATCCTAAAATGCTTCGTCTTATGAAATAATATTTTATCACGCGTTGAGTGCTGTTTGGCTGTGTGTGCAGGCTCCTTCCCTTGAAAAGAGCCATGTGCATGCGGCGAACTCTTGTGCGTAGGAGATTGGATGGAAGATGGTGTGATCAAGGCAGGGCAGGCGTGGCCAATAGACGCCGTAGCATCTCTCGACGTTGACACTGTGGCAAAGATTGTGTTTTCGATGGCATCCACACAGCTTCGGGCGAAGGATCCCCTGGCTTCGATTGCCTGGCCAATTTTTGCCAACGGCAGCTGGGATGCGTGCGGGGTTTCGGATGCGGTTTTGCAAGGCGTCTACCGCGATGCGCAGGCGATGTTTCAGGTAGAAGTTGCATACCCCTCGCGTTTGGCACCCTGTCTTGACTTTGCCCGGGACGTCTTTGTCCAATGGCAGCGTTGTCGAACGCTCACCTTTTTTACCTCAGGCTCTACTGGCACCCCGAAAGCCTGCACCCATACGGAGGAAGAGCTTCGTCTTGAACTCGCGAGTATAGCTCCGCTTGTTGCGCATGCGACAAAGGCTCTGGTCACGGTGCCTCTCCATCACCTTTTTGGCTTTACCTTTGGCCTCATGCTCCCAAAGACGCTGGGTATTCCCGGAACAATGCTGGCTGCGCTTCCAACCATTGTCGATGCGGCCATCGACGATGCTGATTTGCTCATTGCTATACCGCTTCTTTTGGACAAATTGGTGTACCTGCGTTCCTGGACAATAGGTCGGCAATCCCTCGCTTCTTTGACCATTGTCTCGTCAACAGCCCCTTTGCCAGGCAAGACTTTTCAGGAATTGGGCAAGAGAGGGTGCCACGTCCTTGAATTTGTTGGATCGTCAGAAACCGGGGCTGTCTGTGTTCGCACCTCGTCTGCAGACCCCTTTACGCTCTTGCCCCATGTCCTGCGAAGCGGGGATGGACTTGTCAGGGTGTCCCAAGCAGGAGCGGTCTTGCCTTGTGCTCTTATGGACGGCATTGCCTTTCAGGATGATCGGCATATGCGTCTTTTGGAGCGGATGGATAGGGCTGTGCAGGTGGCTGGCATCAATGTTTTTCCACGGTGTATTGCGACTGTTTTAGAAGGCTGCAAAGGGGTCAGGCAGTGTCTCGTTCGCCTTATGCGCCCTGATGAAGGCTTTCGCCTCAAAGCCTTCATCGTACCAGAGGATCCGACGGATCAGCATCTGCTCGAACGTGTCCGTTGTTTTGCCAAAACCCATTTAACACCAGTTGAGCGTCCCGCAAGCTATACCCTTGGTGCGAAGGCACCGAGAAATGCCATGGGAAAACTGCGGGATTGGTCGTCCAAACCGTAATATATGCGTATGGCCGATTCCTTGCTTCTTCGCATAAACGCTGTGCTGCGCCGGCACAAATGCATTGCATGCATCCTTGTGCTTGTTTTGTGGTGTCTTTCTCTTGGGGCTCTCCAATGGATGCGAACAGATACCGGCATTGCGTCGTTTTTTCCGGACAAGGACAGAGAACTCCACCGTATGAGCGATGCTTTTGCCTTTCAGGCAAAAACCATCCTTCTTGATCTTGAAAGCGATGGCAATGGGGATTTGGAAGAACAGCTTCTTGCCATGGCACAGGGAGCCGATGCCATTGCCGCCCATCTTCCACCCGATCTTGCTCACGTTGTTCGGCCATCCTTGCCCGATCCAGAAGCCTTTATGCGCCTTGTGCCCTCCTATTTTGACGCATCGATGGAAAAGCGTGTCGAGCAATTTTTGGCTGATCCAAGCGTTCAGGCAGAGACAGCCAAAGGTCTTGTTCGAACGCTTTCCAGTCTTTTGGGAACAGGCTATGCGGCTGAATGGCTTGTTGCCGATCCTCTGGGTTTGCGTTTTCCGCTTCTTGCACGGCTTCCCAACACCCAGCATATTCCGCTTCCTGATCCCGCCTTGGGCTATCCTGTCTCTTCCGACCGTCGCCATCTGCTCATGGTCTTGACTGCGCGTTTTTCCCTCAAGGATGTGGAAAAGGCCGTGGCCTTGGTAGAGCATCTTCGTGCTTCTCTGAGAGCCTCTCTTCCCAAGGGCATTACTGTCACGATGACCGGGGGCACACTCTACAGTGCCCACAATCGTCATGTCATACACCAGGACAGTGAACGCATTGTCCTTTGGTCGGTCATTGGTTTTTCCTTGGTGTATCTGCTCTTTGTTCGATCCTTGGGAGCCCTTTGGCTGGTGATGGTGCCCCTTGTTGCGGCCAGTGTTTCCCTTGGCATGATGGCGCTCTGTGTGCCTCTTGTCTCTGCTCTGGCCGTCGGCTTTGGTGCCTCTATGTTAGGGGTGTGTGAAGACTATGCGGTGCACGCCCATTTCGCCCTCCGGGCAGGGGGCGTTCATGCCCTTGCCCATATTGGCAAACCGCTTTTTCAGGGTTTTTTGGTCAATGCCTCGGGCTTTTGTGTGCTGCTTGCCTCGGGCATTCCGGCGATACGGCAGATCGCGCTTTTTTCCTTGGGCACGCTGGTGCTGGGTTTTTGTTTGGCTGTAACGCTTTTGCCTGTTCTTCCTTGGTTTGCGAGTCCCAGAAATTTTGAGCATAAACAGTGTTGTGTTCCCATGGTTCCCAAGCCCTGGGCTGTTCTTGGCTGTGTTGTGTTTCTCGCTCTCGCCATAGCAGGGCTTTGGACAACACTGCGCATTGATGTGTCCCCACAAACATTGGGTGCTGACAGTGCGCTTTTTGCTGAAAACGCGCAGAAGCTCAGAAGCCTATGGGGCATTGCCGAGCGCCCGATGCTTCTTGTGCAAGGGGAGACGAAGGAGGATGTTCTCGCGAAGACGCGGGAATTGGTGGCTATGGTGCGCAGGGAGAATCCCACGGTATCGATAGTATCTCTTGCGGATCTGTGGATATCGGCTGAAGAGCGTGCGGACAATTGTGCCAGGTGGCAGCGCTGTATGGCACGCCATGCGAGAGAACTGGCAGAAGCCCTTGCGAGGCTGGCAGACGAGGCTGGATTGAAAGGCAGTGCCTTTGCCCCATTTTTGGCAAGCACAAGCAGTCAGCCGTGTCTCATCGACGAGGAGCAGTTCAGGCTGGCTGGCCTTGGAGATCTTCTCGATCGTTTGCTCACGCAGACTGAGACTCGGTGGCAGAGTGGGGTCTTTCCGGATGCGTCCGTTGAGATTCCCCGTGCCGCCTCTGACTGGACCTTGGAACTTGTGCCTGGGCGTTTTGAGGCCTTGATGCGTACGCATTTTGCCCAAGAAGTGTACTTGGTTCCGCTTGCCTGGTTTTGCTGTTTTTGTCTGCTTTTTTTCTCCTTTCGCAATATTTGGCAAGCACTTCTCAGTGCTCTTCCCCCTCTCTGTTCGCTGTTAAGCATAGTCTTTGCCTTTGCCGTGAGTGGCCATGCGCTCAGCATGGCAGGGCTTGCTGCCATGCCTCTGGTTTTGGGGCTATCGTGCGATCATGGGATCATGGTAACCCACGATTTGTCGGCAGGTGTCTCCTTGGGTGTTGAGCGGGCGGTTTGGGTCTCAACGCTGACGACATTGACTGGTATGGGACTGTTGGCAATCGCCCATCATCCCTCGCTCGCTGCCATGGGGGAAGTGATTTTCTTTGGATTGCTTGTTGAAATACCGTGCGCACTCTCTCTTCTTCCCCTGTGTTGTGAACCCAAAGCGTCGTAGCGAGTTGGTGGGAGAAGGCTCCAGAGAGGGATCGGGGAGAACGCGTCGTACAGCAACGAAAAGAATTTTGATAGAAGGGTGCTGTACTCGCCTTGGCAAGGCATTGGGTGATATCGAAGACTGCAGAAAAAGCATCTCGTTTGCGTCGGAAGTATCGATTGAGAAAGGAGAGGGAGCGTGAGTGGGATACGGCAGGCTGTGCAGGAGGCTCAGACGTATTTGCGGGTCGGTGTGGAGGATGGAAGAAAAACAGTGCGGGCAGGCTATTGTTTTCCCAAGTCGAGCTTGGTTGTAGCCGGCCATTTTCCCGAGAATCCGATTCTTCCGGCTGTTGTTCAGATTCTTATGGTGCAGATGGTTCTTGAAAACGAAAACCGTGGAATGATACGGGATGCAAAATTTATGGTACCACTCACGGTTGCTATGCCAATTGATATTGTGTGTACATTGACGAAGAACCGTTGGATGTGTACTATTCTGCATGGGGCAGACATTGCTTCACGAATAACTATAGCGTGTTGATGCATAGTATTTCGTGTGTTTTCATCGGAAAATGGAAGATATCTATCAGGGAGGCTTACGTGCGCGTTATTGCTGTATCAAAAAGTACGGAAAAAGGGCAAAAAAAAATTAATCAGCCCCAAGCTGTGTTGAAGGCTGGCTTTGGCATGGAAGGCGATGTGCATGCTGATGGCACGCATCGACAACTTTCGCTCTTGGGGATCGAGTCTATAGAAAGCATGCGGAAGATGGGCTGTGATGTGCATCCTGGGGATTTTGCGGAAAACATCACAACCGAAGGCATCAATCTCTACACCCTGCCCATTGGAACGCATCTGAAGATTGGTGAGAGCATTGAGGTGGAACTCACACAGATCGGGAAAGAATGCCATTCGGGTTGTGCGATTGCGAAGCAGGTAGGCAGTTGTGTTATGCCCAAACAAGGTGTTTTTGTTCGGATACTGAAGGGTGGTATAGTGAAGCCTGGAGATCCAATCGCTATAGTATAGTATTTATTATTTGAAGTTTCTTATCTGTTTGATCACTACGTAGAAAAATCGTCGTCACTGTTTTTTCAAAATAGCCAGTAAAAAAACTAATAATGGTTTTTCTAGCGTAGATTCGTATTCTGTTCCTCAGCTGTGACAACAGATTGCGTTTTACTATTTCTTGTTCTTTTGTAAGAAAATGTGGAATGTGATACTTTTCTGTAAGAGAGTTTTAAGCTTTAATATTGTTTGTCACATACTCTCTTGCGTGCTTCACTTCATGTGATTGTCAAGTACCAAAGAGAGCTGGCATTTAAGCGATACGGGGTTTTTTTGGGGCGTTTTTATCCGAACTTAATAAGAGATTTTTGATGGAGTAGAGGCTTGCTTGGCCTGTAAGCGCCACCATCCCTTTTCTCGCTGATCTTTCGTGATAAGGTTGCTTTGCTGTGAACATATGCCAATCAACACACGTCCTTTCGATCGCTGTGCTTATTCCTCTCTATAACCATGGACAGACAATACGCTCGGTTGTTGAGCGTGCGCTTCAGTGGACCTCCTTTGTCTTTGTGGTTGATGATGGATCAACAGATGATGGGATAGAGAGACTTTCGGGGTGTGCTGTGCGGATTCTTCATTGTCCACACAGAGGAAAGGGCGCTGCGATTCTTGCCGGAGCTCGGTTGGCACAGAGGCTTGGAGCAAGCCATATCATAACCCTTGATGCCGATGGGCAGCACTATCCCGAGGATATTCCGCTTTTTATGCACACAATCGCTGAAGACCCTTCGGCTTTTGTTGTGGGGAGTCGTGATTTTTCTGTGGCGCATGTCCCAACGTCATCGCGCTTTGGCCGTGCCTTTTCAACGTTTTGGATGCGCGTTCAAACAGGGCTTTCTGTTGATGATATGCAAAGCGGTTTCAGATGCTATCCCCTTGAAGCCCTGCGAACCCTTTCGCTTACAGAGCAGGGCTATGCTTTTGAAATAGAAGTGCTTGTTCGAGCTGCCTGGGCTGGGTATGGTATCAGGACGATTCCCGTTCGGGTTTTTTATCCGCCCCAAGCAGAACGTGTTTCTCACTTCCACTGTCTGCGCGATAATTGGGTCATTTCCTTGTTGAATACTCGGCTGACGATTCGAGCAATGTTGCCCATCCCTTTTCGTGGGCATGCCGCATCCAGTGAAGCCCTTAGCCTCACAAAACCCCTTGCGACGCTGAAAAGATTGCGGAGGGATGTTGAACCGATCACCCTGGCCAAAAGCACGGCCTGGGCTCTGTGTCTGGCAACCTTGCCCTTTTTTGGCCTGCAAACGCTTCTCGTCCTTTTGGCCATAGGCTGGTTTTCCCTGCACAGGGTGACTGCGCTGCTCGTGCTCCCCCTGACATGGCCGCCTTTTGTTCCAGGCCTTGCCATTCTTCTTGGCTTTCGCCTCCGTCATGGGACGTGGCTTACGGAATTTTCTCTGACAACCCTTGGCTATCAGATCGGGGAGAGGCTTCTTGATTGGATCGTGGGATCTTTTGTCCTTGCGCCGATCTTGGCTTTGGCCGGTGGCCTTTTTGTCTTTCTGTGCGCACGCCTTTGCAAACAGTAACGCCACAGCTCTTTTGATCGGCAAGGAAGAAAACAACAAACGCCCCCAAAGATTGGGGGCGTTTGTTGTTTGGGCATTCGATAGACTTTGCTTACGGACGGATGACTTTTGTGGCTAAACCAAGGCTTGTCACGATATCAAGCATGTTGGTTGTCTCACCGACCTTTTTCTGTTCGAGCAGGCCATAGTGGTTTAAGCATGTGCCACAGACAAGGATGGTTGTGCCACTCTCGCGCAAGGCTTGCAGGCTTTCCAAGGCTTTTCCTTCGCGGGCTGCCAGCTTGACCCCGCCGTTGACCAAAATGATCATCCAAAGCGAGGAGCCCAGCTCAGGAAGGGTGGCTAAGAAGTTTTCCATGAGCTTTGCGCCCAACGTGTCATCACCGCTTCCTATAGTCTCACTCGTGATAAAAACAACAATTTTCTCGGACTGATCCTTGGTCGGGCTTGGGTCAGGTTCTGTGATCGTGCATCCACAGTTGCTTGCTGTGACATGCCACAGTTTGTCGTGTTCACGAGAAACCACGACTTCGTAGCCGTTTTTTTTGAGGAAGCGGCTCACGTTTTCCTGGGCAGCAAGATTATCAACCAGTACATGAAGGTTTTCAGGATGTTCCTTGGCAAGGAGATTTTTGCAGGTAATGACCGGCTGGGGGCAAAGCATGCCCTGGCAATCGAGTTCTGTCATACAGTATGTAGCGAGTCCCACAGGGTGGGAGGAATCGCTACCCTCCGTTCAGTTGGGGAATTTGAGGATCAATCACCCCGACCCCACAAAAGGTCGGAGCGCGTACATGGCGTTGTATTGAAAACAAAAAATAATAATTTTGTGATAGTTTGTCAAGATAGTTTGTGATAAAACAAAAAAATTTCATTATACTCTCTGGATAGGGGGAAAGGGGACGCGGATTGTTTTGTACCTACAGGCTCACGGTATAGGTGTCAAGGAAGCGGATTGTGTATCCAAGATATTTGGGCAGAAACGCGTGTACGCGCTCTTCTTGCTCGGAGTGCAAAGCGGCTTGCAGGCTCTTTGGAGGGTGCGAGAATGTTCCAAAGGGTCTTTTTCGAATTACAGACGACCTTCATGTATTGGATGAAGTGGGGCTGTCTCCTTCATCCAGTGTATGAGGGGCAGAGCACTGTTTGGTCTTTTGGTGGGCACGATATGCAGTATATTGCATAAAAAATAGGTGCATTGCTGCAGAAAGCGTATGGAATTTGTCTCTTGAAGAGAGAGATAACGGAGAGATAGGAAGGGAATATCGCTTTTTTTGAAAGAGCAGAATGTAGGTATTTTTTTCAAAGGCACTGTTTTTAGGATAAATAGTGAGATTTTTCACCGTATTCTATCTGTATTTAGCGTTGAAATCCTTGCGGATAGAAGGAAAATTTTTTTGTTTCTTTTGCTTTTTGCATCAATTATATGAAGAAAGATAGCATGTATTGTAAACGTTTTTATACATGCAGATCATATAAACTGTATGGATATATTGATTTTTTGTCGTTTTTTGTATCGGTATTTTCGTAAAAAATGTCTTTGTGGGGCGTGTTTTCAGCCTCTATTGGCAGCGTCTTCCGCCGTCTTTGGCCAAATCGTCGCCCTGTTTCCGAGAGACCTTCCACAAAGCCAATGCATCTCGTTTGGGTTTATTGGCCAGGAAGCGCAAAAAGCGTGATTGCGTGCTTTTTTTCTCCCTATCTTGACACGCTAGTGATCAATATGCATAGTGGAGGAAAGTGGAAAAAAGGGGAGCGCAGTGGAGTATGGCCGCGAACACGTTTGTTGCCACGCACTACCGAACGCTCGATACCAAGGGGCGTCTCATACTGCCCCCTGCGTATCGGGAGGCGATCGCTTCCCATACACAGGAGGGGGCAGAGATCGGCTTCTGGCTCACGGGCTTTTATGGTCGTCTGGTTGCCTATATGCCCAAGGATTGGGATGTTGTCTTTCAACAATTGAACAAAATCCCTTTTACAAATATCAAACTTTCGCATTTTAAATCAAAGGTTATCGGTCTTGCCTCGTTTCTTTCCCCCGACAGTCAGGGGCGTATTCGGATCCCCCAGCCTTTGCTTCGGGAAGCAAAGCTGGAGAAAGATATTGTGCTTGTCGGTATGCAGGACAAATTTGAAATCTGGGATCAAGCGAGTTTTGACGCCATTTTGACCAATGAGGATATGTCAGAGGCGATCGCAAGCACTGGTCTGGAACTTTCTCTGTGACACAAACACCGCGCCATACTCCTGTTTTGCTCGATGAGGTTGTGCGTCTGCTTGCTCCCAAGGAGGGGGGACGCTATTTGGACGGAACCGTTGGTTTGGGCGGGCATGCCAATGCCATTCTGCAAGCGGCTTCGTGTGAACTCGTGGGTCTTGACCGGGATCAGGAAGCGTTGGGCATTGCCGGCCAGCGTCTTGCCCCCTTTGGCGACCGTGTCCATCTTGTCCACGCCCCCTATGCCGCCTTTCAGCCCGTGCTCGCCGCGCTTGGCTGGAACGCGCTCGATGGCGCTCTTCTCGATATCGGGGTGTCTTCTCTGCAGCTTGATTGCGAGAATCGGGGTTTTAGTTATCGCTTTGATGCGCCTCTCGATATGCGCATGGATCAAAACGCCGATATCCCGACAGCCAAAGATTTGGTGAACACCCTGGATCCGTTGCGTTTGCGCGATATCCTGGCTCGTTTTGGGGAAGAGCCCAAGGCGGATGCCATTGTGCGCCGTATCGTGGAAGAACGCGCCAAAAGACCGATCACAACAACAGGGCAGCTTGCAGCGCTTGTTGGCAAAAGCTATCCGCAGGAGTGGCTGAAAACAGCGCGCCACCATCCAGCGACGCGGACGTTTCAGGCGCTGCGCATGGCTGTGAACGATGAACTCGGCCAGTTGGCAACATTTTTGTCCCAGATTCTCGATTCTCTCGCTGTTGGTGGTCATCTGTGTATTCTCACCTTTCACTCCCTTGAAGATCGTCTTGTGAAGCAAACGATGCAGCGTTGGGCAAAGGGCTGCCTGTGTCCCCCTTCATTGCCAACGTGTCAGTGTGGCCACACCCCTGAGGCTCGACTTCTTTTGAAAAAACCCCTGACGGCAAGCAGGGCTGAATGCACATCCAATCCCAGGGCAACAAGTGCAAAATTGCGGGCAATTGAGAAACTGGCATGATTACGGAGTTGTGTAATCTCTACAACATCCTCTATGCCACTTTTGAGCCATTTTAGCCTGACTCCTTCAAGTGAGATATCGCGATCGCGTATTTTCTCACTCACGAGCAGGCATGCCATACATGTTGATTTTTGTCTTTGGTGGGTTACCCCACTTTGCCTCATGCATCAAACGAGCTTGTCCACGAGGAAAGGAACGTGTGATACGTACAAAGACCGGCAAAGTGGCGTGATATTTGAGGAGAACCGTACTATGAGCATGGCAAAAATGGTCTTGCGGCGACAGGAAATTTGCAGGGCGCAGGCGAGCAAGCGAAGGACAGTGAGTCGCGTGCGCGCACGGCGGATCGCGCAATCCTATTCCATGGATAGCTTGGCGTATGATCGGTACAAGGGTTTGGTATGCGGAGAACACCACGGAATCAGCGGCCACGGAGAGGTTGGATCCTTGCTTTTGCCATGGGAGTGCTTTCTTTTCTGATCATGCTGCTTGTCCATGTCTGGATCAATATCGAACGCGTGGACACGTCCTATTTTATTTCAAGGGTACAAGGCGAGATTGATCAGCGCAGAGACCATCGAGCCAAGCTCGAAGTTGAACGGGAACGTTTGCTGACCCCCCATGAATTGCGGCAGAAAGCCCTGCAGTACGGAATGCATGAACCCTTTGTGGGACAGATTCGTCGGATGGAGCGATAGAGGCCATGTTTGGCAAGAAAAAACCTGAGGAGAAAAAACGGGGTGCGGAATATGTCACAGAGCAGCCTGCTTCTGAGCAAAAGCCCTCTCTTTTTTCCCGCATAGCCAGGAGGGACTGGTCGCGTTTTCGTATCGTTATCGGTGCGATGCTCTTTTGTTTTTTGTGGATGGTTTTATGGATGCGCGCCGTGTATCTGCAGGTCATCGTGGGCTCTGACCTTGCCCAGCGCGCGCAGGAACAGCATGAGTTCACCGAACAAGTGCAGGGACGCCGGGGTATTTTGACCGACAGAAACGGCCAGGTTATGGCCAGGAGCGTGGAGGCGCAGTCCATCTATGCCTCGCCCGGCAAGATTGCGGACAAACGCAAGGTCGCCAATGCCTTAGGCCCCATTCTCCAGATTGAGCCAAAGGTCTTGTATGAGCGTCTGACCAAGACAAAACGCCATTTTATATGGTTGAAGCGCAAGGTCGACGATATGACGGCGGCCAATGTAGCAAACCTCAATATCCCTGGCATTGGTCGGAAAACCGAATACACCAGGGTGTATCCGTTCAAGCACATGGCCGGGCAGCTCTTGGGTTTTGTGAACACCGACGGCAAGGGGCTGGAAGGTCTTGAACGATCATTGGAAAGCCGTCTGCAGTCTCCGGCTGTTGAGCATGTTGTGCGACGAGACGCCAAGGGCAAGCGTTTCACCCTGATTGGCCACGATCAGCCAAAGCAGGGCGAAGATATCAAGCTCACCTTGGATATGCATATCCAATATATAGCCGAAGAAGCCCTGGCAAAGGCTGTGAAAACCTACGATGCTCGATGGGGTGGGGCGCTGATTGTTGAGATCAAATCAGGCGATATCCTTGCCTGGGCGCAGTATCCCTTTTTCAATCCCAATTCCTACAGCGAATACGGAACCCTCATCTACCGCAACCGTTTGGCGCAGGATGCTCTTGAGCCTGGCTCGACCTTCAAACCCTTGGTCATGGCGCTCGCGCTGCAGGATCGGAAAATCACGCCTGATACACTGATCAACTGTGAAGGAGGGCGGTGGAGTGGGAAGAATTTCTCCATCCGCGACACCTCCATCCAGGGCACTATTTCCGCAAGCCGTGTGCTTCGGTATTCGTCCAATATCGGCATGGCAAAGATTGGCTTGAGCATCGGCAAAAAACGGTATTACAATTATTTACGGAATTTGGGCTTTGGTCAGCGCACCCAGGTGCCGGTTGCAGAAAGCCGTGGCATTCTCCGCACGCCCAAGGACTGGAGCCAGGTTGACACCATTGCCACCTCCTTTGGACAAAGTATTTCGGTCACAGGGCTTCAGATGGCGCAGGCCTATCTGACCTTGTTAAACGACGGTGTCTACAAACCTCTTCGTCTGATCGATGAGGATATTGTGGCTGATATTCGTCCCAGAGCCTGCAGCGCCCAAACAGCCGCTCAGGTCAAAGCCATGATGCGGGATGTGGTTGAGGCCAAGGACGGCACAGGGCGGCATGCCCGCATCCCTGGCATCGAAGTGGGGGGAAAGACCGGAACAGCGCAAAAGGCCGACCGGCGGTCGAAAACCTACGGGAGCAAGCGTTTGGCCTCCTTTGTGGGCTTTTTGCCGGCCAGCAATCCGGAATTTCTCATCGTGGTCATGGTCGACGAACCCACGCGCAACCAGTTTGGTGGCGTTGTCTCGGCGCCGGTCTTCAGTGAGATCGGCGGCAAAGTGATGGCCTATACCGGCCACATGGCACAGCCTGTCATTCCCAAGACCGTGGCAAAGGCTGAAGAGGCTGAACCAGCCAAATCCAAGCCCAAGCTCCGTCCTTTGAAGCTGGCGGGACTCAGCCCGCCGTGGGAGCAGGTGGTTGAAGTGCGGGTGAAGAAGGTGGCGGAGATGGATCTGCCCGGGAAATTGGCCAAAGCGAGCAAGCGGGTGCCTGATGTGAAGGGCAAGAGTTTGCGCAATGCCGTGGAATTGTTCGCCCGCGCAGGCGTTGTGCCTGAGGTGAAGGGCAGCGGCAATTTGGTGGTTCGTCAGCTGCCGGCACCAGGCAGCCAATGGCCGGAAAAGTGTCCTGAGGGCGCCTGTGTCCTTTGGCTTTCAGAGACGTAGTGGGTGATAACGGGAGTTTTCGCATGCAGTGCGAGTTTGCAGCAGTCTTGTCCCTGTTGACTGAAGAACGCGCTGGCGTATCCGTGGATTCACGGACGATTACGCCGGGCGATGTCTTTGTTGCCGTTCCCGGAGAAGTTGAAGACGGAACGAAGTATATCCCCAATGCCCTGGCAAACGGTGCCAGGTACATCGTGTGTAGCGAAGAGGCTCTTCTCCCCGATATCCCCGCTGACATCGGTGTCTGCCGGGTGCCAAGGATCCGCGAGGCTGTGCCCGCGCTTGCCGAAGCCCGCTATCATACCAAGACCAATACGGTGCGTCTGCTTGGGCTCACTGGCACCAACGGGAAAACCACCTGTTGCGCCATGCTCGAACATCTCTTTACGCGCTTGGGGGAAAAGGTTGGGGTGCTTGGTACCATATCCTACCGTTGGCCTGGCCACGTGGAGGATGCACCGCTCACAACCCCTGATCCCTTGCGTCTCCATGCCATGCTCCATGCCATGGAGCAGGCGGGCTGTTCGACCTGTGTCATGGAGGTCTCCTCCCATGCGCTGTCGCAGCAACGGGTGGACAGGCTGCCCTTTGCCGGTGCGGCCTTGACCAATGTCACCCAGGATCATCTCGATTTCCACAAGACGATGGAAAACTATTTTGCCTGCAAGGCAAAACTCTTTTGCGAGCTTCCCAAGAGGGAGAAGGCCATGGCCATCAATGCCGACGATTCCTATGGTCGGCGTTTGCTTGCCCTGTGTCCCAATGCCCTGGCCTATGGCTTTGCCGAGAGCGAGCACAGGCAGGTTGTGGGAACCATTCTCCAAAAAGACATTCATGGCCTTCTGCTTCGCATGCGCTATCAGGGGAAAACCTGGGATCTGGCATCGCCGCTCTTGGGAGCCTTCAACGCGGCGAATTTGCTCACAGTGCAGGCGCTTGCCATAGAATGCGGAGTTCCGATCGAGGATCTGGGGCTTTTGGCCGATTTTCGGGGTGTCTGTGGTCGTCTTGAAAGGGTGCCTGCTGGCGGTCGCCATGTCTTTGTCGACTACGCCCACACCCCCGATGCCCTGATCAATGTCTTGCACGCGGTGCGCGATGCCGGCTTTCGACGCATCATCACGGTCTTTGGCTGTGGTGGCAACCGCGATCGCACCAAGCGACCGCTCATGGGCAAGGCTGTGGCAGCCTTTTCCGATTGCGCCATTGTGACGAGCGATAACCCGCGCTTTGAGGATCCTTTGGTTATTATCGACGATATCATGCCGGGTTTGGCTGGAGCAAAGGATGTCCATGTGGAGCCCGATCGGCGCAAGGCAACGAAATTGGCTTTGTCGTTGGCAACAGAACCCGACGATTGCGTGCTGATTGCGGGCAAAGGGCATGAACCGTATCAAATCATCAAGGGTGTGCGCACCCATTACAGTGACCAGGAAGTTGTGGAGGAGTGTCTGTCGTGCAGCTAAGCTATGTGGATCTGTGTACAATCCTTGGAATACCTCCGCAGGCGAGTGTCAATCCTGTGGTTGACCGCGTTGCGTATGACAGCCGGGAGGTTGAACCAAACGCGCTTTTTGTCTGCATGAAGGGTGAACGCACCGACGGACACACCTATGTTTCTCAGGCCTGCGAACGGGGCGCTGCTGTTATTTTGGCCGAACACCCAGTCGAGGCATCGGTTCCTGTTGTGCTTGTGCCCAAGACCTTGCCTGCTTTGATGCGCATAGCCCAAGAAGCCCGCACAAAGACCCGGGCTACGGTTATTGGTCTGACAGGCACAAGCGGCAAGACCACGGTGAAGGAGATGCTCGCCCACGTTCTTGCCATGCACGGCACGGTTGCCAAAAGCCCTGCCAACCATAATACGCAGCTTGGCATGGCCTGCGGTATCCTGGCAGCCCGTGGGGATGAAGACTACTGGGTGTTTGAGGCAGGAGTGAGCCACGAAGGGGACATGGAGCAACTTGGTGGCATGTTGTGTCCCGATGTGGCCTTGATCCTCAACGTGGGCAGTGGTCATACCGAGGGGCTCGGGGACAAGGGCGTTGCCTGGCACAAGACACGGCTGTTGGAGGCCATGAGCCCCAAGGGCATTGGCATTGTGAGCGCTGATTATCCGGACTTGGTCTGGAAAGCCTATGGCACCCACAAACCCCTGCATTTTTTCAGCGCCAAGGTGGGTATTCCTGGTTCCGGGCATTCGACACCCTCTGCCAACTACGCCCGCTGGCTTGGAGAAAACGCCAACGGCTTTGGGACGTACAGGGTGTGTGTGCAGGGGGAGGAATTCGACGTTGAAACCCCGCTCACAGGTGCCTACGGTGCGGAAAACGTCATAGCGTGTGCGCTTGTGGCGCACTGCGTTGGCGTGCCAAAAGAGGCCATTTGCGAAGGCCTTAAAACCGTCACCCTCCCTGGGCAGCGTTTTGTCAAACACCAGTATGGCCGATGTACGCTCATCGACGACACCTACAACGCCAACCCCTTGTCCATGAACGCCATGCTCGATGAGGCGGCGCGCATGGCGCGGGAAAAACAGTGTCCGCTCGTGCTTGTGCTCGGCGAGATGCGGGAATTGGGACAATTGGCACAAAGCGCCCACAGAAGTTTGGGCGAGAAATTGGCTGCCTTGCAACCCAAGGTTATTTTTTGGAAGGGCGGGGAAGAGGATTCTGTCCGCAAAGGCCTTGCCAGCAAAGGCTATACAGGAGCCCTGTACAGCGTGCGGGATGCTGAGAGCTTTGCCGATATGTTTTCGACAGTCGCTCAGCAGATTCCCTCCTTCGTGCTCTTGGCCAAGGGATCGCGGGCGAACGAGTTGGAAGATTTGCTTGCCCGTGTGCAGGATACGGTTTTGCGGAAGGCGGATGCGTAGCTATGTTTTACAATCTCTTAGCTCCTCTCGCCTCCCAGTGGCCGGCGTTCAATGTATTCCGCTATATCTCCTTCCGCTCCATGGCAGCCTTGATCACAGCGCTTATGATTGCCATTGTGATTGGCCCTTATTGCATCAAAAAACTGCGCCAACTCAAATGCGGGCAATACATTAACGAAGACGTGAAACTCCACCAGAACAAGGCCGGCACGCCGACCATGGGGGGGATTCTTCTCATCTTTGCCCTCTTTGTCTCTGTGATACTCTGGGCGGATGTGACCAATCGATACATCTGGCAGTGTTTTCTGGTGCTGATCGGCTTTGGTGCGATCGGCATGTGGGACGATTTAACCAAGCTCTTGCACCACAAAAATAAAGGCATCTCGCCCAAGGCCAAATTGCTCGGCCAGCTCGTTATCGCCTTTATCGGGATGTGGCTGCTCATGCACAATCCCACCTATTCGAGCAGACTCTATATTCCGTTTTTCAAAGACATATCGTTTGATTTGGGCTATTTCTACCTGCCCTTTGGCATGTTTATCATGGTGGCTGCCTCCAACGCCGTCAATCTCACCGACGGCATGGATGGTTTGGCCATAGGCCCCTCCATTGTGGCGGCGATTGTTTTTTCCATTTTTATCTATATCACCGGCAACGTGCGTTTTTCTGGCTATCTTTTGGTGCCCTATATGCCGGGGGTTGGCGAGGTCACGGTCTTCTGTTCGGCCTTTATCGGCGCGGGCTTGGGCTTTTTGTGGTTCAACGCCTATCCTGCGCAGATTTTCATGGGCGATGTGGGCTCGCTCTCCATCGGCGGTCTACTGGGCTATCTGGCGCTTTTGTGCAAGCAGGAATTGATCCTCGGGGTTGTTGGCGGGCTCTTTGTCATTGAGACGCTTTCGGTCATTTTGCAGGTGAGCTATTTTAAGTGGACTGGTGGCAAGCGCATTTTCCGCATGGCGCCCTTGCACCACCATTTTCAGGAAAAAAACATCCCTGAATCAAAGATTATCATTCGTTTTTGGATCGCCTCCATTCTCCTTGGCCTGGTGGCGCTTTCTGTGTTGAAATTGAGGTGAGAGATATGCAGCAGGGAAGAGAGAGAGGGGCGAAAATACCCAAGGGGACACGGGTGGCCATTGTGGGTTTTGGCCGGTCAGGGCGAGCAGCGCTGAGGCTGTGTCTGCGCGAAGGGCTGAACATCCGTCTGATTGAGCAGAACCCCAAGGCCTTGACGCCGGAAGAGGCGGGGATCCTTCGTGCACGGGGGGTTGAGATTTTTGTCGGCGAGCACAAGCCAGCCTTTTTTGCCGGGGTGCGGTACGTGATCATAAGCCCTGGTATTCCCCGAAAAACCATCGTGCCCTTTATCGACGCCGAGGCGCAGTGTGAAATCATTGCGGAAATGGAGCTCGCGTGGCGGTATTTGGACAATGAACCCGTGCTCGCTGTCACCGGCACAAGCGGCAAGACCACGACTGTCTCCCTGGCCGCAGCCATGCTGCAGGCGCAGGGGCTTCGGGTTTTTCTGGGGGGCAATATCGGCACCCCGCTTTCGGAATACGTGCTCGACAGCCGGAAGGCCGATGTCGTGGTGCTCGAGATTTCGAGTTTTCAGCTGCAGTGCTGCCAGACCTTTGCCCCCAGGGTGGCTGTGCTTTTGAATATCAGCCCCAACCATCTCGATTATCATGCGGATATGGCCGAATACACAGAGGCCAAATTCCGGCTCTTCCGTTGGCAGGACGAAAACGATTTGGCGATCCTTGGCAAAGGCCTTGAGCAGGTGGAAAAGCGTTTTGGTCTGAGGGCACGGACGCTCTTTGTGGGCGATGTGGGGCGTTTTCCAAACACGCAGCTGCTTGGAGCGCACAATCGCATCAATTGCGAGGTTGCCTGGCAGGCTTGCCGCTTCTTTGGCGTGACAGAGAAAAACGCCGCCAAGGCTGTGGCCGGCTTTTCGCCTCTTCCCAATCGTTTGGAGCGCGTCCGGGAACACGGTGGTGTCCTCTATGTCAACGATTCCAAGGCAACCACCCTGGCAGCTCTGGGCGTGGCGCTCGCGGCCTTTGATCGACCTGTGAGGCTTTTGTGCGGGGGCAAGTTCAAGGGAGGGGATCCGGCGCATCTTTTGCCCTTGCTTCGGGCGCATGTGGTTGAGGTGGCGCTCTTTGGGGCGTCCAGGGAGGTCTTTGAAAAGGCCTGGGGCGGCGTTGTGCCTATGTCCTGGTATCCGACCTTAGCTCCTGCTGTGCAGGCTCTCTCCACCCACGCTGAGCCCAACGATGTTGTCTTGCTCTCGCCGGCAACAGCGAGTTTTGATTTGTACACAAGTTATGCCGAACGCGGACGCGATTTCCGCCGTATTGTGGAGGGATTGCCATGAGAGAGGATTTTGCCAGTCAGCAAAATTTTCTCATGCGCTATGCTGAGGCCTCGGAGCGCGCTCGCAAGCGTGTGGCCGAGAGCCAGGCACGCCCGAAAGAAGAGCGCAAGGAAGATCGGAAGGAAGAGCGCAAGGAGCGTGTGAACGACAAGCTCCGGGAAATGGCCAAGGAGAAGGTTCGAGAACAGGCCATGGCCGTGACGGTTGAGCGCGTGCAGCCGAATAATGCGAAACAAACTCCTGCTCAGGACAATGGTCCCTTCGATTGGTGGCTTTTTACGATTATGATGACCTTGCTTGCGATCGGCTTGGTTATGGTTTTATCGGCAAGCAGCATCGTTGCGGAATACACCTATCACGACAAATACTATTTTTTTAAGCGCCAGGTTCTCTATGCTGGCCTTGGCGTTGTAGCGCTTTTTGCCGCGGCTTTAGCTCCCAGGCGTTTGCTCTACCGCACCCATTATTGGGCGCTTTTCGTGACGCTGATTTTGCTTGCGCTCACTCTGACCCCGTTTGCGCCCACCATCAACGGAGCGAAACGGTGGATCAACTTGGGCTTTGCCTCGCTGCAGCCCATGGAATTTGTGAAAATCGCTCTGGTTCTGTATCTGGCCTATTTCATGAGCGCCAAACAGGAGACCGTCAGAACCTTCTGGCGTGGGGTCTTTCCCCCGTGCTTTGTCACCAGCCTCTATTGTGTCATCTTGCTCTCCCAGCCCGATTTTGGCAGCGCGATCGTGCTTGCCGGCATCCTTTTCTTTATGTGCATTGCCGGAGGCATCCGTTGGGTGTATATCAGCTGGTCGCTGGTTCTGGGACTCGCGAGCATGGCGCTTCTCGCCATCTCGGCTCCCTACCGTATGGAGCGCCTGAAGGCCTTTCTCGACCCCTTTAAGGATCCGTCGGGAGCGGGCTATCAGCTGATCCAATCCTTCTACGCCTTAGCCTCTGGCGGGTTGTTCGGGGTGGGTGTTGGAGCCAGCCAGCAGAAGATGTTCTACCTGCCCGAAGCGCACAACGACTTTATCATGTCGGTCATCGGCGAAGAGATGGGACTGCTTGGTATCACCATCATCATGCTTCTTTTTGCCTGCCTGTTTTGGCGATGTTTTCGCATTGTCATGGCGCAGAAAGAAATGCGAGCCCGCCTGTCGTGTTTTGGGCTGACAGCGATCATCGCCATAGGGGCGTTGACCAACCTGGCTGTTGTCATGGGCATGTTGCCGCCGAAGGGTGTTGCCATGCCGCTTTTAAGTTATGGCGGCAGCAATCTCATAGC
The DNA here is from genome assembly GCA_017450275.1 of Desulfovibrio sp. Taxonomy (GTDB): domain Bacteria; phylum Desulfobacterota; class Desulfovibrionia; order Desulfovibrionales; family Desulfovibrionaceae; genus Desulfovibrio. The sequence goes on along the minus strand of JAFSVD010000051.1, from coordinate 8,407 downwards.
CACCATGCTTTGCATTGGCTTAATCTTAAACTTCTCCCGGTCTGTTCCATCATGCGAAAAATTATCCTGACCACGGGTGGAACCGGTGGTCATATCTTTCCGGCCTTGGCGGTTGCCCATGAGCTCGAGCGTCTGCCTGGCCTTGATATGCTTTTTGTCGGCTCTCTGTACGGCCCTGAAAAGAAACTGGTCGAAGAAGCCGGCTTGGCTTTTCATGGTTTTCCTGTACGGGGCTTTTTAGGCAGAGGCCTTCGATCCCTGAGCGCCTGCTATCATATGGTGACCTCGATCTTCAGCGCCATTGCGCTCTTGCGCGCCTATCGTCCCAATGTGGTGGCTGGTTTTGGCGGGTATGCGGCCTTTGCGCCCATGCTGGCTGCGTCGCTTTTGCACATTCCCTGTGTCATCCATGAGCAGAATGCGGTTCCTGGCATGAGCAATCGGCTTTTGGGGAGAATCGCGCGGCGCATTTGTCTCTCGCTTCCCAAGACCAGTTTCTTTAAGCAGGAAAAATGCCTTGTGACCGGCAATCCCGTGCGCGAAAGCGTGGTGTATGCTGGTCTTGCTGAGCGCACCTTCCACACCAGGCATCTTCTCGTTTTGGGTGGCTCTCAAGGGGCGCACGCCTTGAACACCTTTATGATGGAGCATCTTCCGGATTTCGCCAAAGCCGGTATCGACATTCTCCACCAGACCGGCGAAAAGGATTTTGCCATGGTTCAAGACTGCTATGTCGAGCATGGCTATCCCCGCGATGCGGTCTGTTCCTTTATCAGCGATATGCCCAAGGTCTACCAGTGGGCGGATTTGGCACTGTGTCGCAGCGGCGCGAGCACCATCGCTGAACTGTGTGCCTGTGGGCTGCCGAGCATCCTTGTGCCCTTTCCCTACGCGATCCACGACCATCAGACCAAGAATGCCGAGGTTCTGGTTCGTGCCAATGCAGCGAGGCTCGTTCCCGAGAAGGCGATCACAACAGCCTCAGTCGATTTAGTGCAGGATATTTGCACCCTATTTGACAATCCCGAAGAGCGAGCCATGATGAGCCACAGTGCGAAAAAGATCGCCAGACCCGATGCCGCGGCTCAGGTCGCCCAGGCTATTGTGCAGGAAGCCAAGGAATCTCTCTAGAAAACCCTTTGAAAAAACGGAGAAAAAATCTTTGGTTTGACAAGAGAGTGACCTTGGTCTACTTTATCGAGTACTTCAACGTTTTTCCCTTTTTTCTTTAGAATATTGGGACTATTTCTTTTTCCCCCTTTAACGGTCGATTTGCGTCTGCGGTAGTGCTGTGAACAAGAAAATTCGTCAAATCCATATGGTCGGCATTGGTGGAGCCGGGATGAGCGGTATTGCTGAAGTTCTGCTCAATCTGGGCTATGAAGTTTCAGGTTCCGATATGCAGGATTCTGCCATGCTCGCCCATCTGCGATCTCTGGGTGCCCGTATCTCTCTTGGTCACAGCCCTGACAATATCCCTGATGTCCAGGTTTTAGTGAAATCAACAGCGATTCGGGATGACAATCCCGAGATCGTGGAGGCGAGAAGGCGCAATCTCGCCATCATCCCGAGAGCCGAGATGTTGGCTGAGCTCATGCGCCTGCGCACAGGCATTGCCATTGCCGGCACCCACGGCAAGACCACGACAACGTCGTTGACAGCCACGATCTTCGACTGTGCTGGATTGGATCCGACTGTGATCATCGGTGGGCGTTTGAATGTCTATGGCACCAACGCGCATCTGGGGCACAGCGAATACATGATCGCTGAGGCGGATGAGAGCGATGAGTCCTTTCTCTGCCTCTTTCCCACGATCAATGTGGTCACCAATGTGGATAACGACCATTTGGATCACTACAAGACCCGGGAAGCGATCGATACGGCCTTTATCCAATACATGAACGCCGTTCCCTTCTATGGGGTGAATGTCGTGTGTGGCGACGATCCGGGGATTCGGGCGCTCCTTCCCAAGGTGAAACGTCCTGTTGTGACCTATGGCTTTGCCAAGGACAACGATCTTCGGGCGGAACTTCTGGAAACAGGGCAGGGGAGCACCTTTTGCGTGTACAAGGGCAAGGATGTGTTGGGGAAAGCCTGGATTCCCCAGCCTGGGGTACACAATATCCTGAACGCCCTCGGCGCTATCGGCGCCTCCCTTGCCTGTGATATTCCCTTTGCTGACTGCGTGAAGGGACTCAAAGCCTTTCGGGGGGTGGGGCGTCGTTTTGAGTACAAGGGCATGCGGGATGATGTCCTTGTCATCGACGACTACGGCCATCATCCCACCGAGATCGCGGCCACCCTCGCGACAGCACGGCAGGTCTATCCCGACCGCCGGCTTGTTGTGGCCTTCCAGCCCCATCGTTTTTCCCGCACGCAGGCGCATTTTGGCGAATTCTGCAAGGTCTTTGGCCAGGTGGACATGGTGCTTCTGACAGAGATCTATGCCGCGAGCGAGCCCCCGCTGCCCGGGATCACCGGCCAAAACTTGGCCATTGGGATTCAGCAGGTGACCAATACCCCTGTCTACTATTTCCGGAATCTTCAGGAAATGCTTGAAGGCATCAACGCTGTCATCAAACCCCACGATTTGCTGCTCACCCTTGGGGCAGGCACCATCACCAAGCTCGGCCCCATGTGGCTTGAGGAAGAAGCGCATGCGTGAAGAGCGTCATCCTTCCCTGTCTCGTCTCACCACCTTAGGGATCGGAGGATACGCCAAGGCGATCTTCTACCCCGAGACAGTCGAGGATTTGCAGACAGTGCAAGAGCGGATTGCGGAAGCAGGTCGTCCCTATGTGCTTGGTCGAGGATCCAATACCCTGGCGCAGGATGGCGAACTGGATCTCGTTGTGGTGAAGCCGGCCTTTGCCGAAACCATTGCAGCGAGCAGTGAGGACGATGGGGTGCGTGTGCGGGTTTCAGCCTCGTGCATGCTGCCAAAACTCCTTGCCTATACCGCAAGCCATGGCTATGCAGGCCTTGAAGCTCTGGCTGGTATTCCAGGGACGCTCGGCGGAGCCATTGCCATGAATGCCGGATCCTTTGGCACGGAAATCGGTTCTCTGGTTTCGGAAGTCACGGTGTGGCAAAACGGCACGCTTCTTCGCATACCCCGCAGCGATCTCTCCTTTGGCTATCGATCGTTTCGTTTTCCCCATCAGGATGCTTTTTTCGTGATCACCGAAGCGCTTTTGACCCTTGGCAGAGGGAAGGCTGAAGAACTCGTCTCTGCCCAAAAAGCGCATCTGGCAACAAAGCGGAACAGGCAGCCCATCACGGAAAAAAGCGCTGGATGCGTTTTTAAAAATCCCGAGGGGTGTTTTGCAGGAAAGCTGCTGGAGGAGGCAGGCTTGAAGGGGGCGAGGCTTGGGGGGATGGCGTTTTCCACGCTGCATGCCAATTTTATGATCAATACCGGACAGGGAACGGCGCAAGAGGCTTTTGCGTTGATTGAGAAAGCCAAGGACGCTGTCTATGCCAAGCACGGTCTTGTTCTCACTCCCGAAGTCAGGATAGTCCCTTGTCTGCCCTAAAAAACGAGGGTCGGAGAGGCAATTTTTACGTCACCAAAACGTCAGAGCCAAAGAAGCCAAGCTCTCCGCCGCGAATTTCGATCTCCCTGGCAAAAGGGAAGCAGGTGCTGTTTATTTTGGTGAGCATTGCGCTGCTTGTTTTGACAGCACTGGGCATCGGTCGGGGTTTTGTTTGGCTGTACGATACAGCGGTGACAAGCTCTTGGTTTGAGACAAAAAAAATCGAAGTGCATGGCAATAAACGATTGCCGCGGGACATGATTTTGCAGTTGGCCAATATCCACGAAGGCCAAAATTCCCTGGCAGTCAATATTGCCTTGGTTGAGCAAAATTTGCGCAGAACACCGTGGGTGGAATCGGTGTCTGTCAAACGCCTTTTACCGGATACCTTTGTTATAACGCTCACAGAGCGCATGCCGACCTTTTGGGTGCAGCGTGATGGCATACTCTATTATGCCACGGATGAAGGAGAAAGCATTGCGCCGGTTGAGAGTACCAATTTTCTTTCTCTCCCCGCCTTGACGGTTGAACCAGGGGCTGACACGCTGAGACCCTATTTGACCCGATTTCTTGAAAGTGTCCGACGAGGAGATCTTCCCTTTGACATGAGTTCGATGTCTCAGGTGTCGCTGAGTTTAAGCAAGGGCTTGGAAATTTTTTTGGAAGATCGGGAGTTGTGGCTTTCTCTTGATCCCGTCGATTGGGAGAACAGCGTGGTGAAAATACAACGTGTCTTTACGGATCTTTTGCGTCGCAGGGAAATGAAGAATGTACGAGAGATGCGGGTGATTGAAGGCAATGTCTGGGTTGTGCTCAATACGTCTGTCAGGAATGTTGCAAATCCGGATTAGTCCATTGTGGGGGAGAGAATGCTAATCGTAGGCCTTGATATTGGAACCACAAAGATATGCGCCGTCGTTGGTGAAGTTGAAAGCGACGGCCTTGTGGAAATTAAAGGTATCGGACTGAGTGAGTCGACAGGCCTTCGAAAGGGCATGGTTGTCAATATTGAGCAGACTGTGCAAGCGATTCGTGCTGCCATCAAGGAAGCAGAACTGATGGCAGGATGTGAAATCCATTCTGTCTATGTGGGGATTGCCGGAAAGCATATTCTCAGTCTGAACAGCCACGGCGTCATCGCCGTGAAGGGCAATGAAATCGACCGTCAGGATATCGAACGAGCTATTGATGCGGCCAAAGCCATTGCCATTCCCGCTGATCGCGAAGTCCTCCATATTCTTCCCCAAGAGTTTATTGTTGACAACCAACGTGGTATTATCGATCCCCTCGGTATGGCAGGGGTTCGCTTGGAGGTGAGTGTTCATATTGTGACCGGCGCAACAACCTCGGCAAAAAACATCTATCGATCCTGTAATCGGAGTGATTTGGATGTCGATGGCATGTCGCTCGAATGTCTTGCGTCTGCCAAGGCAGTGCTTTCGCCCGAAGAGCGGGAACTCGGTGTTGCCCTGGTTGATCTTGGCGGCGGAACAAGTGATATTGCGGTCTTTGTGAACAATGCGATCAAGCATACGGCTGTTTTGGATTTGGGGGGACAAAACCTCACCAACGACATTGCCTTTGGTTTAAAAACCCCTATTGCGGAAGCAGAGAAAATAAAGATTCGCCACGGTTGTGCGTTGGCGGATCTGGTTCGGGGGGATGATGTTATTGAAGTGCCGAGCGTGGGCGGGGTTGTGCCGCGCAGGCTCTCAAGGCAGGTTCTGGCTGAAATTTGTGAACCGAGAATGGACGAGATTTTGACCTTGATCGACCAGATTCTCTACGATTCAGGGCATAAGCAGCGCCTGGGAGCAGGCGTTGTCCTGACAGGAGGATCGTCGTTACTCGAAGGCTGCTGCGAACTCGCGCAGGAGATTTTTAATATGCCAGTTCGGATAGGCTATCCCCGCAATGTGGGAGGCCTGAAAGACCTGGTTAATAATCCCAAATATGCAACAGCGGTTGGCTTGCTGCGTGAGGCCTATGCAATGGCTCCGCAGATGTCTACCGTGAACAAACAAGTCGTAGATGAGAATGAACCGGGTATTTTGTCGCGCATAGTCTCGACGATGAAAGGCTGGTTTTCTGATATACGATGATATACAGCGGGCAACACAGAAGACTTTTAACTGAAGAGGGCAAAAGCATGTCAGATTCGATTATGGATGATGCAGAAGTTGTGCAAACGAACGAGGCATACGACTGTCTTGGTGCACGCATCAAAGTCATCGGCGTGGGCGGTGGTGGGGGGAATGCCGTTCAACACATGATTGACTCAGGCTTGCCTGGCGTGGAATTCGTTTGTGCGAACACTGACAAACAGGCGCTCAATAAATCAACAGCAGAAAACAAAATTCAACTGGGTGAAAAACTGACACGCGGACGCGGTGCTGGAGCGAATCCCAAGATCGGCCGCGAAGCAGCGATGGAAAGCATCAATGCCATTCGCGACTCCATCGGGGATGCGGAAATGCTCTTTGTCACCGCAGGAATGGGGGGCGGCACAGGAACTGGTGGTGCCGCTGTTGTTGCCCAGGTCGCTCGTGAAATGAACGTCCTGACGGTAGGCGTTGTGACAAAACCCTTCAGTTTTGAAGGCCCCAAGCGGAAGAAAGCTGCTGACGAAGGTCTCTCTGAACTCAAACAATATGTCGACTGCCTTATTACGATTCCCAACGATCGTTTGATTGGTTTAGCTCCGAAAAAAGCCTCCTTTATTGACATGCTCCAACGTTCTAATGAAGTTCTCTATCACGCTGTGAAGGGGATTTCTGATGTTGTGAATGGCGAAGGCATGATCAACTTGGATTTCGCCGATGTACGCACCACAATGCAGGAAGCCGGCCTTGCCCTGATGGGAACTGGTGTTGGCACAGGCGAAAATCGTGCACGCGATGCATCCCAGAAAGCCATTTCGAGCCCGCTGCTTGAGGATGTTTCCCTTGACAGTGCCAAAGCTATTTTGTACAATATTACCGGTCCTAGGGACATAACCATTGCCGAAGTCAATGAAATCGGTTCCATGATTCGCGAGGCGGCTCCGGAAGATTGCAACATCATCTTCGGTGTGGTCTTTGACGATAATATCGGGGACGATCTCTACGTGACGTTGATTGCAACAGGCATTGAGCCTGAAGAGCATGAAAGTCTTGATGGGGAGTCGATGGTTTCTCGAGGAGCGCATATTACTGATTTGCGAAAAATTCAGCAGGCGCAGGATTTAGAGGCGCCGGTGTCAAAGCCCATTGTGACAAATCGCCCCCCGCAACGTCGCAGAAGTGTATCCTTGGAAAATCCCATTCAACAGGATGTCCAGGTGGAAGACGGCCAAGTTGACTATCAAGAAAAGCCATCATGGTATTCAGGATCGCGTCGTCAATCCCGCAGATCACAACATACACCTGGCATGGATACGTATACTTTTGATGAAGATACATCCCAAAATTATGAACTTCCTACGTTTATTCGACATCAAGCGAACTGAACAAAAAATATTTCAGGGCTTGCCTCTTCGACCCTGAAATGCCCGCCGGGGGGAACATTGGGTTCCCCCCAGTGCAGCATCTCTCTTTGGAAAGAACGTTGTTTGCAACCGCGCATTCTGCGAGGAGGGAGGTGCCCTCTGTTTCCATTCCTGTTTGTGCAAAAATAACACCCCGAAAGCAAAGCGCTTTAGGGGTGTTTTTGTATGTGTGTCTATGGTTCTTGGTGGACAGAGGACGGATAAAGAGTGTCATCTCTGTGATTTTTTGGTCTCTACGAAGCTGATATATTCGTCGATATGACGGAGCGATAAAAAGGTTCCTTCTGTACGGGGTTTGCGCAATGCAAACATCTCTGAAAAAATCATTCCTTTGAGACAAATCACTCTTATTGCAAACGCAACAATGCCGGAGGAAAAAAATGAAACACAGCGTGCTTTTCGTACTTGTTCTCTGCGTCTTCCTTCTTGCCAGTGCGGTAAGCAAAGCTTCACCGTACGGCCCGACACTCAACGATGTCGTCGATAACTATGCGGCAACAAGAAACTTTGACATGCTAAAAGACAGTTTGTCCAAAGAGTTAATCAATATACGCCTTGGCATGAAAAAGGAAGAGGTTCAACAATGGGCTGCAAAAAGCAGAGTATATGAACTCACCTCACGAAAGAATTCAATATACCGATTTGATCCAAAAGACTTCGATGTCTCAAGATTATCCTTTGAGGTGTGGTTTGCCAAGGGAGAAGTTGTTACCATTAAAACTTTTAATGTGAACAACTTCGAAAGTGAGGAGAACGACCTTCAGGAACTCAAGGCACTGCGCCCTGTCCGGGTCAATGAATGTTGGGTCAGCCAAAATTATGTGGATGTACACTCTCGGACAAACGGATTCGACTTCGTCCTCATGACGGAGCGAGGTATTCCCGCTAACGAGGATGACGGGTGCATGGGATCTGACAGAGCTAATATCACGATAGGCCGGCCTGGTCTCTTATATCCCAAACATGTACAGTAATTGAACTACCAGAGCCTAAAAAGTATCCGCCCATATGAGTGCAGTATTACCGTTCAACGGGCATTGGCAACTGCCAAGCTCAGGCGTCCAGACAGCTGTATCACTACGCAACAATGATTTTAGAACTATTTCGTGAACAATAATATGAGTTGATATTTATCTTTTCACCAGTTTCCAAGTTTTTACTGAGGTGCTTTGGTATAGATTATGCTTTAGCAATATTCATACCAAAAAAATATTTTAAGTTTTTTCAAATTCTACCTCGATTTTTTATTGCACTTATGGAACTATTGCTCCATCTTACAATTCTAGAGCTTTCCATAGGGGCAAGCCATGTTCGGTATCTTCTCGAATCCAGCCTTACTGCGTCT
>JAFSVD010000050.1 GCA_017450275.1 Desulfovibrio sp. | reverse complement strand
CGTTTATCGGTTTGTACAAAGAGCGTACAAACCCTGCCAACGTAGTTCAGATGGCAAAAATGCCATCTGAACTGAGGCTGATTACGAGCAAAAATATCCAACCACCTTAGTGGTGGGATATTTTTGGAGAACCGTAATACCTTAATACGCTTCTCGACAGCCTTAGCACAAGCGTCAAGACTTCTTCTGTTTTTTTTCTTGAACGGCTAAAAAGCAGTGATGATCTCAAGCACGAACTCTATCCTCTTCAAAACGGCTCTCCTTTGTTCAAGAGGATGACTTCGACCCTTGCCTCACATATGACAAAAGCCTGTCTTTGTGCGTGATGACAAGGCGACGAACGCTCTCTCCAACATATAATACATTCCACTGCCAAGGTCGGAAATACGTTCAACCTTGTGGTCTATTTCATTCACATTGTAGAAAATCCACAATCGCAGATCGCCTCCAGTTCCTCATCCAACCGATATAATACATCTTCCGGCTGAGGAACTGGGGAGAACATAACACAAAACACAGCACGAGAAAGTGCTGGTAGAGTTGCCATAGACTGGGTACGACCGATTCCAGAGCTACCAGCTTGACACCACCGATAGGGGGAACGGGTAAGAACGCTCGCCTTACCCTGTCGTATCACGTCTTTGTGTGCCACACTTCATCCCAACTCGCATCTAACCAAAGGCTAAGTGCGGGTCATACATTTCTATTTTCTAGAATATGAATGAAATGCGACACTTGTCTTGCGCAAGAGAATACAAGATCGTCCTTTTGATCATGGCTTGATACATACGCTTGCCAATATCTGCCAACGCCTTTACTGCTTCACCGATACTAATCTACTTATGTGATAGTGTTAGCATAGTTTTGAGTAGATTGTAAACACCTGTTCAAGGCCTCTCAGCGCCAACACCGTTCTGACTACTTTTTCGAAAGCGTGTTCACCATCTCTTGCGCACGCGTGCGGTACCACATATGGGTGGGATTGTTCTCGTTGCCCGCTTTCATGGTTGCTCGCAAAACATTGAGAGCTGTCTCCTTTTCATCCAGCGCGATGCAGCATTGTGCCAAAAGATACATCGGCTTGGGATTCTGGCAGTTTTCCAAATCCGCGGCATTGGCTAAACACAAACTCGCCTTGCGCAGTTCGCCCATTTTTTCGTAGCAACAACCAAGGCCGAGCCAATATTTGGCATTATTTTGGTCGAGATCGCACACTGAGGTGAACAAATGCACGGCGTCTTTTGGTTTGCCTGCTGACAGAAGCGCGCACGCAAGCGCATAGCCCGCTTCGAGCGATTCGCTCCGCACATGAAAAATTTCAGCAAGAGTCGCGCCTTTGCTCACCTTGTCATACATCTCCTGTACGTTTTCAACCGGTAGTTCGGTCAATTCAGCGATGATTTGCACCATATCCTTTGCCTTGTCATGCGGCGTCTGCATTGCTTCGGTATTCTGTGACATGGATTTCCTCCGTGATTCCAAGCCGCTGTTGCTTGTTTTCCGCCAAGCAGCCGCAAGCTTCTTATAGTGTATCGATAGACATTCCACCAAAAATCTTCGAAGGGTTGCCCCTCGACGCAATCGAAAGCCCCCCAAGACCTTTGCAAAAGGAACATCCTTATTTAAGGACAAACACGACAGCAGGGAAGCTTCCCTCACTACAGCCCCTTGTACACCATCTTTTTTCAAAAAAAAAGCATCACGACAATGAAATCGCTCCATGGTCGCCGCTTCCAAGGTGCGGGCGCATGGCGTTCAACGACACGGCAAGCGTTGTCATATTGTGCAAAAGCGCAGAAAGCCCAGGGCTTAAAATCATGGCCAAGCCGCCGGCAAGAAAGAGGGTATTAGCCACCATGGTGATCACAAAATTATGGTGGATGGTTGCCAAGGTTCGCTGGCCTAAGATACGGGCTGCCACCAAGCTTTCCAGAGAGGGATTGGTCAGCTGGACATTGGCGACCTCGCGGGCGAGATCGGTGCCGTCACTCATGGCCACACCGACATGGGCGCAGGAGAGCGCCGGCGCGTCATTGATCCCATCGCCCACCATCATCACCTTACATCCCTGGTCGGTCAATTCTTGTACAACCGTTGCCTTATCCTGCGGAAGCACCTGGGCACGGAATTCATCGATCCCCAAGCGTGTGGCAACAGCCTTGGCTGTCCGTGCATCGTCACCGGTCAACATGACAATGCGATGGATCCCAAGATCCCGCATGGCGGCGATCACCCTGGCAGATTCCGGACGCACCGGGTCTTCGATGGAGACAAGACCCGCCGCACAATTGTCTTCGCTCAAAAAGAGCAGCGAACGACCGCGTTCGGATTCCTGGCGTATCTCGGCATCGAGGGGCGAAAGATCAACCCCTTCATCCTGCTCCACAAAATGTCTGCTGCCCACACAGAGCTTCTTGCCGTTTTGCATGGCGGTGACCCCATGGGCAACCACATACTGGGCATGGGCGTGTTTTTCGGCGTGCTGCAGCTTTTCTTCTTCCGCTCTGTGGACAACTGCTCTGGCCACCGGATGCGGGAAGTGCTCTTCAAGACAAGCCATCATTCTGAGCACATCTTCTCTCTTATAGCCAGGTGCAGGAAAGACCTCGCCCACCACGGGATTGGCCTGGGTGAGGGTTCCGGTCTTATCCATCACCAAGGTATCGGCCTCTTGCAAGGCCTCCAGATACCGCCCGCCCTTGATCACAAGACCATGATGGGCTGCCTCACGCATCGCCGAAAGAACAGCCAGAGGGGTTGCAAGCTTCAGAGCGCACGAATAATCCACCAACAAAACCGAGGCTGCGCGGCGGAAATTGCGGGTCACGCAATAGACGACAATCGCCAAAAGAAAGGTCACAGGCACAGCATAATCGGCCATGCGCTCGAATTTCCCTTGGATGCCTGCCTTGAGCACCTCGGATTCTTCGATAAATTTCACCACCTGCTGCAAACGGGTGCTCTCCCCCACATGCTGCGCAGAGACGACAATCCGCCCTTCTTCCAAGACCGTACCGGCAAAGACCGATTCCCCTTGACTGCGTTGCACCCCCAAGGGTTCGCCGGTCATCGAGGCCTGATTGACCAGCCCTTCTCCCTCAATCACAGTGCCGTCAACCGGAATAGAGCTTCCCGCAAGCACCACCACCGCATCGCCTTCGTGCACTTGGGCTATGGGGACGGAAACTTCGCAGCCGTTGCGCAGCACCCAGACAGTCTCAATATGGGTGGCCAAACTGTCAGCCAGGGAAGCGAGCGAACTTTGACGCGTCATCTCCTCGATGGTCTCGCCGAGCCCCAAGAGCAGGGTGAGCGTGCTCACGGTGGGGAAATCCTTCAAAAGGAGCGACGCGGTGATAGCCGCAGCATCCAAGACTTCCACAGAGAGCTTGCCCCGAGCAAGAGCGGTAATGCCCTTAACGAGAAAAGGCACGCTGCCAACCACAGCCATAGCGATCCGAATCCACGGAGGGAGCAGGGGACGAATAAAGATATAGCGCAGAAGCGGCATAAATCCTGCGACGCTTGCTTGCTCAACAGGCCGCCGTGTATCACCCGGCGCGGGTTCCTGGCACGGAATATTGTTCTTGGCGAGATCGACAAGCATCGTCAAAGCGTCGATACGGGCTTGAGCGTCCGCATAGAAAAAAAGGACACTGCCAACCAAAGGATTCACGCGCACATCACGGATATTGGCAAGACCGGCCATGGCCTTCTGCACGGCTTCTGCCCCACACACGCTCATTGCCTCCGAGCTGCGCAAACGCATCCGCCCCCAGGCCTGGCCAACAGGTTCAATCTCATGAACACGAAAAAAACGCATAAGCTGCTCCATTTTCTCTTCTATACTCGGCTCTTTCGCTTGAAAAGACAAGAGGAATGACTACAATATCGCTGTTCGTTGCCCACTGCCATATGTTTTGCTCTTTTCTTGAAAATGAAAGTCCTTTTTAACGAGGAAATATACAAAAATCAAGCATAGCCTCCCCCCGCAATCGCAATACGGCTTCATAGGCGAAGAGCAATGTGTTGACGTATCCCGTCAAAGATTGCTACCAAAGACGTTTGAATATCCCCTCAAGGCATTCTGTCTTCTTTGCAAACCGCCGTCCCCCGCAAAGCCGCTTGCTTTTTCTTTGTCGTGAGATCCTCGCCGTGACCGCGCCCCCCTCTCTTCCGAGCCTGCCCCTTGGATATACTCCAGATAGCTTTAGGGGCGCAGTTGTCAGCGATATCAACCTCAGTGTAAGGATGCGCATATGATCAATGAAGTTTCCCAACACATGCAAACACCCACAAGTTTCACCGCACACACAGCAGTGCCGCAAGAAAACGGTAAACTCATTGGCAAAGCGGTTGTGCAGGTTATTACGCCGCAATCCATTCTCGAAGACGCCATGGAAGAATTGTCCTTTGTCTTCAACAAATCCAAGGACTACGCCCTCAAAAACAGAAAGGAGCGCGACCAAGCCGAGAACCTGAAAAACCGGATGAAAGCCTATCGTAAGATGGCCGAAACCGGCATGCAGGACTCCCTCAACCAGCTTCTTTCCTCCATCGAACGCAATCCCAATCCCGATGCCATTATCCACGATGCCCTTGAGCAGCACAAGGAACCCGCTGATGCCTGGGCTGCGCTCGATTTGGCCAGGGAAGAGCTCGCCAAGCAGGGAGCGTCCAAAGAAGTCCTCCAAGCCATGGACGAAGCGATTGTCCAGCTCGACATGCGCTACGGTGCCGCCATACGCGCTGGCGTCTGCGGCACCCTGACAGCTGCCCAAGACTACGTCTCGCTTGGCTTGCCCCAAGATTCCGGCGCAACCTACCGCAAAGCGGTGCTTGAATTTCAGAAAGTTTCTGACTTATACACCTTTATCAGCGAAAAATACGGGAACAACGTCGAAAAAGCCATTGATTTTCTCTATAGCTCTCTTGCCAAGGATCTTGCCTGCGATACACCCAGTACGGGGCAGGCGGATCTCGAACGCGTAAACAACAATTTCGGACGCCTCAGAAGTTTCCAAAGCGCCCATGAACTCTGCTCAAAACAAATGGATCGATGGGAAAAGACCCATGGCGTTACCGACCACGCCATGACAAGTCTCGACCTGCTCGGGAAAATCTTAAACCTTGGTCAACAAAATTTTGTGAACAGCTCACAAGTCCATGCCATTGCCCAGGATGCGAAGGCGCCGGATCTTGAACACCGCATTTTCTTTCTCCAGGAACTCCAAAACAATGTGCGATCGTTTTCTCCGCTTGTCTTCGATGCGGAGGAAGGGCGTTCCCGCGTTCTCGATGCCGTACAAACCGCTGTCGATGAAGTGGTTGCCGAAGAAGACGCCCTGCTTGCAGCCCAAGAATAAGCCCAAAAGAAAAGCTCACAAGAAAAGTTCAAAGGATATCTCTATGCTTCTTGAAACAGCCATCAGCGACTTTGCCAAACGTATCGGCATGCCCTCTCTTTCCCTCGATGAAAAGGGGGTGGCAGCCATGGATATTGCCGATACCGGCCGCCTCTCTCTTGAAAGCACAGATGCCAGAGGATATCGGGAACTTCTGCTCTACGTAAGCCGCCCCATTCCACCCCATGCCCCGGATATGGAACGCAAGGCGCTCGACTATTCCCACTACCGCCATGCCCATCCCTTTCCGATCCAGGCAGGTGTTCACAAAGACATGCTTCTTGTGTCAACCCGCATTGCTGAAGATCAGGCAACCGGTCAAATCCTGGAAAACGCCTCGATCTTTCTCATGCGCAGTTGCGAAAAAATTCTCTCCAACTAATTTCCCTCATTGCCCTTTGTCGCGGAGGATTCCCCGTGCAGCCCACTCTTTCAAAGACCCACACCCGTGCCCTCCATATTCTGGGCTTTCTCTTTCTCCGCATGGGGCAGTTTGCCCGTGCCCGCCGTCTTTTCTTAGCCCTTGTGGCCTTGGATCCTGCTGATCTCAATGCCCGCCTCTCCCTTGCCCACGCAGCGATCCAGCTGGAAGACGGCGAAATGGCGCTCCATACCCTCACCGGCATTGCTCCGGATGCCCCGATCCCCGGAGGAAATGCCGTTGTCTCCTTGCTCCTGGCGCGTGCCTATACCCTTGTTGGCGACACCAACATGGCGCAGGAAGCTATGGCATCGTTTTGGAAAGCAAAGAAAGCCTAACAAGCACTGCAACCGTTTTCGGGCACACAGTGATATCCGAAGTGATGTCCGAAAGGAGCATAGCACGTGTCACCCATCGATTCTGCCCGATCCATCGTCTCGCAAACCACAAAGCACAGCGACCTTGCGCTTGTGGGGCTTTTAGTGAGCGTGATTGCGCTCATGATCATGCCGCTTCCGACCTTCTTGGTCGACACCTTAATCGGTGCCAATATGTCCCTCTCCTTCGCCATCTTGATGATGACGATGTATGTGAAGACCCCCCTGGAATTTTCCTCCTTCCCCACCATGCTGCTCTTTACAACCCTCTTTCGGGTGGGGCTCAATATCACAACAACACGGCTTATCTTGCTGAACGCCGATGCGGGAGAAATCATCCAAACCTTTGGCGAATTTGCGCTTGGTGGCAACTTCGTCGTCGGTGCTGTGGTCTTCCTTATTTTGACGATTGTCCAATTTCTCGTCATCTCCAAAGGCGCTGAACGCGTGGCCGAAGTCGGCGCCCGCTTCACCTTAGACGCTATGCCCGGCAAACAGATGTCCATCGACGCGGATATGCGCGCAGGTGTGATCGACATGGCTGAAGCCCAACACCGCAGAGAGGTCATAAGCCAGGAAAGCAAGATGTTTGGCGCCATGGACGGTGCCATGAAATTCGTCAAAGGCGACAGTATTGCCGGCATGATCGTGGCTGTGGTCAATATCGTGGGTGGAACTGTCATCGGTGTCACCCAGCGTGGCATTGCCGCTGGCGAGGCCTTGAATATCTACGGCATTTTGACCATCGGTGACGGTCTTGTCTCCCAGATTCCCTCGCTGATCATCGCCATATCCGCTGGTATTTTGATCACCCGCTCAGGCGACACCAATGTCGATGTGGGCGCACAAATCGGCGGGCAGTTCTTCAACCAACCCAAGGCGCTTCTCATTGCCGGCTGCCTGATCTTCCTGTTTGCGCTGATTCCGGGTTTCCCCAAACCCCAACTCTTTACACTGGCTCTGACCCTGTGCGGCTTTGCCTATGTGCTGCAACGCATCCAGAAAGCCCCCAAACCCAGGGATGCCAAGGCGGATTTTCAACAATCCATCCGGGCTTCAGCCCAACCCAAGACCCAGACTTCCAAGCAGCAAAGCGAACAAAGCGAAGACACCTTTGCTCCGACTGTGCCCATTATTCTCGATATATCGCAGGAACTGGCCAACAGTCTCTCCTACGACGCCTTGAACGACGAGCTCTCAAGTCTGCGGCGTGCGCTCTATTTTGACCTTGGTGTGCCCTTTCCCGGCATCAACCTTCGTGTCACCCAGCGCCTGCAAGCCCTGACCTATGAATTGCAAATCAATGAAATCCCCTTGCGAACCGGTGTTCTTGAACCCAACATGGATCTCGCCAGAGAGCATATTGATACGCTCAAGATGCTGGGCATTACCCCCAAGCAAGGAGAAGATTTTCTCCCTGATATTCCGAGTCTCTGGGTCACGCACGAAGAGGCTGAACGTCTGGAAAAAGGCGGCATTCTCTGCATGTCGCATTCGCGCATCATCGCCTACCATCTTTCCCTCCTGCTCTCCCGGCATGCCCATGAATTCTTAGGACTGCAAGAGGCAAAATATCTTCTCGACCGCATGGAGCAGCGGGCACCCGAACTGGTGCACGAGGCAACGCGCTTACTCCCTGTGCAGCGCATAGCCGAAGTTTTCCAACGCCTTGTGCAAGAACAAGTGTCTATCCGCGACCTTCGGGGCATTCTCGAAGGCCTTATCGAGTGGAGTCCCAAGGAAAAGGATATGATCATGCTCACGGAGTATATCCGGGGCGTGCTGAAACGGCAGATCTGCTACCAGCACTCACGAGGGCTCAACATGCTGCCAGCCATTCTCCTCGACCCCCCTGTGGAGGAAATTATCCGCAAAGCCATTCGACAAACCTCGGTGGGCGCCTTTCTCTCCTTGGATCCGCAGACATCCAAGCGTTTTCTCGATGCGGTGTCTGACTCTGCAGCGGATTACACCAAACACGCCCAAAAACCCGTGCTCTTAACCAGCATGGACATCCGCCGCTATGTGCGCCGCTTGATTGAATCCAAACACTTCGGCCTCATGGTGCTTTCCTACCAGGAACTGACCCCTGATATTTCTGTCCAACCGCTCAACCGCATCAGGCTCTAGTCCATGGAAACAGGAACTTCGTACGCAGCCCAATGCCTCTTGCTCGTTATGCAGCTCTCCCTCCCGCCCATTATCGTTGCGGCCGTTGTGGGTATTGTGTTCAGCCTTTTTCAGGCCATAACACAGCTGCAAGAGCAGACGCTTTCCTTTGGGGTGAAACTCGTGGCTGTTGCCATCAGCCTCTTTGTGATGGCGGATCTTTTGTGCGGAGCCATTCTCTCCTTTGGCCAAGAGATTTTTGACAAATTCCAGCTCTTTTGAGTCCTGATCCATGGATATCGAGACCCTTTTCGCCCATCTCTCTATCCTGCCCCATCTGACAGCCTTTCTTCTGGGCATGCCCCGCCTTTTTGCTGTTGCCCTTATTGCCCCCTTCTTGGGAACGGGTGTGCTTGAGGGGCAAATCTGGCTGACACTGGTTCTTGGACTCTATTTGCCGATCCACCCAACGATTTTGGCACAGATTTCCCCGAATCAAGTCCTCGGTTTTTCGATAACGCCGGATCTCCTGCTCTTCTACCTCTGTGTCTTCGTCAAAGAGATCTGCCTGGGTCTTGGTTTAGGGATTTTGGCTGCCCTGCCTTTTTATGCCATGGAATGCGCTGGTATCTTTATCGACAACCAACGGGGCGCCTCGCAATCCGAAGGCACAGAAATCCTCACAGGCAAGAGCGTAAGCCCCATGGGCGGGGTCTTGTTCCAATGCCTTGTCTTTCTCTTCTACGCAAGCGGCGCCTTTCTCCTTTTTCTCAGCGTTATCTACACAAGCTATGTGATCTGGCCTGTTCCATCGCTCTTTCCCATGCCCAACTCAATGGCTCTTCCCCTCTTTTTTGCGGGCAAGGTGGCGTGGATGATGACCTTCACCCTGCTTCTCTCAGCCCCCATCACGGTTGCCTGCCTGCTTGTCGATATCTCCTTGGGACTCATCAACCGCTTTTCGCCCCAATTAAATGCCTATATCCTGGCCATGCCCATCAAAAGCGGTCTTGCCGCTGTCTTGCTTCTCTTCTACCTCAGCCTCATGATCCACAATTCCGGCTCCATCTACCAATATATCTATGAATTTATCGAACACCTGCCCTTCCTTCTTCAGTCAGGCTAAAAAAAGTGGCACACGCCACTCCTTTACATTGTAGAAAAATAGCCCACCCTCAAAAAAACAACAATTTCAATGCGAGTTGTTATTTTATATTTTTTTGTACTTCTTTAGCTCATTTATCTCTCATTATAATATTCAACAAACCATAGATATATTTCCAATATTACAAAATTTTTGCAATGGAGGATCAGCCAATCTGTAAACCATGGAAAAAACATCCCTGAAACGGTTCAAGGTAAGCTTAAAATCTACAAAAGTTCGGTTTTTCTGCCAGGAAGCCAGATTCTCTGCGACCTGTTCGACGGAGGAAACTCCGTCCTTTACGCACTGTCTACAGACACGTATGGCCTCATTTTCTGCAAAATTGAGCCAGCGCCCATTGGTAAGCACTGCATGAGTCTCCCATTTTACGTCTATGCTCAATGCCTTCTCGGGCGTACATATTCGTTCCAGAGTCGCCTTTTTCTCAATATTCTCACTGCATAGGATCAAGCGCATAGCTGATTTTTTAGAGAAACTTGCTGTGGCTGGCGTAGCACTTGCTCTTTTTCAAGGAAACTGGCTTGGAGTTTTTGCCGTACCGATTTTTCTCTTCAGTCTGTATCTCACAGGAGGCGAGAGATGACCGTCGCATGGATAGTTTATCTTGTTGTGGGTTTCGGCTTTGGTTTATACGGAATGTATCTGAAGCGAAAAATCAATAAGGTTGGACGGTGACGATGATCGATTGTGCTGTACTCGCTATTGGTGGGGTCGGTTTCTGACTGACCAGCAAGCCATCATGATTTTGTAAGCCCCTCCCACGAGGGGTTTTTTCCGCCTGTGCATTGTACCCATATCTTCGCGGATTCCGAGACCACGAATGACGGATTCAGGTTCTTCCCAGTTCCTCAGCCGCCGGAAGATGGGAGGATGGAATGTATCGGCTGGATGAGGAACTGAGTGCGATCTGCGGCCGTGGATTTTCTCCAATGAAGGAAATAGACCACTCATCCTAAACAAAGGCTCCGCAATGCGGAGCCTTTGTTTTTTCTATTCCGAATCTTTCCATTGGCTGTGGGGGCGCATGGCATTTAAGGCAATAGCCAAGGTTGTGCAATTATGGAGCACAGCTGACGTTGCAGCCGGAAGGATATTGAAGAGGCCACCTGCCAAAAAGAGGCTGTTTAAAAGGATGGTTGCGACAAAGTTCACATGGATACGCTGCATGGTCGATTTGGCCAAATGCCTGGCAGCGAGAATGCCGCGAAGATCGGGCTTGGTGAGCAAGACATTGGCCACTTCTCTCGCCAAATCCGTGCCATCGCTCATGGCAATGCCGACAAGGGATGAGGACAAAGCCGGGGCATCGTTGATCCCATCGCCAACCATGCACACCTTCCACCCTTCTTCTTCCATGGCATGGACAATGCTTGCCTTGTCGGTTGGCAAAATCTGGGAATGGTATTCCGTAATACCAGCGGATTGCGCAATGGCTTTGGCTGTCCGCTCATCATCGCCTGTGAGCATGACAATCCGTTTGAAGCCAGCGCCGCGCAAGGCGCTTATAACCGAACGTGCTTCGCTTCTGAGCGGATCTTCGATAGCGAGCATGCCCACGAGCTTGCCATCTTCAGCCATATAGAGCAGCGATCGCCCTAAATTGGATTGCGCGATGATGGAGGAGCGTAAGCACGAGACATCCACGTGTTCATCGTTTTCGATGTAATGTCTGCTGCCAACAAGCAAACGCTTGCCATGGAGCGAAGAAGCGATGCCATGGGCCACAATGTATTCCACATTGGCGTGTTCTTCCTCGTGAATCAGATCTTCTTCCTGGGCTTTTTTGACCACAGCGCGAGCAACAGGATGGGGGAAATGCTCTTCAAGACAGGCCATGGTGCGCAAAATTTCTCGAGAATCATAGCCCTCACAGGGAATGACATCAGCAACAACCGGCGTTGCATTGGTCAAGGTGCCTGTTTTATCAAAGACAATGGTGTCAGCGTCGCTCAACGCTTCAAGATAACGCCCCCCTTTAATCACCACCCCCCTCTGCGTTCCTTCCCGCATGGCTGTGAGCACAGCCAAGGGCGTTGCCAATTTCAGGGCGCACGAATAGTCGACCAGAAGCACCGAAGCAGCCCGCATACAATTCCGGGTCACAAGATAGACAAGACCCGCGAGGAGAAAGGTAAAGGGCACCGCAATATCGGCCATGCGTTCGCTGCGTCCCTGTATACCCGCTTTGAGCGCCTCTGACTCCTCGATAAAGGCCGCCACTTGGCGAAAGCGTGTTGCATCCCCAACCTTGGTGACCTTGATCACGATCTCCCCTTCCTCGACAACAGTGCCGGCAAAAACAGCACCGCCTGCTTCCCGCTTCACCCCAATGGGTTCCCCTGTCATCGAGGCCTGGTTTACAACACCAAGACCCTCCACCACAATGCCATCAACAGGAATGGAAGAGCCTGAGCGAACAACCACCAAATCCCCTTCTCGAATGGCAGAAAGCGGGGTTTGAATCTCTGTGCCGTCGACTTTTTGCCAGACGCTTTGCACCGTAATCGTCAGGCTTTCTGTCAACGAATCGATGGAATGCTTCCTGGTCCATTCAGAAAGGGTGTCGCCCAGTCCCAAAAGAAGCGTCAGCATGGAGACGGTATTGAAATCGCGAAGCAGCAAGGAGGCCGTAATCGCGGCTGCATCCAAAACCTCAACCGTGCATTTGCCCTGCAAAAGCGTGCTTATGCCTTTGATGAGAAAGGGAATAGCCCCCACCACAGCCAAGGCGATGCGAAGGGGCATGGGGAGAAAGGGGCGTATGCAAAGATAGCGGAAAAGCGGAAAGAGCCCACTCGATGTCTGCGCAGGAAGGGGGCGTCCGAGAAGGGCTTTGCCTGTGGGAACAGCGCTCTCTGTCAACAAACGCAAGGCCTGTTCACGGCTTTGGGCATCCTCGTAGAAGAAGAGCACGGATCCGACACGGGCATTGGCGGATACAGTGCGTATACCCGGTATCTTGGACAATGCTGTGACAAGATCCTCTGCCGCCAAGATTGGCAAAGGGGTACTCGTGCGTATACGCAGCCTCCCATCATGGGGTGTTTTGAGTCCGCACAACTCATGTCTGATACAAAACTTCATCGATGCTCCCCTTCTCATGATAGAAACAAAGAAGTTCTACGCATGCATGCGTAGAACTTCTACAGACAAAAGCCGTAACGGCTTCTTAGCTGTTTTCAACCTGCTCGCCTTTGCGCAGCTCAGCTTTCTGCTTGGCAGCAGCCAGCAAGTCCTCGGCATCTTCCTTGAGCGCTTCGACCTTGCCAACAAGAGCGTCCTTGATCTCAAGGCCACGGCTCATAAGGTCAGAGGCATACGGTTTGAGTTTGCCTTTGCTGACCGCATTCGCGCACAAAGCACCAATGGCAATACCAGCCAAAACAGAAAGTCCGTATTTCAGATAGTCGTTCATAAGCCACCTCGATTGTGATTGTACTCGTATGGGAAGCTCCTATGTCACCGTGGAACGCAGAGTTCTCCGCTGCCTTTCAGTGGCATTGAGCCCTGCACCCTAAAAAAAGCATTGCTTGATGTCAAGAAGGAAGAGAGCAAAAAAGAATATGAATTTCAACACTCATGACATAGGCACGTACCGAAACACTTCCTGAAAAGAAGTATACGTATCAATTGTTTCTTGTCAAGAAGAAAAAGCACAAGACTAAAATAAAAAAAGAAAACAGACTTCAATTCTCAACACAAACAAAAAGCATTTTCACTTTCGCATTCAAGCAATGAAAAAGGATTTCCATTGTACATTTCAGCACATGCTCTATCACACAAAGAAAGTTGACAATCTATATATTTTCCTCTAAGTATGAACATGTTGTTTGTGGTTTCGATAAAAACAATGCATCCCAACAGGGAGGTGCTCTATGACCCCATCCTATGTTGCCAGTGCTCTTGAAGGCAGGGTGCGCCTTCGCCACCCTCTGCTCGCCAATCAAGCGATGCAAGACACCGTCAAAGGCATCCTCAAACAAGATACAAGGATCCATTCGATGGAATCCGGCCGATCCTCGATCCTGCTCTCCTTTGATCCATCCCTCACTCTCGATATGATTTGCCACACGCTGGAACAAGGCATCCCGGAATTCGCTGCCCTCTCCCAGCAAAAGACCGAGCCCAAGCCGCTCTCCCTTCGAAAAGTGGAAGTGCGGACGCTCTTTGGCCTTTGCGGCATGACAGTCCTTCTGGGCTTTTTGGGAAGCAAGACAGCGCATGTTGTGTGCGGAACGCTTATGACAGCCTTAACGGCCTGGCACATCTGGAAACGAAGAGCAGCGCTCTGAGTGCTTCTTTTTATATAGAAAAAGAATTGCACAGTTGTTTTCAAAAAAAATCCACAAAAAACGATCCGTGCCCTGCCTCAACAACATAGCAGAGCACGGATCGTTTTTTTAATCGGCATCTCCGCCCTTGGTCTTGCCTTTGGACATGGCACTGTAGGCACGCAAACAGGAGTCTCCTGTCAAAGTGGTTCCGAGTGCTTTGTTGAAAATTTCAGCGATCTTATCCCATGTGGTCTGACTTTTCGCGTCCTGGAGTTCCTTGTCGTACATCCGCATCAATTCAAGCAAGGTAAAGCGTTTTTCTGATGTTGCTTTGCGCAGCTCACGACGAATCAGTTCATCCTGTTCCCGTGTCGGACGCGCTATAGCGTGTCTGATACGACGACGTTTCCGTCCCATGCCTTCTTCTTCAGAGACAGACATCTCTTCTTCAACAACGTGTTCCACTGGCTGTTCATTCACTGCACCGTCTTGCCGAGCGTGTTCGTCCGTTATTTGTGACATAGTTTCTCCTCGTGTTTTCCCACCATATACAGAGTATACAACAGACAATACCATAGGGTATGTCCGTTGTATATGCGTATTTTCCCTCCTCTTGTCAACCTCTTTGCGGGTCAAATTCCACTGCATATGCTCTCTGCAGACAAAGAGGAATGGGCACGTCAATCACAAAGACGGCGAAATCCATTGTGCCAAAGGCCTAAGGTTTGCTGATAAGCAATGTCATATAGGGTGGTTCATCCTGTGGCACGCCACAGCGTATTTCCTCCTCTTCCTGCTCCACATACCGAACTTGCCAAACATTGTGATCCCGGCCTTGGGCATGCAGAGCCTCCCTGATGGCAGCGATATTCCGATAGGCTTTGAGAATGACAGCGGTGTCGCCATGAGCCAGTTCCGCTGCTAAGGTTTCGCTCTCAGCAATGCCAGAGAGGATATGGAGGTGCTCATCGCCTTCACACAAAGGCAGACAGAGCTTCGCTGCCGCGGCGTGATAGGAGGTGATTCCTGGAATAACGGTCACAGGAATGTGCGGAGCACGTGTTTTGACCGTGCGCATAAGATAGATAAAGGTGCTAAAGGTCAGGGGATCCCCCAGCGTGAGAAAGGCCACCTTTTTTCCCGACTCTATAAAAGCAATGCATTGTGTGGCTGCCTGATTCCAGGCATCGTGAAGACGGCTGGTATCCTTGGTCATCGGAAAATCCAAGGGATGATACGTGCAGTCCTTGGCAATATAGGGAGCTGCAATGGACAAAGCCTTTGAGCTCTCATTCCCGGATCTGACAGGGCTTAGGATCACATCGATGGTGGAGAGCACAAAAACAGCTCTCAGTGTCAATAAATCCGGAGCGCCTGGTCCAACACCGATCCCAAACAATCTTCCCTCCATACTCACCTCTTTGCCTCTGATTCTGAAACTTCCAATGCATGCAAATACGTACTCAGCGTCATCACAGCCTCAATGGAGGCAGGCCCTGGTCGTGAAAAGAGCTCTTCACGAACCAGAAGGGTATGTCCTTTGGCAATGGCTGCAAGCCGATCAAAACCCGGTCGATCGGCAAAGGGCAGGGGATTGGGGTTCATGGGGCCTTTTTGCACAACGTAGACATCAGGATCCAGGGCAAAGACTGTCTCCTCCCCAAGACGCACCAACTTCTTCGGATGCCCCACCACATTCACCCCGCCAGAGAGAGCAATGATACTGTTGACAATATTGTCTCTTCCTGCAGCAAGAAGGCCTGGATAGCGTACTTCAAAAAAAAGGCGGTACGTTTTTTTCGGACGAAGCGCTTTTGCCTCATGCAGGCGTTTTTTCCACCCATCCACAAGAGCTGATGCTTTGTCCTTCCTCCCAAGCAAGGCGCCCAACCGTTCTGTCACCGCAAAAATATCCGAAAAGGTGGCCAAGTCCAATTCTTCCACCCGAATGCCAAGACTTCGCAAACGCTCTGCCTGGGCATGAGCCAAGGATCTCCCTGCCAATTGCAGCACAATATCGGGTTTCAGAGCAACAAGACGCTCAAGATTGGGCTGCATATGAGTGCCAATCACAGGAAGGCTCGCAAGAGAGGGCTGTGTATCGGTTTGGGTGCGTGCAACAAGCGCATCCTGGCAATCAAGAGCCACAAGAATTTCCGTAAAAGCAGCATACAAAGGCACAATACGGGGGAGAGCGGAGGTCGGTTTTGGCAGACAAAGACACAAGAGGAGAGCGCTAAGAAGAAGCGCTAAGACACGTGGGATAGGCAAAGGGGATTGTTGAGCCTTCTCTTGAACTTTCCAGGGTAGCAATTGTAATAGGTATGGCATAGAGCGTAGAGAGATTGGCTTCGGTAAAAGCCTCGTTTGTTGGTGCATTAAAACAGACGCCTCCCTTGGCAAAACCGATCAGACGATCGGCATAGAAACGGGCAATATTGTAGTCGTGCATCACACAAAGAACAGTTTGTCCCTTGCGTGTCCGCGCTTTGAGAATACCAAAGAGGGCAAAGAGAGCCTGACAGTCAAGGCCAGCAGACACTTCATCGAGTAAAAGGAGCGGACTTTCCTGCGCCAAGGCCAGCGCCAAAAGAACGCGCTTACGCTCGCCCCCAGACAATTCTGTCACCAAACGATCCTTGAGCGCAATGGTCTGTGTCTCACACAGTGCCTGCCACACAATCTCGCGGTCGCGGTCTTGCGTAAATCCCCACAAAGTCCTGTGCGGATACCGTCCCAGAAAGACAAAATCCCACACGGTGACGCCCTGTGGGATCAAACTTGTCTGGGGCACATACGCACACAAGCGAGCTCGTTGCTTCCAGCCCATGGTGAGGAGATTCTTTCCCTGCCAAGAAATGGTGCCGCGTACGACAGCAAGAGCGTGGGTGATGGCACGCAGAAGCGTCGTCTTCCCGCAGCCGTTTGTTCCGAGCAAAACAGCGAATTCCCCAGGCAAAATACTGAGAGAAACATCGCGCAAAACCACGCGGGAACCATAGCCACAAAAGAGTGAATGGATCTCAAGCATAGCGTTCGTGGACTTGCGAAAAAGGATCGGGCGTTCGGATCAAAAGAGACTCATCCACGGATGGCTTCTTCCATCTTCGCGATCAAATCCTCAATCGGAACGGGTTTCAACATATAGTCAAAGGCTCCCAATTCAAGCCCATCTGTGGCAACAGCAACCGCTGCATGCCCGGTCAGCAAGATGACAGGGATATTCGGCGCCTTGGCCTTCATACAACGCAAGGTCTCAATGCCATCCATACCCGGCATACGAACATCCATCACAACCACGGAAAACGCGTCGTCGTTTTCTGCCCTCTCCATCGCTTCAAGCGCTTTGGCACCATCCATGGCTGTCTCAACAACAATGCCTCGCTTGGACAAGCGTTTTTCCATCAATGTCAAAAATTCAACGTCATCATCCACAATCAACGCTCGCATACATCCTCCCCATGCCAATACAAAGCACCCAGACCTCATGCGAAAACGCGGAGGAATTGGGATGGTCAAACGATTCCTTTGCCAACAAAAAACTCTCCTTCCAAGCAAGCTTCTCAAAAAAAGTGGACGCGCCAAAAGCGTACGCTTTTGTGCTCGCGTCCAGACAAGGCCCATTGCGTTTTTTGATCCAATAAAGGGAGTCGCAAAAAGAAAAATACGAGCATGCTCGATACTCGTACTTTCACACAAAAACTGGTGGCTTTACCGTGGAGCGACCCGCGGCGGTCGCTTTTGCGCCGCTTGTTGGGGCTGTTTGGGCTGTCCAGCGCTCGATCCATACGCAATGGCGCGCATCTGCTCCATGCTCTCGGCAACCGATTGAGCGAGTCCAACATCCTGACACAAAAAGGCGTTGATGGCTGGCATGGTGTCAATGGCTTCGTCGATTTCCGGATTATTGCCCTTGGTATAGGCGCCGATATTGACCATGTCTTCCACTTTTCGAAACACACTCATCAAACGCGTGAGCACGCGTCCAGCCATAATATCGTCTTTGCTGCAAATTTCAGAACGCAGACGACTGATAGAACGAAGCACATCGATGGCCGGAAAATGCCCCTGATCCGCTAAATCACGGGTTAAGACAATATGGCCATCCAAGATAGAGCGCACAGCATCGGCAATGGGTTCGTTGAAATCGTCGCCATCGACCAAGACCGTATAGACCCCGGTTATGGTACCCCGTTCACTGCGACCAGCTCGCTCCAAGAGTTTCGGCAATTGGGAAAAGACCGATGGTGTATAGCCCTTGGTGGTTGGCGGCTCTCCCACAGCCAGCCCAATTTCACGGCTTGCCATGGCAAAACGGGTCACAGAATCCATCATCAAAAGGACATCCATCCCCTTGTCCCGAAAATACTCCGCAACAGCGGTCGCAGCATAGGCTGCCCGCATCCGTACCAAGGGCGACTGGTCTGAAGTCGCAATCACGAGCACGGATCTGGCCATGCCTTCTGGTCCCAAATCGCGCTCCATAAATTCGACAACTTCACGCCCCCGTTCGCCGATCAAGGCAATGACGTTGACATCAGCCCGCGTATAGCGTGCCATCATCCCCATAAGCGTCGATTTTCCAACGCCAGAACCAGCCATGATCCCGATACGCTGCCCCTTGCCAAGGGTTATCAGGCTGTTTATGGCACGCACACCCACATCGAGGATGTCGGTTATACGCGGTCGCTGCAAAGGACTGGGGGGATCGGTATAGAGAGCGGCTAATTCCGGAGCCCATTGCTCGCGGGCAGAAAGAGCCCAGTCTGGCACAAAGGCTTTTTGCGCCTCCATCTGGGCGGCAAAGGTATTTTGGGCGTGGGAAGAGGTGGGAAGGGGGGAGGTGTAGAGTTCGGCGTTGATGGGAGGTCCTGCATCGAGCGGAGAACCAAAGGCGTCAAACGCCCGTCCCAACAATTCAGGACCAACGGGAAAGACCGGCGGAAGACTGGTGTTTCTGATGCGACTGCCAGGACGAATGCCTCGCATATCGCCATAGGGCATAAAAAGAAGATTGCCTTCGCGAAATCCCACAACTTCGGCGGCAATCCCTTCATCGCTCGTATCAGGCAGCATATGGCAGACAGCCCCAAGAGGAGCGCGCAAGCCACTGCCCTCTGCCACAAGACCAACGACTTTATTGACCTTCCCGAAGAGTCGGGCAGGATTGCTTTTCTTTAAGATCGAACAACAGGTTCTGGGATCAAGCTGCATAACGTTAGGAATTCCCATGGGGCAAGAAGCCGCCGTTTGCTAAGACCGTATGCTCCTCGTCCTGATTGAGCGGAAACAATTCTTCTTCCAAATCGGCCAAACGCGCCTTGGACGCATCCTCAGGCGTTGGCATTTGGGTGAAATGCTCAGACGATATATCCATGGCTCGACGCTTATTGGGATCCTGCGTCATAGCCGCTTCGATTTCCTGCACTTTTTCAGGCTCAAGAGACGACTCTTCCTCAGCAGACGGCTCACTCTTTTGCGGAACCTCCTCTACGGGCTCGACGGGTTCTACTGATTCCACGGGCTCTTCGATCTCTTCTTCGACCTCGGCCGGAACAGCGTCTTCAGGCTCTTCTTCTTCAGGCTCATCCTCTATCTGAGGCTCATCGAGAGGCAGGCCTTTTCCGGTCAAAATATCGCGCTCAGACAAGGTCTCTGTCTGGGTATAGCTCTGGGCTCGCTCTTCGACATAGCTCGCAAGAGCGGCACTTTGCTTGCGTTCTTCTTCCTGCACCGGCAAGGCCAAATGCTCAAGAAGGGAATCGACCAATTCCTGAAAATTCTTTCGGCGCAAATCGACACTGCCACTGCCGCTTTCAGCCACAAGCCCACCCCGATCCATCATTTCATCCGGGGTGACGATCCACTGGCGTATCTCAGGCGCTTTTTCCCTGGCTGCCCGGAAAAGATCCTGCACCAGGGATTCATCTTCGGGATTCACGCGGAAGGCGATCACTTCCCTCTGTTCAAGGAGATTGACCGCCTGCATCACAAGATTGGTTATAATGGTCTTGTACTGGGTGTCTAAGACAAAGGTTGTGGCACTGCTCACACAAACCCGTGTGAGCTCGCACAAATCATCGCGCCAAAAGGAGACCATCCGCTCAAACTCATGCTCGATTTTGCGCATCATCATCGCCAGTTCGTTGCCCATATCCGCCCGGAATTCTTTGAGTTCCTGACTGGCCTGATCCATGCCAAGCGAAAAGCCCTCATCGTGCGCCTTATTTTTGAGTTCCTCAGCCTCCTGCGCAACCTGTTTGGCTCGCGCCAATTCCATTTTCGCTTCGTTGTGCATGGTCGCTGCTTCGGTCTTCATCGCCTCGATTTCATGCACAAGCTGGGCACGCTTCTGTTCAAGAGCCGCATCAGCTTCAGCAAGAATACGCTGCCGCTCCTGATAGGCCTCACCCAGAATTTCCCGGGCTCGATCGGCAGCACGTTTCCGAACGCGTTCGATATACTCTTGTTGCTGATCTTTCTGCTGACGTTCCCGTAAAACAGGCTCTTGCATGGCGTCGAGCTGCTCCATGGTGGCCTCCCGGTTCCCCATGAAGATGACGCCCCATTTTTTTCGCAAATCATCTGAAGGCATGCGCAATCCAACAATCGCTTAATGGCTACAAGAATGCAAATTCGCTTCCCAACCGACTACACAAAGACCTCACCAGCACCACGGCTGATGACAAGTTTGTTTTCGCTCTCAAGTTTCCGCACGGTTTTGACAATGTTTTGCTGCGCTGCTTCAACATCGCTCAGTTTTGTGGGACCCATGAATTCCAATTCCTCGCGAATCATGTTGCCGGCGCGTTCACTCATATTGGAGAGGAACTTCTCCTTCAGCTCTTCGGTTGCGCCCTTGAGCGCCATGGTCAAATCTTCGTTGGATATGCTTTTCAGCAATTCACGCACGCCCTTATCGTCAATAAATTTACAATCTTCGAAGACAAACATCAGATTGCGGATGTCTTCGGCCATTTGGGTGGAATCTTCTTCAATTTCCGTCAGAATTTCTTCACCAGTCGCCCGATCAACCGCGTTCAAAATCTCCGCAACAGACTGGACGCCGCCCACTTTCTTGCCTTCCTTGCCGCCCATGGCAATCAGCTGGCTGGTCAAAACTTTGTCGACTTCAAGGAGCATCTCTTCAGGCACGCTCTCGAGTTTTGCCAAACGCGTTAAGACCTCTGCCCGAACACTTGCCGGGAGATTGGACAACAAACTGGCAGCCTGATCAGAGGGCAGATGCCCCATAATCAAAGCCAAGGTCTGGGGGTGTTCGTTCCGAAGAATCTGTGAAAGCAATCGTGGGCTTGCCTGCGAAAGTTCCCGGAAGGGCTCTTGTCCGGTTTCCAGACTGAGCGAGTCCATGACAAATTTTGCGGTTTCCGGATCGAGATTCTTGACAAGCATACGCTTTGCCGTCTCACTTCCACCGCTGATCATGTCAACGCCTTCGGTCAGCGATTCATGGAAATCGCGCAAAACCTCTTCAACAACTTCTCGGGGCACGGGTTCA
This sequence comes from Desulfovibrio sp., assembly GCA_017450275.1. Taxonomy (GTDB): domain Bacteria; phylum Desulfobacterota; class Desulfovibrionia; order Desulfovibrionales; family Desulfovibrionaceae; genus Desulfovibrio. The sequence continues at coordinate 40,905 of JAFSVD010000050.1, read as the reverse complement.
AGCTCGACAATCGCCTTGCTCACATCCGCAATTTCCTGTCGTTCCATGCGTTTAAACACATCAGCAGTGAATTTGTCCCCCATGGCGAGTAAAAGAACGGCAGTGCGTTGATGGCCGGTGAGTTCCATCAATAGTCTCCTTCATAGCATAAGGACTGCGGTCTTGCTCCGCAATCCTTGAATCACGATCACAACGCAAAAAGATACATCGCTTACGAATTAAGCCATCTCCGAATAAGACGCACGGCCTGATCCATATTGTGCTCGGTTATCCGCAACAGCGAAAGTTTCAATTCTTCAACACGACGATTGGTCTCAACCCGCTCGCGGTGCTGTGCCCGAAGCTCATCCAGACTCATTGACCCCACATGGTAGATAGGTAGGGTCATCACCTTCTTCTCTTTTCCGTTAGACTTTGGCTTTGGCAGTTTCATCTTGCTTCATCCAACCTCGCAGCAGCAAAACTACTTGCTCCATATGGTTATCGGAAAGCGTGAAGATATGGGCTTTCAAGGCCTCAATATCTTTGAAATACAATTCTTCGATGCCGTCCGCATCCTCCTCTTTCTTTTCTTCTTCTTCGCTCTTGGTCGCGGCCTCTTCCATGGCTTCGTAGAGCGCCAGCTGCTCCTCAGCAGCGGGCAGCCCTTCCAGGCCTTCGACGACCTCGCCCGACTCAACCTTGGGTCGGATAAGCGCCAAAATCAAGGGACGGACAACCAGCATCAGGAACAAAAAGCCCAGGAGCGCGTTGAGCAAGGGTTTGCCAAGACGTTCCGCGTATTCGATCATCAAATCCGCGGCATCGGGATCTGCCGGCGGTTCAGAATCCGTAAACGGCGCGGAGCTGACCTCCAACGAATCCCCCCGTGCCTCATCGAGCCCCACGGCATTGGAGACCAATTGCCGAACTTGTTTGATTTCTTCTTCTTTGCGCGGGACAAATTGCCATGCTCCGTCCACCTTATTGTAGGTGCCATCGATGACCACCGCAACGGTCAGCCTGCGGACATCGCCGGAATTGGAGACAATATGCTGTTCTTCTTTATTGATTTCGTAGTTGGTTGTGCGGGTTTCACGGGATCCGGACTGATCCGATACCGACCCCGTAATCCCATCGCCTCGGAAATTGGCATCAGGCGCTCCGGCCTCTAAATTGGCGCGGCCTTCCTGGGATTCTTCGCTGCGCTGCTCGCTTCGAACAGCCACCTTTTCGGGATCGTAGATCTCACGGCGTATGGTCTTTTGGCTGTAATCAAGGTCAACATTGACCTTGGCAATAACGCGTCCAGGCCCAAAAATGGGCTGCAGCAATTCCTCGATGCGGCGCTCGATATTGCGCTGCATCTGCAAACGATGCTCCATCTGGGTCGCAGAAGCACCGGCCATATCGTCTTCTTCGGGCTTATAGAGCACCTTGCCCGAATTGTCGCTCATCGAAACATGTTGCTTATCAAGGCCTTCCACCGACATCACAAGAAGATTCAAGATCGCCTGGATCTCCTTGGGATCGAGATGCTTTGAACCAGCCAAATTGACAACAACCGAAGCAGAGGGGGATTTTTGGTCTTCCACAAACAGGGATCGCTGCGGAATGACTAAATGCACTCTGGCGCTTTCAACGCCAGGAAATTCGCTGATTGTTCGCGCGAGTTCGCCCTGGAGGGCTCGTGTATAATTGATTTTTTGCACAAAATCGGTCTGGCCGACCTTGATCTTGTCAAAAATTTCAAAGCCGATGCCCTGACCAACAAGCCCACCTTCGCCCGCGATTTTAATGCGCTGATCGTAGACCACTTCCTTGGGAACAAGGATGGTTGCCCCGTTATCGGCCAATTGATAGGCGACTTTGTCGGTCTGCAGCGCCTTGACGACCTTGCTGGCATCTTCAGCGCTCAGGTTTGAATACAAAACTTTATACTCTGGTCTGCTCAGATAGAGGGAGAAGCCGATGAGAGCGGCAAGAGCGAGAACAATGCCAGCCCCAAGGGCTATGCGCTGCCACAGTTTCAGGCCGCCGTAGAAGGCTTTCACACTATCAAGCGCTTTTTGAACGAATGGACTCATAGAAGACCTCTGGGATTCTCTCGTTTCTGTTCTCTTATCCAATGCACGAGAAAAAAGCAAATTGCATACCAAGGCGTAAATGCCCCAGATTCCGGGACTTTTCAGGCGCAAGACGCCCCCAGAGAACGCTAGCGTGACAGAAAACAGCGATACAGGCAAGAAAAAAAGCCTTGTATGAATCTATGCATACAAGGCTTCTCCTGCGTTTTCGCGCGTTGTTCTCTCAGCCAAAAGAAACGCTCCTTTATGGTAACGCATGTGTCTCTTATACTAAGCCCCCAAGGCCTTCTAGAACTGCATCTTTGAAATCTCTTTATAGGCTTCCAAAACCTTGCTGCGGACAGCGCTTGTCATCTTCATCGCAAGGCTGGATTTCTGCATGGTGATCATCAGATCGTGCACATTCTGGCTCCGACCAGAGGCAAAATCGTCGATCGAACGAGCCTTCGCCTTTTCCAGCTCATTCACTCTGCTCAGCGAGGAGGTTAAGGTGTCCACAAAACCATTTTTCGGAACAACAGAGACATGCTGCTGATCGGGATAGCGAATAAAATCAGCCTGAGCTCCAAAAGCTTCACTTCTATCAACTGTGTCACGAACAAGGCTTTGATCCAGAGTCTTTGAAAAAAGGGTATCTCTTTTAACAGAAACACCTTGTTTCAAATTACCATCAACACGATTGAAATGCTGCAACGCGTCACTGTATGCTCTGTATCCTACTGATTGGATGCTCATGACGAACTCCTTCCTATATCGCAAAAATGTATTATTTCCGTGGAAACATCAAAAGGATACAAGGGGTATAGCAAAAGACATGCCAAAATGAATTTCCCGCGGCAAGTCGCTCCGACAACGGCTTTGCCTCGAAAAACGGAGTCAAGGAAGGGTCTCCGATCCCGACGCTTGCTCACACATTCAAAATATTGACAAATGCGTAGGATATACCAAAGATTCCCTAGAATCAGCCAATAGAAAAACCAGGGAATGCCTCAAGCCAGCAAGGGCAAAAGCCCGAGAAACCGGGCACTTCGCCAAAAAACTTGAAAGATAGTAGTCCATCCCCAGTAAATGTCAAGTTTTTTTATCTATTGCTTCCCAAAAAAAGCATGGTAAAGCACGAAGAAATTCAAAAAATACGAGAAAGAAGCTCGGGGAAATGTCAAAAAAATGTCTAAAACGGCTCTTGCAAAAAGGCTGGCTCTTGTACAGTCATTTTCTTGAATATCTCTTGGCCATGGCGACGCCAAAATCTCGACAAAGAGCGAAGGCAAGAGCCACTCTCCCTCCCCGGATCCAGCCTCCCCATTTCCAAAAAGCCTCACACAATGGACATCGCTTTTTTTTCGAGCTTTCCACAACTTCTTTTCACAATCCTTTGGCAAAAGCAGTGCAAGTCATCGCATTGACAAAGGCGTTTTCCCCCATGTCTTGGTGTCAAAAAACCGCAGCGCCCCTCCATTGACGGCCACACAGCTTGGCCGTATGTACATACGCAGTCGTTTTTCCTTTTACCAATGGATTCCCATGCAAACAGCCTGGCTCATTCTCAATACCGATGTCCCCCAAGACCAGTCTGGCTTCAATCCTGCCACTCACCCCTGGTCTTCGGCGCCCCTCTACTGGCACTCCCTCACGCGCCTGGCACGCTGTCCTGCCATCGAAGGCATTGTCCTGCGCATCCCAGACGCCTCTCGTGTCAAACATCAAACGAATATCGCTCTTGGTGTTCCGCTCATTCTCCAAACGGCATCGGATCCGCTTTGTTGCGCCATTCCCCGTACCTGCACAAATATCCTTCTCCACGACGCCAGATACCCCTTTGTGCCTCCGTTTCTTATCCCCACCCTTCTTGAAAAACTGACAACATCTCCTATCGTCATTCCTGTGACAAGCCACAAGCAGTGGGACTTTTTGTGTTACAAACACGATCTCACCCCTCTCGCAGACAAGGCCGTTTTGCCCCAAAGCCCCTTTGCCTTTACCAAGGACGCTCTCGAAGGTCTTTGCGAACACGGCTTTGCGCCAGAGATCCTACAGAACATTCCCCTGAGTCTGCTTCCCTTCATCCCCAAAAAAAGCGCGAGCACGGTGATGGGCTCTCCATCCAATACAATAATATTAAACACCGACGATCTCCCCCACCCCCCTGTTGCCCAACATCTCACCGTGGGTCAAGGCTATGACGTCCACCGCTATGGCGGTGCGCGCCCCATGGTGCTTGGCGGCATCCCCATTCCAGGGCCAATCACCATCGATGCGCATTCAGACGGCGACGTCTTGGTGCACGCCATCATGGACGCGCTCTTGGGCGCTCTGGCTCTGGGCGACATCGGCGACCATTTTCCCCCAACGGATCCGACCTATGAGGGGATATCCTCCATGCTGCTCTTAGATATGGTTCTGAACCTATGCAAACAAGCCCATCTTACGATCCTCCACCTCGACGCAACCATCATTGCCCAAAAGCCCACGATCGCGCCCTATCGGGAACAGATACGAAAAAATCTGGCCAATGCCCTCAATCTCCCCAGGGATTCGATCAATATCAAGGCCACAACCGAAGAAAAACTCGGTTTCACCGGTCACTTGGAAGGCATTAAGGCGCAGGCTGTGGTTCTTTGCCAAAAAAATCCAGATCCCTCGCCTCCCCTTTGTGATGGCATTGGCCAGCTATTTGCTTTTTGAGAAAGGAAAATTTAGGCTTTGTCTTTGTTGCCATTGGCCTTGAAACAGCGTACCTACACCCACAATCTGCGTGTACACGCTCCGAGGCTTTTGTGTGCCACTGTCTGAACGCGACCAAGGAATTCCCATGTCAAAAACGAAGCAATCTTCCTCTGATCCGTATCTCTTTGATACATCCCTTGCGACCCTGCTCGACCAGGCAGCCAAGGAGCATCCCACCCGTGCAGCGATTCTGACACACACGACACGTATCTCGTATGCGGAACTCAAAGAGCGTGCTGAACAGCTCGCTGCGGGTCTTGCCCACTTTGGCCTTGGCCAAGGCAGCCGCATCGTCCTCATGCTGCCCAATATGCCAGAAACGATCATCGCGTTTTGGGGGATTGCCAAGCTCGGGGGCGTCATCCAAATGATGAACCCCCTGTATCGGGAAAAAGAAATCGTCCAAAATATCACCGATTCCCAGGCAACAGCGATCATCGTGCAGGAACAACTCTGGCCAAAGATCGAGCCCCTGCGCAAAGACTTGCCGCTCACCACCTTTTTTCTTGTCAAAAGCAGTGAATCGCCGGAAAAACTCCCCCAAGAGCATGACGTTGACACAAGCGGCTGTCGATGCTGGGACGAGCTTTTTGCCTTTGGCACGTCCTTTCCTGAGCCTGTCTCCATCACGGGCGACACAACCCTTTTGCTCCAATACACCGGTGGCACAACCGGCACCTCCAAAGGCGTCATTTTAACGCACGGCAACATGGGCGCAAACGCCAAACAAATCCAACATTTCTTTCACCTCAACCCAGATACGCCTGAAATTTTTCTCTCCATCCTGCCCTTTTTCCACGTCTACGGCCTCTCGCTGGGTCTTGTGCAACCGGTTTGCATCCACGCAACAACCATCCCCTTGATCCGCTTCGATCCCAGGGAAACCTTACAAACCATCTCCGAATGCAAACCCACCATCTTTCCAAGCGCCCCGGCCATGTATATTTCCCTACTCCAACAAAAAGATCTGCCCAAATACGATCTCAAAAGCATACGCATCTGTATGTCAGGCTCAGCGCCTCTTGCCCAGGAAATTTTCACGAGATTCCAGCATATAACCGGGGCCTCCATTGTTGAAGGCTATGGCTTAACCGAAGCATCCCCGGTCACCCACTTCATCCCTCTGGGAGCAGAAGGAACAAAACAGCGCTCCATCGGCATTCCGCTTCCGGCAACCGATGCCCGCATCGTTGACATGGAAGCGGGTGCCATACCCCTTGAGCCTGGCAAAAAAGGCGAACTTGTTGTCAGAGGGCCTCAGGTCATGAAGGGCTATCTCAACAATCCCGATGAAACCGCCAGTGCTGTGCGCAACGATTGGCTCTATACCGGCGATATTGCCATGATGGATGAAGATGGCTATTTCTATATTGTCGATCGAAAAAAAGACATGGTTATTGTGGGCGGCTACAATGTCTTCCCCCGCGAGGTCGACGAGGTCTTGGCCTCGCATCCCAAGATTCTCGAGGCTGTGAGCGTGGGGCTTGACGATCCCCTCCGCGGCGAAATTTTGAAAGCCTATATTGTGCCAAAAGCAGGCGAGCATCTGACAAAGAGTGAAATCGTGGCCTTCTGTCGCACCAAATTGGCATCCTACAAGGTACCGCGCCAAATTGAATTCCGCGACGCCCTCCCACGCACAATCGTTGGCAAGATTTTGCGACGCCATCTCCGCGATGAGGAAATGGCCAAGCAAAAGGAAAAGAACGCGGCCAAGGAGGGGGCTTTGCAGCCATCGTAAAAATTCACGCCTTCGGCAAACTTTCTTTTTCTGGCTTTGTATGGTATATGACTGTGTTTGTTAGACATGATCAGCCAGCGCTCGGAGGCGCATGATTACGGACGCTTTATGTTTGATATTCAATCCGAAGAAATTGGCAACATGCTTATACTCCATGTGACAGGAGACATTCTTCTCCCGGTTGCCATCAGTTTCGAAGAAGAGATCAACAAACAGGTCTATGCCAAGAAATTGCCCGAAGTCATCATTGATCTCAACCAGATTGGCAAAATGGACAATGCTGCCTTAGGCATTCTTGTGACCTTGAGTACGCTCTACTCAACCCAAGGTCGTCGTTTGTTCCTCTTTCATCCCGCAAAACATATTGAAGCACTTATCAAGGAAATCGGTATTGAAAAATTCTTCCCAATTTTTGAAAATTACGAAGAATTGCATAATCACAGACTCAGTGATTCAGAATAATCTTCTACCATCATATTCCTTGATCACTCGCTTGAGCCTATGCGGAGGTTCGATTGCGTTATTATCTTCAACATTTCTTTGATCCAGATTTTGATCATACCAAGAGAAAACCAGACGAAAATGCAATCAAAAAAGACAGCCTGGATCTTTTTAACCTTGGGTACGTGCAAAACGTCATCAAAGGACAAATCCTTGCGCAGATTGTCCCGATAGAGACGCTTGACACGGAACCTGATCCTCGTTTCGTCTTAGAAACCATCGACTTTCCAGCTGGGCAAAACACCTATATCGATCCCAATTATCCCCAGTACCTGCTTGCGGCCATCAACGGCTATGTCTTCTACAACGAAGGCCGCATCACGGTAAAAGCCTTGCTGAACGTTCGCCAAGACGTCAGTTTTCACACCGGCAATATCAACTTTGTCGGTGACATGGCGATCTTTGGCGCCGTGCGCTCGGGCTTTTCCATCTTGGCTAACAATGTCCGCATATCAGGCCTTGTGGAAGGGGGGATTGCCCACTCAACGAGGAATATGCTCATCGACGGCGGCGTTCGGGGAAATACCAGTGACCACTGCCTTGTCGACTCCGGGGGCAAGTTGATGATGAGCTTCCTGGAGCGTGCGGAAGCCAGAGCCAAGGGCAATATCGTTATCAATAAATATTGCCTCTACAGCACGGTCTATGCCGGTAACAATATGCTCGTCAAAGAGCATCTCTACGGCGGCAAGGTCAATGTTTTTTCCTCCCTCTATGTGGGCAAGCAGTTGGGCAACAAGGCCGGCATTCCGACTCAAATCTCCATTGGCTACGATCCCTTGATTGTTCGTCGCATGGAAAAGCAGGAATCCTTTATCTCTTCGCTTACCCAAGCGATTTCGCATTTGAAGGCCATAACAAGGGATCTTCCGCCCGATGCCAACGCCACCACAGCCCGCCTTCAGCAGCTCATCACCCAGAGAGATAATTTGATCCAGCAACGCCGAGAATTTTTTAAAAAGCTCTCAGATGATGAAATGACCATTAAGAACTGCCGTTTGATCGTGCCTGGCATCGTCTATCCCGGGGTGGAAATTTCCATCGGCAAACTCTTTCGACCCATTGAAAAAATCTACGAAAACGTGGTCTTCCATATTGCCCACCATGAAGTTGTTTCCGAACCCATTACAGCAGTGCAGCCGACAATGGGGGAAAAATAAGACGTGGTACGCTTTGAAGCTACGACAACAGAGGCTGGTCTTGATATTGCCGCTCTCACTGGCACCCGTCGCATCCTGATGCTGGGGGCAGGAGGCGCCCAACGAGAAAGCCATATTGTCGACGCCTTTGTATCCAACGCCTTGGAAGGGCTCCCCGTCTTTCTGGGGGCGGGTATGGGCTATGCCTTAGAAGCCTTGTGCGCCTGCTACCACGGTTCTTTTGCTGTGGTTGAAAAAGAGACGGATCTCAGCAATCTCACCCACAGCCTCGACAAAATCCCTGCCGATCGCCGCAAGGATCTTTTGCTGCTCACGGCAACCGATCCGAACGATGTGCTTCGCGATCTCACCCATTGGCAGCAGGCAAACGGCCAAAAACGGCTCATTCCTCTGATCCACCCTTTCTACCAGCGCATCGATCCCGCCTTCTACGGAACGCTTCGCAAAACCCTGGAAGCCAGTGCCCACTTTGATTTTTGGAGCAAGGTCAAACACCCCCGCTTTCGCACCAAAAAACCCTGTGTGCTTTTGCTCACGAGCAAGTATTTTCTCATGGGCGAACTGGTTGAGGCCTGTCAGGCGCTTGATATCGACGCCCACCTTGTCACCATAGACAACGATACAATCGGCCAGGAGGATTTTGTCAAATCCATCCTGCAGGCTGTTCTCACCATTAAGCCCGATTGCTGCATAACGCTCAATCACATGGGTATTGACCGCGAAGGCGTACTCATGGATCTGCTCGCCCGTCTGGAACTTCCTCTCGCCTCCTGGTTTGTCGACAACCCCCACTTGATCATCCATCTCTACACCAAGTGCATCAGCCCCTGGACATGCCTCTTCACCTTCGACGAAGACAATGTCAAAACCCTGCTCGATTTTGGCTTTCCCCACGTCTTCTACCTCCCCCTTGGCACCAATCCCAAACGCTTTACCCCCAAAAACAACAAGGCACCAAGAGATTGGCATGCCAAACTCTCCTTTGTGGGCAATTCCATGCTCTATAAGGTGGGCGGCCGCTTGCGAAGCGCCCACTTTCCCCCATCCCTCACCCTTCCTTTTCAAACAGTTGCCAAAGACTTTTTAGAAAGTGCCGAGCCATCGGTTCGCACCTATCTCGCCGAACACCATCCAAGCCTCTTTGCAACCCTCAACGCCCTCAACGATTCGGAAGCGGAATTGGCCTATGAAACCGCCATAACCTGGCAGGCCACACGCCTCTATCGCCAAACCTGCATCAAGCACCTCTTGCCCTTTCATCCAACCATTGCCGGCGATCCAGGGTGGAAAATCGATTTGGCTCGAGAACCCATCCAACCTCTCTATCTTCCGGAAATGAACTACTACGCCGATTTACCCCGCTTCTATACCTGCCAAGACATCTCTTTTAACTGCACAAGCGTGCAAATGAAGGGTGCGGTCAACCAGCGCGTTTTTGATTGCCCAGCCAGCGGTGGCTTTGTTCTCACCGACTGGCGCAAACAGATGGACGCGCTCTTTACCCCCAATGAAATGGTCTCCTACCGTTCTCCCGAAGAAATTCCCGACTGCATTCGCTTCTACCAATCCCACGAATCAAGCCGCAAGGCCTTTGCCAGACGCGCCAGAAAACGCGTGCTCTCCTGCCACACCTGGCAGCACAGGGTGCAGAGCCTGCTTGCCACCATGCGTTCGATCTATGGACAGTGAGAGGAGCTCATGGATTCCGCTCCCATCCTTATTCTGCAGATGCAGCGCATGGGGGATCTCATTCTGACCTTCCCCTTGATTATTGATCTCTCCCAAACATGGCCAAACACCCCTATCTGGCTTGTTGCCGAAGAAATCTTCTTCACTCCCCTGCTCTCTCTCGCTCCCCACGTCACCTTTTTCTCCCCCCACCACCTCCCCAAACTCGTACACCATCCCTTTTCCCTCATCATCAATGTCAGCTCGCGCCCCGAAGCAGCCCTCTTTGCAGGCCAAGCCAAGGCAGACTGCATCCTTGGGGAACGCACAACAAGCACGCAACGGGAAGTACGCGGCTTTTGGCATCTCTACCGCTATGCCCTCACCCAAAACAACCGCCACAACACCTTTCACTGGGCAGATCTCAACCGCTTGGATCTCGTCTCCTCCGTGGCTGCTATCAAAAAACGCGGCCACACCCTACGCCCCCCGGTTCTCTCCTCCAAACGCATTGGCTTTGTGCTCGGTGCGAGCACCATCCACAAACACCCTGACAGCCATTTCTGGTTCACCCTCGCCCGCATCCTCCTCAAACAAGGCCTCTATCCCTTCTTCTTTGGGGGCAAGAATGAAGAGGCTATGGGGGACTCTATTGCCAGACGCCTTGGGCTCCCCAAGGCCAATCTCGCGGGCAAACTCTCTCTCGCGCAGGTGGCAACGTGGTTCAAAACACTGGATCTGTGCATAAGCCCTGACACAGGACCTATGCATCTGTGCGACTGGATAGGGACTCCTGTGCTCAATCTCTCCATGGGCGATGTCCGCGCCTATGAAACAGGACCTTATTCCAAAGGCCAATGGATCCTGACGCCCAGGATAAGCTGTGCCGGATGCTGGCAGTGCCAAAACAACAACTTCCGCTGCAAACAGCACTTTACCCCAGGAAACGTGGCCAAAACCCTCCTTGCCCTACTCCGTGCATCCCCCCTCCATCACCCGCACGGCCTCACCCTCTCTTGTTCTGCCAGAGAAAACGCCCTGGCAACCATTGTCCCCAATCCCGCACGAGACTCTCTCCCCACCCTTCTCGATGGACTGTGGCGAAAGCTCTTTCTGGGCTTTTTTGATCCCAGCTTTCTCTCCCCCCAAGACATCCACAAAACCCTAACAGCCTTAGGCCAACAGTATCCCCGCCTACTCGACCATATGCAGCAAAGTCTTGCCAGCTATGCCAAGCAGCTCATGGCAGCCCGATACCATGGAAGCACACGTTCCTCCCTTGCCTCTATTCCGCCCTCGCTTCGGCTTTTTGCCAGCTTTATCGACCTCTACCTGGACAACGCCCAAGAGACCCCAAAGGCCTGGGAGCAGGTTTTTGTCTGGCTTGCCCAAACCAAGCTCTTTTTCGGCCATCCCAAGGCTTCCATCTAGATAAGCGGCAAAATCTGCCTGCGTTTTTTCTGCCACCCCTTGTATTCCGCCCTCTTTCTCCATGCCAAAGAGGCACGGTCTTTGAATTATACGGGTATCAAAGGAGTGCGCTATGCAAATTCTTCCGCTTTCTTCAGAGCCCATTACACCACTCGTTGCGCAAAACCAAGCATCCTCGTCCACATCCTTTGACGATGTGCTCAGCGAAGAAGAACTCTCCGCCGAATCCCTCCAAGAGAATGTGTATGCCAAGCACGCAAAAAACGGCCATACCTATACCCTCGACGAAGTCTCCTTCACGCAAAATGAACTCAAGACCTTGGTCAACGATCTTGTCCAAAACAACGCGCCGCAAAAGAGCCTGGAAAAGCTCCAAAAGCTGACCGAACTGCCGGACGGCGCCAGTCTGGGACAGGTCATGCAGGCGCTCAAAGGCTCGAAAAAGGCCTCCGATCTCTCAGACGAAGACGCAAACGCCATCACAGGCTTTGCCGATGCCATCGATCCTTCGGGTATTCTGGCCAACCAGATGCTCCAAGCACTCTACGACAACAAGCCTCTGGATGCCCTTCGCGCCCTTGGCAAGGCCTTGGAAGAGATGGATGCCAATGCACGCATCCATGTGGACAAAGACGATGTCCTTGCGCTGGGACGCGCCTTGGGGCTCTCCGAACAAAGCCAGGAAAAATTGGCCGCTCTTTTTGGCGATGCCCAAAGCGGTGAGGTCACCCCAAGCCAGATGCAAAAGCTTCTCGCTCCTGCGACCGAAGAGATTTTAACCGCCAAGACCAACCAGCAGGCGCTCGACCAAGCCCTGGCCAAGACCCTGGATCCGCTGCTCAAAAACGCCAAAAAGCGTATGGAGCAGGAACAGGCTGCTGTCACCATCAAGGATCGCAACGCGCAGCACAGCCAGGTGATGATCGATAAAACCGTGCAGCGCGAAAGCCGCAAAACCCTCGACACCATCCTGGATGCCCAGAATCGCAACCAACTGCATGCTGCCAAAGAGCATGCCGATCTCGATCTCACCGAAGCAAGCCACGAAGATCTCGAACACTTCGGGATCTCCCAGCTGGATATCCTGCGCTTCAAAGGCGCGCAGCCGAAAAACCCTGATTCCTCCTTCAACGACAAGGGATCTCGCGATCACGGCGAAGAGAGCCTCTTCCAACGGGGCTTTGATCGCATGCCCCTCCTTCTGGCTGAGCCCGCCTTGTTTGAGCCTCTGCCCACCATGCAGCCCAAAGCCACCATGCCGCTTGCGCAGCATCTGAGCAATCAGGTGCAGTCAGGGCTTATGACGAGCTTGGCCAATGGCACCACACGCCTTGACATCCAGCTCCATCCCCAAGAACTCGGAACCCTTGCCATCTCCTTGGTTTCCAACAACGGCTCCATCAATGCCGTCATCCGCGCTGACAAGGCCGAAACCGTTGAAATGCTCAACCGTCAGGCTGAGGCCATCAAGATGAGCCTTGAGCAACAAGGGATTAAGATCGACTCACTGGAAATCGAACTCAAAAATTCCAGCGACCAGGCAAATGGTGACCAGCAATTTTTGCAGGATATGAACAACCACAATGCCTTCCAGGAAGAAAATGCCAGACGGGATCATCTGCGCAGGCTGAGAACCTTGGCCGCTGTTGAGGGCAAGACCGAAAATGTGGAACAGAATATGCATTCTGAGGGCAAAACGAATAATCGAGCCACCCGTATTCTCGACCGCGTGGCCTAAGCCAGTGTGGAGTCTACCATGACCAGCGTTTCATCAGCCCTCACCCAGACAAGCAAAGAATTCTCACAGGCTCTCGCCGCCCAATCGAGTAAGGGCGACAACATGGACAAAGAGGATTTCCTGCTTCTTCTTGTGACCCAATTCCAATACCAAGATCCCTTGAATCCCATGGAAGACCAGGAATTTGTTGCCCAGATGGCACAATTCTCGAGCCTTGAACAACTTATGAACCTCAATTCAGGCATGGACAGCCTGACCAATGCCACTGAAAACCAACAGATGCTGAACGCCACCTCCTACATCGGCAAACAGGTCAGCATTTCGGGCAATACCATTGGCAAGGTCACCAATGCCGACGGCACGAGCACGATCAGCACCTTCCGCTACGCCTTTGGCGATGCTGTCAAAGAAGGCGTGCTCACTGTCATGGATGCAACAGGTAATACGGTCTACACAGAACCCCTGAACGGCAAGGCAGCCAATACCACCTTTGAATTCAACTGGAATGGCTTAAACGACAAGGGTGTTGCGGCTCCCGATGGCACCTACCGCATTGGTTTGTCTGCCTACAACAGCGCTGGCGAGGCCGTGCTTTCCGACCAAGTGGTTGATGCCACGGTGACGAGTGTGGTCAGAAACGAAGACACCGTGTATATCGGCCTGGATGGCGGACAGACGATGGAACTGGCCAATGTGCGCCAAGTCTCCACCCCCAAACAAATCCAGGTGCCGGAGAAAAGCCAAACAAGCACAACAGGCACCGAGACAACAAAGCAAAGCTAAAATCCGATTGAGACTGATGAAAAAAGGCTCCGAACAAGCGTTTGGAGCCTTTTTCTTGCGCTTTGCGCGCAGACACCGTACAATTTTTCCTCACAACTGTGAGGATTTTTGATGGAACACGCCCTTGTCATTCAGGCAGCACGCTTCGGGGATCTTGTTGAGACCAAACGCCTCATCCTCTCGCTGAAAGCCCATTCAACGGTCTCCCTCGTTGTTGACAGAACCTTGGCTGACCTTGCCCACATTCTCTACCCAGACACCACGATCTATGGTTTTCCCTTCCACGGGAAATTGGAAGCAAACGATATTGGTGCCATCCACGAAACCATTGCATCGCTTGCCAATATTCCCTTTGCCCGTATCTACAATTGCAATTTTTCGCCGCTCACCGAAGCCTTTTGCCGCGCCTTTGATCCCAAGACGGTCTATGGGTACCGTCCTGCAATCCCCAAAGGCCTTCTCCGTTCCCCCCTGCTCACCATGGTCTCCCGCATAACACGCTGTCGAACAAGCGCATGCATCAATATCGAAGATGTGTGGGCGCATGCGGATACAGAGCATCCCCCTCTCGATCCAAGCCTTGTCAATCCGCGCCCCAAGGGCGATGGCAAGGGCATTGGCGTGGTCATCGCAGGCCGAGAATCGCGCAGATCGCTTCCGCCAACGCTTTTGGCAGACATTGTTCGCGTCTATGCCAACCTCTATGGCGCCAAGCACATTGTCCTCCTTGGCACAGCCTTTGACAAACAGCGATCGCATGAACTGCGCCGCGCTCTCCCCTCTGCCCTCCAAGCCCTTGTCTTGGATCTGTGCGGAAAAACAACATGGCCTGATCTTGTGGAAGCGCTCACAGGGCTCGATCTTTTGATCACCCCAGACACCGGCACCATGCATCTGGCAGCCCATCTGGGAGTGCCCGTATGCGCCTTTTTTCTCTCCTCCGCCTCTGTCTTTGAAACAGGTCCCTATGGCATAGGGCACACCATCTGGCAGGCCATGCCCTCGTGCCACCCCTGCCTCGAGAAAAGCCCCTGCCCCGCAAAGACCGCCTGCCTCTCTCTCTTTGCCCAGCCGACCTTTCTCCGTACCCTTGTTGCCCAGCACACGGCCAAGGCTGTTGCACTTCCCGAAGGACTGGTGTGTTTAACGAGCACAACCGACGCCTTGGGGGTAACCTATAGACCTGTCCTTGGGTCTGATCCCCAAAAAATCCTCCGCCAGGCAGAACGAGACTTTGTGAGCCATACCCTGCTTGGCACACCCTTCCCTGCCAGCCATCTCTCGCCTTCTACCCAAGCAGAGCTTGCCCTGCTTTTTTCCCCTGATCAGGATTGGATGCTCGACAATCCCCAGTATCAATAGAAAACAGCCTCAGAAAACACCCTTAGAAAACAGACTCAGCGAGGAAGGAACCCCATGCTCGACACCCCTCTGCGTGTTCTTCTTGTGCTTCCCATGTACGGTGGCTCGCTTCCTATCGGCCGCTATTGCGCAACCGCCCTGGAATCTCTGGGTATGCAGGTTCGGGTCTTTGAAGCGCCGATCTTCCATTCCACCTTCACCCAATTGCGCACCCTCGATCTTGCGCCCGAACACATCACAAGCCTTGAACACAGCTTTCTCAATGTGGTGAGCCAGGCGATCTTCAACCATGTCCAGGACTTTGAACCCCATCTCGTCTTGGCCATGGCGCAAGCGCCTCTGCCCAAAAACATCCTCAGCCGGCTCAAACGACTGGGGATACGAACCGTCATGTGGTTTGTGGAAGACTATACGGTTTTTTCCTATTGGCGATCCTATGCTCCGCTCTACGATGCCTTTGCCATTATCCAAAAAGAACCCTTTATCGAAGAACTCAAAAGCATCAATCAACCCAATGTCCTCTATCTGCCCTTAGCAGCCCTTCCCTCCTTCCATAAACGCGTGCCTCTCACCCCCAAGGAGCAACGCTACTACGGAGCCTCTATCGGCTTTTTAGGAGCAGGCTACCCCAACCGACGCCTGGCCTTCCGTCCCTTGGCGGGCAAGGATTTTAAAATATGGGGCACGGAGTGGGAAGAAGAACCCCTCCTTGCAAACAATATCCAGGAAGGGGGCAAACGCATAAACAGCGAAGAAAGCCTCAAAATCTATTCCGCAACAACCATCAATCTCAATCTGCACTCCAGCCTGCGCCGCGATACCCTGGTGAGCCACGGCGACTTTGTCAATCCACGCACCTTTGAATTGGCCAGCATCGGCGCCTTTCAATTGGTGGACAAACGCACCCTCCTCCCCGAACTCTTTGACGATCAATGCATAGCCACCTTTTCCACCATGGAAGAATGCTATCAAAAAATCGACTACTACCTCCATCATAAAGAAGAACGCGAGGCCTTTTGCGCAAAGGCGCAGGCTCGCGTTCTCAAAGAGCATACCTATCAAAAGCGCATGGAAACCCTCATCCAATGGATTGATGCGCATCTTGGCTGGCCACGCTTTGCCAACGATATCGCCCCCAAAACACAACTGGATGCCACTCTGCAACAGGCTCTTGATCAGCTTCTGGCCAAACTCGGGGCAAGCCCCAATGCCAGCTTCAGCGACGTGATTGGCAGGCTTCGCAAACAAAGCGGTGCTTTAGATCCCCTTGAGGCTAGCCTCCTCTTTCTCGATGAATGGCAAAAACAATACGGTACTAAGCGCTAAGCAATCCAGGCACACGCAAGCACAATTGTGCCCAACAAGGCCATGCACGAGGCCAAACTCAACCACACCTTCTGCCGCAAGGGATAGCTGCTTCTACACACAGAGCTCCACACGCCTGTAGCCCCTCCAAAGAGCAGCAAGAGCAGCCCGTGGAAGAGAAGACCATCCATAGAGACATGGGAAGATACATCAGATACATCAAGCCCCATCCAATACCGGTAGCCAAAAACCCCCAGACAGCCCATACAGCACAGACTTACGACAATACCCATGGCTCGTGCGTAGCGCGCGCTCCAGGTGAGAACAATCGTATAGTGATCGCGGCCATAGTCGTGGAAGGGACGCAACATAAGAAAACTGAGGCTGGCAAAAACCGCGGGCATCCCAAAGAGCACGGGAAAAACCATGAGCAGAGCCAAGGAAGCAGGGCTTGCCAGAATACCCAAAAACGTGATGGTATCGCCTAAAAGCAGGGGTTTCACCTGATTGAGCACAATATCCTTCATAAAGGGCAGAAGAGAAACGATGGCATCCCGTACGACCGGCCAATCAGGAGTCAGGGGCGTTTGAGGCATACGCGAAAGAAGCGGAAAAAGACACCAAAAGAGGAAACTGCCACAAAGCCCAGCAAGAAAGCCTGTGCTTGTGCACAGAAACTGCAGCAGAGGATGGTTCCCGAGAAAGCGCCACCCAAGACAATGGATCCACAGGGGTATCACAACAAGCAAGCCCAACAGCCACACGCAATCCAGACAAAGAGCTGCCAGATGGGGGGGAAACATTGCCTGATAGTGCCAAAACAGCAGCCCTTTGCCGGCGAGAAGACCAAGACTAGCAAGCACACAGCAAACCCAGGCAAATTGCCTGGCTCCCTTGTCGTAGGAGGTGCGTCGCACAGCTTTTGCCAGCGTGCGCCCCTGGGCAAGAAAGAGCGGCGCTGCGGCAAAGAGCGTCCAAAAAAGCCAGGGAAGCCAAAAAACAAGCGTATCAAAACGCCAAGCAAGGGCCAGGCGGGAGAACAAAGTTTGCAACACATCCATTGAACAGTCTCATTTAGCGGTAATAGGGTCGTCAGGCTTGCACTTTTAAACAATCGTCGGTAAAAAGCTGTTCATCTTTTTGCCGAATTTTTTAGGCTAACGCAAGGCAAGCACAAGCCGCTGCGTTCATCCCATCTCATCCATTCAGCAACGAGGCAGAGTTTCCGCTCTGAATAGCCGTCATGCAAAAAACACTCATCCTTGCCCTGTGTATCGCATCCCTCGCCCCTGGCTGTGCTGCCCAGGATCAGCATCAAGAAAAATTATTGGAAATGAATGAACGGCGGATTGATTCGGTTGAAAAAAATATCACAGAATTGAACGAACAAATTTCCATGCTGAACAACCGGGTCTATGAAGTCCGCGGGGCAAAAGGTCGGAAAACAGGCATGACAGTGGTGCCCGTAACACCACAGGTCGCTGTGGCCTCTCCTCAGACGCCACCCCAGCAAATCGCAACCTATCACACGCCACCCATCCAGCAAAAGCCTGCCCAAGCTCCTGCGGCCAAGCACAAAGCCAAAACGCAGCCCAAGAAAGTTGTCAAAAGCCAGCCACCGGTAAAAGCGCCCGAACCACCGCTTGCAGCCCAACCGCAACCGACGTTTTCGCTTCCGCCCCAGGGAACAAGTAATCCGCAGATGGTGCAGGCAAAAGAGCAGGCACAGCCTGGCTTGCCTCCGACACTGCCGCTCGAAGCAGCCCCAAGCCTGGCTCTTCCCCAGGAACAAGCGGCTCCTGTTGTACCTGTGCAAAAGCACACGCCAGCTCCTGTTGCCAGAACCGCCAAGGCAGGGGAAGAGGCGAGCTATCAACAGGCCTTGCGTCTGGCTCGTCAGGGACGCTCCAAGGAAGGCATCCAGAAATTCTCCGAATATCTGGCCAAATACCCCAATGGCAAATACGCGCCCAACGCCGAATTCTGGATTGGGGAATGCTATTATTCCCAGGGCAAATACCGGGAAGCCTTGGGACAATACGAAAACGTCAACGCCAAATACCCAACCCACCACAAGAGCGCCGATGCCTTGCTGAAATCCGGCATGTCCTACACGCGCTTGGGCGACGAATCCAGTGCCAGGGCAAAATACTCTGAACTGCAGGCAACATTCCCGAAATCCGAAGCCGCTGCCCGTGCCAGAAAGAGCCACTAAATACGATGGATGTGTTTGCAAGCAGCTGCCAGCAACCCTTCCTTGTCTGGCTGCAAACCACCTATGCCAGCAAAACCCGGGAAGCCTATCAGCGTGATGTAGAGCAATTCCTCGTGCACGTGGCTGAACAGGGCATTGATCCTGCCCAGCCAGAGCGTATTCTTCCGCGCCATGTCGAACACTTTGTGGCCGGCCTCTTCCACCAGGGCATAAGCAAACGCTCGATCGCCCGAAAATTGTCGTCGCTGCGCACCTATTTCCACTATCTTTTGCATGAAAAAGTGATCGCAACAGATCCCTGCGCGGGTATTGCCAATCCCAAACAGGACAAGATTGAAGCGCGCATTCCCAATGTCGATGCTATGATTGGCCTTTTGGAGAGCGTTCCATCGATCGATCCCCAAACAATGCGCGATACAGCCCTTTTAGAGCTTCTCTATGGCTCAGGGCTTCGCATCCAAGAGGCTTTACAGCTCAATATCGATGATGTGCGCAACAAACAGGTTATTACGGTCATGGGAAAGGGATCGCGGGAGAGGCTGGTTCCGCTGACAGATATGGCTGTGAACCGCATCAATGCATGGATCCATGCACGAAGAGCTCTAGCCAATCCTGGGGAAGAAGCGCTCTTTGTGGGAACAAGAGGAAAGAGACTTGATAGGAAGGAAGCGTGGCGGATTGTGCAAAAACGCGCTGAAGCCAGTGGGATGCCGATTCACCTCTCTCCCCACAGCATGCGGCACGCCTTTGCCACCCATCTGCTTGAAAGCGGCATGGATCTGCGCAGTGTCCAGGAATTGCTGGGTCATCGACGATTGTCGACAACCCAGCACTATACTCATGTCAGCATGAATGAATTGATTGCTGTGTACGACAAGGCTCATCCCAAGGGCACCCAAAAAAAGACGGACACACGTCCGCTTACAGATGCAGTTTTGAAGCGGGAATAGTCTGGGATTCAAACTTCAGACTACCAAGTCCTCCGGCAATCGTGATATTGGACACCGCTTCAATATATTTGTTCTCGATTTCCTTGGGCAGCTCGCTGTAGAGGTAGACTATGTGCTTGCAGGCAATGGAGGCAACAAACTTTGATTCAAAGGGATGCCCATAGGGCAAGAGAAGCATTTGCACCCCTTGCTGCGTCGGGATGACCTGCAAGATAGCCACCTCATTCAGACAATCTTTGTCCTTGTCGTATTTACCAAGGACAAGTTCACCATTCACTAATTTAGCCAAACGAACCTCATACATATTGATTCCCCAAATAGAAAAGTCTCTGATCAACGCGCTGCTTTGCCTCTAAAAGGCTACAGTGCGATCCAAAATTGTTTTCCCTACAGCATACGAGGCAAAAAATCAAGATGGAAAACCATGCCCCCCAGACCCACAACGATCTGCAATCGATTGAGGCCTGTCTGGGATACACCTTCACCAATCCCAAACTCCTGGAACAAGCCTTAACCCACAGCTCCTACGCCAATGAAATGGTGGACACCCCCATTGAACACAACGAACGCATGGAATTTCTCGGCGATGCGGTTTTGGAGTTATGCATCTCGCATCTGTGCTTCCATACCTACCCCTCCCTCAGGGAAGGCGCCCTGACAAAGATCCGCTCAGCCCTGGTGAGCGCCCAGGGGCTTGCTGCGGTCGCCCGATCGCTCACCCTTGACCGCTTTATCAAATTGGGGCACGGCGAAGAAATGCAAGGTGGCCGAAACCGCGATTCCATCTTGAGCGACACCTTCGAGGCTGTTTTGGCAGCGATCTATGTGGATGCGGGTTTTGCCAAAGCCCTTGAGATCGCAACAGCGATCTTCGCCCCAAGCCTCCCCAAGCCAGAAGAGGTACTCGCTTTCCACAAAGACAATAAAACCTTACTGCAGGAAATGGTTCAGCAACGCTTTAAAGCCGTCCCAAGCTATGCCCTTATCGGAAGCGTAGGTCCTGAACACGCCAAAATCTTTACCATCACCCTGACCCTGCCCGACGGCACAAACTTCACCGCTGAGGGATCGAGCTTTAAGAGAGCCGAACAAGAGGCTGCCGGCCGTGCTCTTGCCTACTTTTCCAAGCAGTATGGACGCTAGCGCAAAAAAAAGTATGGCACGAAAATACTATCCCATCCATCTCTCTCTTCGGGGAAAATGCTGTGTTCTTGTCGGCTTTGGCCGGGTCGGACAACGAAAACTCCAACGCCTGCTTGCGATGGGTTCTTTTGGACCTGCTTCCATCATGGTCTTTGACCCTCAGATCAAAGAAGTCCCCAAAGCCCCCAATCTGACTGTCTACCAGCAAACCCTCGACGAAACCTGCATCGACAGGGCAGATATTGTCTTTGCCTGCACCAACGATCCCCACGAAAATGCTCGGATTTGTGCCCTCTGCCGTGCCAAACACGTCCTGTGCAATGCAGCGAGCGACCCTGACAATGGCGATGTGGCGCTTCCGGCCATTATCGATGCCGACCCCTTGTGTTTGACGCTTTCCACCCAGGGGACAAGTCCAGCCCTTGCCAAAAAATGGCGCAAAGAACTCGAGGTCTGGGCTGCCAGCAAACACGCCATGCTGTGCTGCATGGCACGGCTGCGCCCCCTCCTTGTTGCCACCATGTCTTCCGAAGAAAACGCGGCCTTGTTCACCACTCTTGCCAATGGTCCTCTTGAAACGTACCTGCACCAGGGGGAGACTGCCAAGGCACTGCAGTATCTCACCACCCATCTTCCCCCGCATCTGAAGGACGTTCTCCCGGAGATAGTCAATGATCTCACATGAGTTCGTAAGCCTGGGTACCCTGGCGATTTTGACGCTCAGTACGATACTGTGTCTGTATGGACTTCTCAGCAGAAAACAAGCCGTGCTCCGATACGGAGCACGTTTCTTTTGGTGCGCATTGGCGCTCCAAACCCTAGGCCTGCTCTTTGGCTTCCATAAAACCTTTGGCCAGGGCTTAAGCGGCGGCGCCTATATGCAGCTGGTTGCCTGGTTTGTCGGTCTTGCTGCGATCTTGTTGTCGGTCAAACTCAAACAGCAGGCCGCTGTATCCTTTGCAGCCCCCTTATGCGCGCTTCTCTTTGCTCTCTCCCTGCCCTATATCGAACGCTCAATCGTCCTTCCGACCTCCCTGGATGCCTCGTTTTATATTCTCCATATCGCGACCCTCTTCGGAAGCCTGGCTCTTATGGCCATCTCCTTTATTGTCAGCGGGCTCTTTCTTGTGCTTGAAAGACGCATCAAACGCAAAGAACGCGTCAAAGGCTTTATGGAAGATATGCCTGCGCTCAGCCTGCTCGACACCATCAACGGCTTTTGCATTTTGGCAACATTCCCCTGTTATACCATCGGTATAGTGAGCGGGCTTGTGCGATCAAAACCCATCTTCGGGAACACCTTCACAGGAGATCCCAAAGAATTGACAAGCATCCTTGTCTGGCTGCTCTTAGCCTTTGTCTTTCACAATCGTCTCGCACGATCCTGGACAGGAAAAAAACCTGCAATCACCATGCTGATTGTCTTTCTGTTGAGTTTGTTTTCCTTTCTCATCATCAACACATTGATGCCTTCGCATCATACGTTTTCGCTCAAGTAAATCGGTATCGCGCATGCAGAGTACAATCTATCTTATTGGTCTCAATCACCGTACAGCTGGTGTTGATATCCGTGAACGCTTCGCGCTGGCCAACCAGTGTTCCAAGGATCTCTGGGCTATTCCGATAACGCCAACCATTCGGGAAAATGTTATTCTCTCGACCTGTAATCGCGTCGAGATCGTGGCTGCAGGCCAGCCGAATAGGGAGCAGGAAATTCTCTCTGCCTGGGCTTCTGCCAAAAACCAATCGGTCAAAGAGCTTGAGCCCTATGTCTACACCTATACCAACGCCGAAGCCGTAGAGCATCTGTTCCGTGTTGCTTCGAGCCTTGACTCCATGGTCATCGGCGAACCCCAGATCCTGGGGCAATTGAAAAAAGCCTATGTGCAAGCAAGCCAGGCTCACACCACAGGCCCTATCTTGAACCGCCTGCTGCACAAGGCCTTTTCGGTTGCCAAACGTGTCCGCACGGAAACCGCTGTCGCCAGCAACGCTGTTTCCATCAGCTACGCTGCGGTCGAGCTGGCCAAACGGATCTTTGGCGACATGAACAAGCACAAGGCGATGCTGATCGGAGCAGGCGAGATGGCCGAACTGGCTGCCAAACATCTGCTCCATTTTGGCATCCAGGATCTCTATGTGGCCAACAGAACCTTTTCCCGCGCCCAAAGCCTGGCTGAATCCTTCCATGGACATCCGCTGCACTTTGAGCAAATCCAAGAAAGCCTTCTCCATGTTGACATCATCATCACCTCAACAGGGTCTGTGGAACCGATCATCCACGCCAAAACCGTTGCAGCAGCCCTGCGTTTGCGCAAAAATCGCCCCATGTTCTTTATCGATATCGCCGTTCCCAGGGATGTCGACCCCGATGTCAACAGTCTCGACAACGTCTATCTCTACGATATCGACGATCTCAAAGAAATCGTCGAAGAAAATATCAACAACCGCCACGACGAAGCCCAAAAAGCCCAAACGATCGTCAACGACGAGGTCGTCTCCTACGAACAATGGCTCAAAAGCCTTGCCGTCCAACCAACCATTCTCGATCTTCTGGCAAGCCATGAAAGCATAGCGCGTGCGGAACTCGAACACACCTGTAAACATTTACAGTGTGATGAGGCCACCAAACAGAGCCTTGAGGTCATGATTTCCTCCATCCTCCATAAAATACACCACAATCCGCTGATGTATCTGAAGGATGAAAACACCCATATCGATCAGATTGAACGCATCCACACCATTCGAAGCGTCTTTGGACTCGACTAAGTGCCAACAAAAGCCGTCACGCTCGCAAGCGTCCCCACCCCCTGTGCCCGCTTTGCCCTTGAAGTTGCCAGCCATATCCAAAAGCATCTTCACATTCCCCAGGGAAGCCATTTTCTCTTGGCCTGTTCCGGCGGTGTTGATTCAACGGCCTGCGCCTTTCTCTTCGCCCTTGTGCAAAAACGCCTGGACGCAACCCTTTCCGCTATTACCATCAATCATGGTCTCAGACCTGAAGCGGAAGAGGAAGTGGCAGGAACAAAAGCCTTTCTCGAACGCCTCGCCATTCCCTGCCGTGTACGAACCATCGCTGTCAAAGACTATGCCTTAGCCCATGCCATTGGCCTTGAAGAAGCTGCCCGCACCCTTCGCTATCAATGCCTTGCCCACGAACGCACACTGCTTCAGGCAGACTATATTGTGATTGCCCACCACGCCGACGATTTGGCCGAAGACGTCCTTATGCGCCTGACACGGGGCTGCGGCTGGCCAGCGCTCGGTGGCATGCGAGACTATGACGAAGAGCGCCATATCCTGCGCCCGCTTCTCCCCTGGAACAAGGCCAAACTGACGGCTCTTGTGCAAAGTCTTAAGCAAGAATGGTTTTTTGACCAATCCAACAACGATCTCCGCTATACCCGCAACCGCTTCCGCACAACAATTCTGCCACTCTTCCACCGGGAAAATCCCCATTTTCCCCAAACAATCACCCACCTTTCCACCATGGCATCCTACGATCGAGCCTTTTGGGATGCCCACCTCACAACCCTTCTCCACTCCCTCCCTTGCTCTTTCTCCTTCCAACCAAGCCTGGTTCAGATCCACTTTCCGGCAGCCATTCAAGGCCTGCTCCCAGCGGAGCGCCTGCGCATCCTTCGCCTCTGCCTTACTATCCTTGGGTGCGTACAAAAACAGTGGCAGCTGGATTCGAAGCAGGCAACAGCATCCCATCTTTTTGCGCTTGACCACCTTATCACCCAGGCAAAAGGCACAAAAACACTCCCGCTTCCAGGGGGTATTTGCGCCCGTGTTGCCAAAGACGGCCTCACCCTGCAAGCAAGACGCCCCACTTCCTCCCAAGGATAAGTGCGTATCACAACTACGGCACATTCTTTTGAATCAGGCGTCCCATCCGGGGCTTGGGCAAGGGATTGTGGATGGCAAGGTAGTTGGCGAGCACATCCACATCTTTGGGTTTTTTGTGTACAAGGCTCTTTCCCTTGACCAACATGCGAAAATGATCCCCGCCTTGGGCTAAATAATTCGACAAAACAACCCTATACCGACTCTTTTTGCGCAATGGTTCCTCTGAGCCGTTGGGCAGCAAAAGAGTGGCATCAAGCACGCGTTTTCCAGGGGGATTGGACGCTATGACCTGATAGCGAAGACCCGCCGTCTGAAGCATGGCAGAGCCACTCGCCTTTTCTTCCCTCACCCCCCATTCCAGGGCTTTCAAAATATCCTCACCACGGTATTCTCGCACCTCTATGGTATTGCCAAAGGGGAAGGCATTCAAAATATCCCCCATGCTGATTCGTCCCCTTGGAAGAGCGGCACGCACCCCACCGCTGTTAAACAGACTCAGTGTGGCATCGTATTGTTTGCCATAGGCAAGCATGGCATCCGCCATAATGGTTGCGCTCAAACATTCCTTTTTAACGCAGATATCGTGGCCGTCATCCCCCATATTCCATTCTTGGTATCCGATGCTTTTGTCAAGAAAGGACTGCAAAGGCTGAGCGTAGCGAGCGACAAAGGCCGAAACCGCAGGATCTCTCGGCTCTTCGGGGCGAAGCAGCCGCAATCGGCCATGCCAATGCGTCAACACCCCCTGGGCATCGAAGAAACAAGCCAGTTCTCCAAGATACTGGGTTGCCCATTTCGCTGTCACAACAAGCACAGGCTCACCCTTGGGCGTTTTCAAAACAATGGGATAGGGGCCTTCTGTCGAATCACTGCCCAAATACGAATGGCTATGCCCTCCCACAATGACATCCACACCATTGACACGTTGCGCAAGACGGATGTCATCAGACAAACCAATGTGGGTGAGCAAAATAATGCGCTGAACCCCTTGTTTTTCAAGAGCAGCAACAGCCCGTTGGACACTCTCAACTCTGTCGTCAAAAAACGTCCAGCGACAGGCAGCGGAAAGCCCTTGCACACCATCGTTGGCAAGACCGATGACAGCAACCTGATGCCCGCCTATGCGGAAAATGTGATACGGCGCTGTATCGCTTCCAAGCAGGGGACAGCCCTTACGAGGCGAGAGATTGGCGCAAAGCATGGGGAAATGGTGTTTGGCATTGAGAAATTTGGCGAGTTCGCCACAGCCTTCATCCCACTCGTGATTCCCCAATGTCTGGGCATCGTAGGGAAGGAGTTCCCGGATCTTGGCAAGAATTGGCCACTTATTTTGCGAATAGAACAAGGTGCCCTGGAACATATCGCCGGCATCAAGAGCAAGGACATTTTCTCCGCGCTTTTTGGCATCGTTGATCGCATAGGCTATTCTGGCATAGCCACCAAAGCATGGGGCATCATCAAGACATACCCGTCCATGAGCATCCAAGCCTGCCAAATACGAATGCGTATCGTTGGTATGAAGAAGGAGGAGATCGGCGTGCGGTTCTATATTCTCCGCTCTTTTTCCACTACAGCCAGCCAGCAAAAAGCAAAGACAAAGTGCAAAAGCAAGATAGAAACGCATTATTCCCCCTTATCGATCTATATAAAGCACTGTAAATAAAAAAACTCTGTCAAGTGCTACTCAACAGAGTTTAAATATTTTATAGCGAGAATTAAAAATAGAGATTTATATTTGCTTTTCTTGCCTGACTCATTTGGATTTTTCGTGGAATAACATAAATACGGGAATCTTTTTTAAACAATCTTCCTGTTTGCTTAAAAATAAAATCAACATTATATTTTAAGCATTGCTCTCTTGTTTGCAAAATCCACGCATAATCACAAAGGCGAGATTCTGGACCTGATTCACCCCCGCAGATGACACGTTCAATAAGCCCAGTTTTGAGATACGGTTCGATATCAATCGCCTCAAGCATGGGTTCATGAATGAGACTTCGATGTTTGATAGATAGGGCAAGAAGGTGTGGAATACGAGCATCTGCAGTACTTTGGTTTTCACAGGTTGCGCAAATACGCACATGATTATAGCCTTCCCCCCAATCTCTCGGGAGACAAACACGCATTCGACTAATACGTTTTGTTATAATAGTAAATTGGAGATCACGGCGTTGATCAATCATTGCCCAGATATCATCCCTCCACGGATCAGCATCTTCAAGAAAAAAATCTGAAGTCATACACGCATAGACATGAGATTGAGGGGGAATTTTATATGAACCATCTCTTTTTTTCATCACTGGCAAAGAAAAATTCTTTGTCTTAGTTACAATAGAGCTGTCTTTTCCAAACTCAGCATCCCTTCTATACATATAACAATGCTTGCACCCAGGGCTTATCTTGTGACAGCCATGCCAGGGATTCCATACGATATCTTGCACGGCTCTCCCCCCATTTGAATGACAAGAAACGAGAACAAAATCCCTGTCTTTAATACAAGTATATCTCTAATGCGTATTTTCGTTTACTGTTCAATAAGAACAAAGAAGCATTTGTTGATAAAGAAAAAAATATCATTCTTTTGCTTATCAAAAAGCTCATCAATGTTCTTGATGCTTTTTATAGAATTCTATAATTCTTTTTGCAATTAAATAACCGCGAAGTCCATAGCGCTCACGAAGTTCAAGTTGTGTTCCATGTTCCACAAAGGTATCTGGAATACCAATACGAAGAATATGATGCCCTTCCACCAAATCCTGATCAACCATCTGCTCAAGAACCGATGACGAAAATCCACCAGCCAAAACACCGTCTTCGACAAGCACCACAAAAGAATACCGTTCAAAAAGATCGCGTATCTGAGCGAGCGGCAAGGGTTTAAGCCAAATAGGATCAAAAACAAGCGGTGTTATTCCCAAGGCTTCTGCAATCAAGGGCGATGCTTCAAGAACAGGATGCACTCGATTGCCGCAAGCAAAAATCGCGATCGTCGAGCCTTCCTGCACAGTTTCCCCAATGCCTACGGGAAGCACACGCAAAGGCTGTGTCATGGGAACACCAAAGCCCGGCCCTCTCGGATAGCGCACGGCACAGGGCAATGAAAGCGCTATGGCTGTTTTCACCGCATGCCGCAACATATCTTCATCGCGAGGAGCCACTATATGCATGCCTGGAATCGACCGCATATAGGCAATATCAAAAATACCGTGATGCGTTGCTCCGTCTTCGCCGACAAGACCCGCACGATCGATACAAAACGTCACCGGAAGATTTTGCAAGCAGACATCGTGAATCACCTGATCGTAGCTGCGCTGAAGAAAGGTCGAATAAATGGCCACAACCGGGTGATAGCCTTGTGTAGCCAAACCAGCGGCAAAGGTTACGGCATGCTGTTCGCAAATGCCACAGTCTACGAAACGATCTGGAAACTGTTCCCGAAAAAGGTTTGTTCCTGTCCCTTCGGGCATAGCCGCTGTGATGGCGATAATTTTGGGATCATCGGCTCCTAAGGCAACTAAGGTTTCGCCAAAAACCTGCGTAAAGGATGGAAAGTGCTTCTTCGCAACGGCATGGGTCTCAGGCAAAAACGAGGCAACACCATGGTACTTTGTGGGATTTTGTTCCGCAGGCGGATAGCCTTTGCCCTTGATAGTGCGCACATGCAATAAGACAGGCCCATCTTCAACGCGGGCTGCCATCTGCAGATGCTTTTGCACCGCGCCAATATCGTGCCCATCCACAGGTCCAATATAGGTAAAATGGAGT
The DNA here is from genome assembly GCA_017450275.1 of Desulfovibrio sp. GTDB lineage: Bacteria > Desulfobacterota > Desulfovibrionia > Desulfovibrionales > Desulfovibrionaceae > Desulfovibrio. Next base: position 12,498 of record JAFSVD010000050.1, on the reverse strand, counting down.
GCCTCAAAGAGCATGCCCGGCGTAAAAAAGGATTTAAAGCTCCCTTCGCCGCGTTCTGCATAGAGCGCAAGATTTTCACCGATATGGGGGATCGAACGCAAGAAACGTAGAATATCGCGTCTTTTTTGCCGAACCCACTGCCTCGATAAGGTACGGCTCAAAATCAGAGAAAGCGCGCCAACATTGGGTGAAATCGACATTTCATTGTCGTTTAAGACCACAATCAAACGCCGTCCCATATGACCAGCCAAATTCAAGCCTTCGAAGGCCTCTCCGGCTGTCAACGCCCCGTCGCCAATCACGGCAATGATATGATAGTCTTCGCCGTCAAGATCCCTGGCCATAGCCATACCCAGCCCTGCTGAGATGGAGGTCGATGAATGGCCAACGCCAAAATGATCGTAGGGACTTTCATCGCGACGAGGAAAACCGCTGATCCCCCCAAGAGTTCGGAGGGTAGCGAATCGATCGCGGCGGCCTGTCAGTAATTTATACGCATAACACTGATGTCCAACATCCCAAATAAGCCGATCCCTCTCCACATCAAACACGGAAAGCAAACCCAGGGTCAGCTCTACAACCCCTAATGACGGCGCTAAATGCCCCCCGTTTTGCGAGACAACATCGACAATGCGCTCTCGCAATTCGTTCGCCAATTGACAAAGATCGCTTTCCGCAAAGGATTTCAGATCCGATGGGTGTTGGATGGAATCAAGAAGAGGTGTTGGCTGCATTCAGGAGACCCTTTCCACGGTAAATGTTGCCAAAGCACGAAGGAAATCCGCACCGGCATCAAAGGACAAAAGCGCCTTTTTTGCCCGATCCGCGTGTTCTTTGGCTAAACGTCTGCTGGTATCAAGACCGACTAAGGCAGGATAGGTTGCTTTATTCTTGTCACGATCGCTGTGGACAGGCTTGCCCAAGACCGCTGGATCAGCGGTTTCATCCAAGATATCGTCCACAATCTGAAAGGCTATACCCAGTTCACGGCCATACTGGGCAATGGCTGCCAGACTTTCGGTATCGGCATCGGCGAGAATGGCTCCTGTTGTACAGGAGGCCTCTAAAATGGCTCCGGTCTTCATAGCGTGCATGGTTTTCACCGCATCCAAGGACACCTGGGTCTTGCCCACAAAGGAGAGATCCACCTCTTGGCCGCCAACCATACCGTGGGCTCCTGCGGCCTTGGCAAAAACAGCGATGGCGTGCAGAACCAGAGCTGGCTTCCGCTTCGTTTGTGTCATAAGCGCAAAGGCCTCGGTGAGCAGCCCATCTCCCGCCAGAAGCGCTGTCGCCTCCCCAAAGGCTTTATGGTTGGAAGGTCTTCCTCTGCGAAGATCATCGTCATCCATACAGGGCAAATCGTCGTGGATGAGCGAATAGGTGTGCACCATTTCAATGGCACAGGCAAAGGGGAGGATATCCTCTTCTTCCCCCCCAAACAACTGGGCTGAACTCAAACACAAAACAGGTCTGAGTCTTTTTCCACCGGCCAAAAGGCTATAGCGCATCGCCTCCTTGAGATGCGTCGGGATCGTTTCCTCAAGCAGGAGATGCGATATATATTCCTCAACCATGGCTCTTCGATTCGAAAAGAGGGGTTCCAGGGCAAGCATCGAAGCCTCCGGGCTCTGCGAAAAACAAGACACCATCCAAACAAGCTCTGATGGGTGATGCACAAAGAAATCACAGTATACAAGAGCGTGGACAAAACCACACGCTTGCACTATCGCATTGTATTTTTTAGAGATAATTCTTTTTCAGCTACAATTGAATAGGTCAATATTTTTTATTTTAAAGCAATGCGTTTGTTGCAAATTCCAATTTCTTTGATCACATGATCAAAATGCTTCCCCCTGCTCATCAGCCGGCAAAGGGATCGGCTCTGCTTCACCGTTTTGCCATTTGTGCAGGGTGTGCCGCGCTGTTTCGAGCATACTGCGACACGCATTCGAACACCGAACCCCTTCCTGAAACAGCTGCATCCCCTGATCCAGGGTCACTGTGCCTGACTCAAGCTCTCGGACAATCTCCTGCAAGCGCTGAAAGATTGTCTCAAAGTCCTTCATACTCGGTGTTTCGCTTTCTGCTTCAGGCAAGGATGCCTTTGTCGATTTTCTACTCACAAAACAATCCTCCTCAAACGCCTCTTGAACAGATTCAAGCGTGGGTTGAGACAACCAAGACGTGTACCCACCCATCCCTGAGCCGCACAACAAGGGGAGTCCCCTGCGAAAGATCGGCAATGGACTGCACAACGCTGCCATCGCTTTGTTCCACAATCGCGTAGCCGCGTCCGAGCAATGCCAGAGGATTGGCGCTTTGCAAGAGCGCGCCCTCTTTGGCCAAACACGCCATACGATCTTCAAGAAAACGCCGCATGGCCTGCAAGAGCCTTGTTGTCAGCTGCGTACACTGCTGCTCCCATTGGTCAAGAAGCAGTGTCTCTCGCTGCACAAGGCGCTCTTCAAGCATGGAGAGCGTTGCCAATTCCTTCAACAGCCGTTCCAAGGGCATGGCTGCCATAAGACGGGTTTGCAGGGCAACAAGCGCCTGGCTTTGCCCTTGCTGCATCTTCAAAATGCATTGGATGAGCGTTCGTTGCAAAAGATCGATATGGGTGATCTTTTGTTGCAGCTCTGTCTCTGACATGCTCGCACTGAAACGCAGCCAAAGCTGCTCAAAGCCCCGATCCAGACGTTCGAGATGCTTTTGGATGGCAGCATGCAAGGTGGAAGCAGCCATGGCAAGGCGATCGTTTAGCATACGAAGCTTTGCCATGGGCGATCGATCCCTCAGAGCCCGTGTTTCATGGAGAAGATGGGTGGACAAGGTGCCAAGCATGCGTTCCATCGACTGCCCCATGCGTTCTGTCAACAGGGCGATATCCCTGCGAAAATGGTCTCGGGGCTTCCACAACAATTCCGCCGCATGGGTTGGGGTGGCTGCGCGCACATCGGCGGTCATATCAGCCAAGGTGACATCGATTTCATGCCCAATCCCTGCCAAGACAGGAATGGTCGCATGAAAAATCGCATCAGCCACAATTTCTTCGTTAAAACACCAGAGATCTTCGATCGAGCCTCCGCCCCGAATCACGACAACAACCTCTGCCCAGCCCTGGGCACAGGCCTGTTGGATAGCAAGGGCGAGCGACTGCGCTGCCTCATTGCCCTGCACAAGACTGGGAAAGAGACGAATCTCAGAACCCAAGCCCCGATTGCGGGCAATTTTGAGAAAATCCTTGATAGCAGCGCCCTGTTCGCTGGTCACCAAGGCAACGCGGCGCGGATTGTCTGGCAAGAGACGTTTGCGCTCCCTGGCAAAATACCCTTTTTGATCGAGCTTTTGCCGTAACGCTTCAAAGGCCTGTGTCAAAAAACCAATGCCTGACCGGGTGATCTGTTCCACAATCATCTGGCAGGAACCCCGCTGGGGGTAGAAGGAAATTTTGCCTAAACAGCAAAATTCCCCTCCCTGTGCCAGAATCTCTGGGGTGACCGTCGGAAGCCTTTGCAGGCTCCTCACTTCACCGGTCACAGGATCAACCTTTCCATAAGTATAGCTCGCCCGCTGGGCAAGGATCCGATTGCGAAACCAGGCACAGCTGAGCTGTGCCTGCGCGTCTTTCAGGGTAAAATACGTGTGCCCAAGCACGGTTTTCCGAACCCCTGAGACCTCTCCCCTCACCCACACCCAGGGGAAGAGGGTCTCAAGGTTCTTTTTCAAAAGATCAGCAATCTGCGATACCGAAAAAACATCTGGGGCTGCCATTGCCTATGACTCGCGTCCATCACCCCACGACCGGGCAACCGATTGCCAAAAGGCCGCAAAGTCCTGGTCAAAGCTCGCAAGAGCAAGGCTTGTCTTTTCCCCGGTCTTTCGATTCACAGCTTCAATGGTGCCGTTTTTCAAGCCTTTTGCGCCTACAATCAGCTGCGCAGGAATACCTAAGAGATCCGCGTCTTTAAATTTCACGCCAGCGCGTTCATCGCGATCGTCATAGAGAATATCTATCCCCTGGTCACACAAACGCTGATAGAGATCTTCACACACACTGGTCACATCCTGCTTACGCACATCGAGGTTGAGCAGGATGCAGCGATAGGGGGCTATGGCCCACGGGAAGAGCATGCCCTTGTCGTCGTGGTTTTGCTCAATAGCGGCAGCAACGGTACGGGAAATCCCTATGCCATAGCAGCCCATGATCATGGTGGTCTCTTTGCCCTCTTCGTTTAAGACATCGGCGTGCATAGCGTCACTGTACTTGGTGCCCAGCATAAAGATATGCCCAACCTCGATGCCGCGAGTCAGATGGATGCATCCTCCACACAGAGGACAGGGATCGTCTTCGGTGATGGTTCGAAGATCGGCAAAAGCGGTTATGGTGACATCGCGTGCCAAATCCACATGCATCATATGGCGATCCTGGGCATTGGCTCCCACAATATAGTCCGATCCATTGGCAAGCGATTGGTCGGCATAGATGGGCAGAGAAAGACCCACAGGACCGGCAAAGCCAAGCGGCGCATGGGTGACCGATTCAACGCAGGCTTGATCCGCCAATTCGACGCTGGTTGCGTGCAAAAGATGCCCTAATTTGATGGGATTAACAGCATGATCCCCCCGCACCAAGACAGCAACCACCTCGGTATCACAACGGAAGAGCATGGTCTTAATGACCTGGCTGGGCTTGGCGTGCAAGAAAGCCGCCACCTCGGCAACCGTATGCTGTTTGGGCGTATCAACGCATTCCAAGGGGGGACACGGGGTGTGCGCAATCTCCTGACAGCCTACAACCTGTGCCCGTTCGACATTGGCTGCGTAGGAGCATTTGTCGCAATAGCAGATGGTATCTTCGCCAGAATCCGCCAAGACCATGAATTCATGGGAGAAATTGCCACCAATAGAGCCCGTATCAGCCTCAACAGCCCGAAAACGCAGCCCAAGCCGCGTAAAGATACGGGTATAGCAATCGTACATCGTTTGATAGGACTGCTTCGCCGCATCGACATCGATGTCAAACGAATAGCCGTCCTTCATGAGAAATTCGCGACCGCGCATAAGACCAAAACGGGGGCGGATCTCGTCCCTGAATTTCGTCTGCATCTGGTAGAGGCGCAGCGGAAGATCCCGGTAGGAGCGGGCTTCACCCCGCACAAGGTCGGTCACAACCTCTTCGTGGGTTGGCCCCAAACAGTAGTCCCTGCCATTGCGATCGACAAAACGCAAGAGTTCCTTGCCGTAATGCTCCCAGCGGCCAGTCTCCTTCCACAGATCCCCTGGCTGCACCATGGGGAAAAGCACTTCCAAAAAGCCCGCCCGATCCATTTCTTCCCGAACAATCGTGGCAACCTTGTTGAGAGCCTTTAGCCCCAAGGGTAAATAGGTGTACAAACCGCTTGTGAGTTTTCTGATCATGCCAGCTCGCAACAAAAGCTTATGGCTGATCACCTCTGCCTCGGCAGGACTCTCCTTGAGGGTCGGTATAAACGTATGTGAAAATCGCATGCCCTATCCTTTTGGCCGTATTATAAAACAATTCCAACAACACCGTCACAATGCTTCTCGTTCCCCGCGCAGCGCATCCTGTTCACGAACAAGCTGATCCAAGTATTTCAGAAAGGCTGCGAGCAAGGCTTTCTGCCCGCGCACAGTCTCCACAATCTGGCCTTTGCGGAAAATAATCCCCTTATCCTTGCCACCGGCAATCCCAAGATCCGCTTCCTTGGCCTCACCAGGGCCGTTGACGACACAGCCCATCACCGCAATGGTCAACGGAAGGGTTGTTTTGGCAACAGCCTCTTCCACAGCCTGCGCCAAGGCAAAGAGATCGATTTCAGTGCGTCCACAGGTGGGGCAGCTGATGATTTCAGGACCTCTGTGCCGCACGTTAACGGCACGCAAAATTTCGTAGGCCACAGCCACTTCTTCAACCGGATCCTGGGTCAGAGAAACCCGTATCGTATCCCCAATACCCTCTGCCAACAACATGCCAAGCCCAACAGCAGACTTGACGGTTCCGCGCATGCGGGTGCCGGCTTCCGTCACCCCGATATGCAAAGGATAGGAGCACTGGGCATGGAGGAGTCGATAGCTTTCAACCGTTGCCAGCACATTGGAGGATTTGATCGAAACCTTCATATCCTCAAATCCCATATCTTCGAGCATATGGATATGGTTCAACGCGCTCTCAACCATTGCCCTGGGAGTCGGACCATCGTATTTTGCCAAAAGCTGTTTTTCAACGGATCCCGAATTCACCCCAACGCGAATGACAGCCTTATGGCTTTTGGCACAGGCAACCACATTCAAGAGAGCCGTACGCCCCCCGATATTGCCGGGATTGATCCGTATCCCCTCAAATCCCGCATCCATGGCCGCGATCGCCAGCCGGTAGTCAAAATGGATATCGGCAATCAAGGGCATATGGGTGCCCGCGCGAATGGCTGGCAAGGCCGCTGCAGCTCTATCATCAGGCACTGCCAGACGGACAAGTTCACAGCCGACAAGGGCAAGCTTGCGTATCTGCGCAAGGGTTGCTGCGACGTCCCTGGTGTCGGTCTTGGTCATACTCTGTACCCGAACCGGCGCCCCTCCTCCGAGGGTGAGAGCCCCCAGACGGAGGGCTTTTGTACGATGATGCATATACACTCCCAAATCAAACAAGCATCAAATAACCTGTGCGGCGCTTGCGCCATGCTCCTGACCGCGTAATACTCTACACAAGAGAATTTTGTGAATCAAGCAAAACAGCGGATACCAGGGATTGCGCTTGAAAAGAAGGAATAGTTCTTGCATACTTTTCCAGAGACAGCTGGAATTGACCGAGAGTGCGTAGCCAAAGGGATCCTATACACGCGCACGCCATGGAGGCGGGGATACAATTTCTATCAACTATACACTATTATACACTATATTCTACCAGAACGGAGGGGAGCGGTTCCACCCTGTGGGTGGGTTTTGCCGCTCAATACTGTATGAAAAGACCCGTATTTTTCTGTTGTGCCCTCATCCTCTGCCTTGCGCTTGGCGCCGGTTTCGGCTGCTCATCGAGGGTAAAGTCCAAAAGCGTGCGTGGGCAAGAGTATGTGAATGCCGTTGAGCTCAAGCTCAAGTTCCGCGAACTGGCCGATCAAATGCTGACCACCATGCCCAATGCCCTGCTTGAGGGCTTTATTGGGATGCCAACCTCCTTTGTGGATCAAAACAACACCTCCCGCTCCTCGCAACTGGGACGCCTGATCGCCGAATCCATGTTTTATGAATTCAACCAGCGCGGCTTTCCCACCCGCGAATACCGCTTGACCGGCAATATCACGGTGACAGGAGCAAAGGATGACCTTGTTCTCATCCCCAATGCCAGCATCCGAGCCAACCAAAAATGGGCGAGTCTCGTGCTCGGCACCTATTTGGTGGACGAGGATGTGACCTTTATCAATGCCCGGCTTGTTCGAGCCTCTGACGGGGTTGTGCAGCGCACAGCCCAGCTCGTTCTCCTCAACACCCCCCTTATTGAACGCCTGGCACAATCCGATTCCTGGGTGTCAGGTCCCTATGGACAGCCCACAAAGGGGAACGTCATCCCCATTATCCAGCAACGATAGAGGTGGCGTATGCGTCTGCTTTGTTCTCTTTTGCTTGTTCTTTTTTGCGTAAGCCTCACTCCAGCCCAAAGCCAAACGCTCCTTGCCATGAGCAGCCAGAGTACGCGCATGCTCGAACAGCGCTATCTCAGAGAGGCAAGAGCGTACCGTGCCGAAGGGCGATACGAACTGGCTCGTCAAAGCTATGTTCTTGCGCTCTCCATTTGCACCAATACAAAAAGGCTGGAAATAATTCGTCATGAATTAGACGGTCTCGAACTCCTCTTGCGCACCCTTCGCTAAGGAAGTCATCATGTTTTCGCCTATCAAATTGCTTGTGCCATGCCTCCTCGTCGTGCTTATGGGATGCAGTGTTTTTGGGCCTGTGGAATCGCGCATAACAGGCCATATTCCCTATGCCGCCAAAACCCTTGCCAATTCGATCGATGAGCAACTGATGATGCGCTTTGCCAAGGAAGACTCCAAGGAGCAGAGCCCTGCCAATGTCAGGGCAGCCATCCTGGTCATGGGCACAACCGCTGTCAATGTCAACAACCTCCTCCAGACCTGCCCTCTCTCCCGTCAAATGACCGAAGAACTCTCCTCGCGTCTGATCGACATGGGTTACCGCTATGAAGAATTGCGCATGGGGCGCGATATCCGCTTCGACAGAGCAGCCGGAGGAGAACTCATTCTCACGAGAAATGTTCGCCAGCTGAAAACACCCTACGGCTTCGGACAGGCAGTTATTGCCGGAACCTATGTGATCAGCGATACGCACGTCCGTTTCACCTACAGCATCCTGCGGCCGGAAACCAACGAAGTCATTGCCAAAGCCCTGGCAACCGTTCCCATCACCGACGACATTCTCCCCCTGCTCGATGAATCCCCTCTGACAGGCTCCCAACGCAGAGCCCATTCACCAAACACCTTTACACGGCTGCGCTAACATGCTCTTTTGTCTCCAAATCACAGCTCCTCACGAATCCTATGACCAGCTCACAGGCCTCTTATCTGTATACGTACCAACAGGCTGGCAAGAAGAAACCCTCTCATCTGGCGACATCCGCATAACGCTCTACGATACCAATCAAGAGCTGCTTGATACCCTTGCCAAAGATCTCTCCCCTCTCATCCTCAAGGCAGAGCAATCGGAATGCCAAGAGCGTGACTGGCAAAAACAGTGGCTCGATTCACTGCATCCTCGGACAATCGGCGCCTTTATCGTGGTGCCCCATGGCAAGGTGGAAGACTCCTCCGACCATATCCCTCTCTATATCGAGCCCAAAAACGCCTTTGGGACTGGTGAGCATCAAACAACAGCCCTCTGTCTTCGCATTCTCTCCCATCTCGCCACCACCAAGACTCTCAAAACCCCCTTTCTGGATCTTGGCACGGGATCGGGGATTTTGGCCATTGCAGCGGCAAAACTGGGCTTGGACGGAGTCGGCCTTGATATTGAAGCTGATGCGATCCAATGCGCCAGGGAAAACGCGGAAAAAAATGCGGTCGCCCACGCCATATCCCTCAAGCAGGGCTCAATCGAGGAGGTACACGGACAACGCTTTGGCCTTGTCTTTGCCAATATCCTGGCCAACCCCCTTCGATCCATGGCCAACGACCTCGCTGCCTGTGTGGCGGAAGAAGGCTCCCTCATTCTCTCGGGTTTTCTCGATATACAATGCGAGAGCCTGAGCGCACTCTATACTGATCTGGGTTTTCACTGCACACAATATGAAGACGGAGAGTGGTCTGCGCTGCTTTGCACTCACGCCTAATCAACGATCAACGACCAAAGGCCACGGCATGCACGCAATGCGCCCTGCTTCCATGCGGGCGCATTTGTTGATGCAGGAGGGCACATACTGCATTTCATGCGAGACAAAGCACATGGTGAGCGTGGGTTTTGCGCTCGCTATGGCATCGAGCAGAGCCAGATAGAGCTTTCTGCTCTCCGCATCGAGACCGCTCGTTGGTTCATCGAGCAGCAAGACATCGGGATCACAGATCAGAGCGCGTGCCAAAAAAAGCCTGCGCAGCTGCCCTGTGGAGAGAAAGGTGATCGGCGTTCTCAAAAGCGCCTCAAAGGCCTGGGGTGCAAGCTCGGCAAAAAAACGCTGCACAAAGGCTTTCGCTCGCTCAACCTCCTCCCCAGCGTAGTCCCGATAGAGTCCCACACTGTTTTCAAAGCCGCTCAACACCACCTCCAAGGCGGTCACAGGATAGTCGTACTCCACCTCGGTGAGAGCTGAGACAAGACTCATCTTCCGCCTGATCTGCTCAAGACTCTCCACAAAAGCCCCTCTGCCATTGGCCAAGGAGGGCAGCCACCGCTCAACCGTTCCCCCCGCCGCACAAAACACATCCCCAAGCAACAAACGCAAAAAGGTCGATTTACCGCTCCCGTTGTCGCCAACAACAAGCCACCGCTCTCCGAGCCGGATGGTGAAGGTGATATCGTGGAGAATTTTGACACGATCCAGATACGAGGAGGCGTTTTTCAGCACAAAGACCGGATGGTTGTGTTCTGTGTCAGCGCTCGATTGGGCGAAGACCGTGGGCGATGTCTGCGTGGGTCTTGGTATCCCGTGTATCCGTCCATCCTCCATCTGGAAAAAGCAGGTGCAAAAATCGGGGATACGATCGGGCGTATGGGTCACAAAGACAATGGTGGTTTTTTGGGCTACGGCACAAAGACAGTCCAAGACCGCCCGCGAATGGGTGCTATCCAAACCGTCTGTGCATTCATCGAGCAAGAGCAATGTGGGTTCCTTGCAAAGCGCCCGCAGCACAAGAAGGATGCGCAACTGCCCCTGGGAAAGCTGGGCACTATCCCGGTATAAGAGATCCTCGCAGCACAATTCCCGGGCAAGGGTGCGCACACGCCCAAGCATCTCGGGCTTGGGTTTTTTTGCGTAGAGAAAAGGCGTGCCCTCAAAGCCGGTCAAAACCAAGGTGAGACCATCGATGCTCCAGGCATTTTTCTGGTAGCGCATCTGTTCGGCGGGAGAGACAAGCGCGCTTATGCGGCGTCCCACAAGCGGGGATGTCTGCATGGAGCCCTGTTCATCCTCCCAGACAATGGTTCCTGTGCGCGGCCACAAAAAACCACCCAACAGCCGAAGGAATGTCGATTTGCCACTCCCGTTGCTCCCAACAACAGCTGCGTGCTCCCCTCTTGCAATCGACCAGGTAATATCGTGTAAGACATCGTTGTGATGGATATCTTTGGGAAGATAGAGCGACACATTCGTTGCATTGACGATAGCAGCCATAGAGCCTCACTCACCAAAAGGAAATGTGCGTGTTTTGCCGTGCTGAAACGCACAATGCTCGCGGTAGCCAAAACGCGCAGCATAGCGTTCCAAGATATCAAAGCCATAGGCAATATCGTTGACTCCGTGAGCGTCTGAGGCAAAGGTGATGGGAATCTCCCGACTGGCTGCCATGGCCATGATGGCTTCACACGGATAGATCTCATGGCAGCGTTTTCTGAGCCCTGCCGAAGAAATCTCCATCGCCATCCCCTGCTTGCGCAGACAGTCAAGCGCATGACCAACCTGCGCTTGGGCTTGGGGTTTTTGCAGCCAGATGTGGAACTGGTCAACCGAAAAAATCTTGATCAAATCAGGATGCGCGGCAATGGCATAGAGGCCTGAGCAAATCATCGCTTCCCAGGCCGTAAAATAGTCCTCATACCAGGTTTCACACTGCTCCTGCGAGGCAGTAAGCCAAGGATCTACCCCATCGTCAAAGCCCCAATGGCCAATAAAATGCACGCTGCCGAGCAAATAATCAAAATCAAAGGCTTTGGCACTGGCTCTGGCAAAATCCTCTTCGTCTTCCAACCAGTCCATTTCCATCCCGAACAAGACCTGACAGATCTCCTGGTTTGCGCCCTTTTGGGGATTGTCCCGTAAGGCACACACCTCCCGGACATAGGTTGGGAGCATCGCTGTCAAGGCATCGCGGTATTCGTGGGTATAGTCAAAGCCCTTGGGTCTGGGAGAATGCTCGGTAAAACCCACGAGGCGGAGTCCCAGCGAGCACGCCTTGGCGTACATCTCCGCTGGCGTATTGTTGCCGTGGGAATACTTGGTATGGATATGCAGATCTGCGTACAGCATAACAATCCTTTTTGCGCTTGACATTGTCTAAACGACTTTTTATGAGGGAGCCACCGCTCTTTGAAAAGGACTTTCCCTTGCGCACTCGCCACCTATTCGCGTACCTCACTCTTCTTCTCTCTCTTCTTCTCCCCTGCAACGTAAAAGCGCTGGAAGATCCCTGGGTCAAAATGCCCCAGGGTGCTCGACCGACCTTTATGGGCATCCATGGAGGCACTATGCCTGTGAGCCTCCTGGTTTCAGACGACGGGGAATCGCTTTTGACCTTTGTCGGTCGTACGGGCAATGATTTCCTGGAGATTTTGCACCGCACCGAATTTCAGCTCCCGAGCCTCCTGAAAAAAACAGCCCAGAACGCCACGCGTCCCAGCAAATCCCAAACTGTCTTGCACGCGGGTGACACAAACGTCAACATGCCCGTGCTTGTGATCACCGATCTTGGCTATCTCCAAAAAACACTGGCTCCGCAAGCGCTGATGCCCTTTGGTTTTTCGGAAAAGCCCGTCAAAATCGAAGGCCGCGCCCAATTTCCCAAGGCTCTTCCGAAAACCAAACGCTACAGACTCTTTTTCCAGCCCAACTATCTTCAACCTCGCTAACGATGAGGCCATGTATGATCGGGTAGGAGGGGTTGCCCCCTCCTACCACACCACCGGACGTGCGGTTCTCGCATCACGGCGGTTCTTGAATGCTTTAGATGTTTCCTTAGTAGCCGAGAACTATCCAGGCTTTAGATTTGGCTATGCCTGTGATGCTCTTCCAACCCCATTGTTCGTGTATTACCT
>JAFSVD010000049.1 GCA_017450275.1 Desulfovibrio sp. | reverse complement strand
TAATATTACCATAAGATGTTCTTCTAAATTCTGTGACATTTTCTGATATTATTTCATACAATTTACCTAGATAGACAAAATCTACACCGTAATAAAAGAATCTTCTTTCATCAATAATATTGTCACTTTTGTTACAGTTACTAATAATTGTATTAAAATCTACTTCTCCTAAATTACAATTTTTACCAAAATTCATTTTCCTCCTCTCTCTTAGTTTTTTATGTTTAATTTTTACGGATAATAGTACAATATTAATACAAATGTGATTTATTGTATCAACTTAGATATACAAACTTCAAGACAAAAATTGGAAATTTTTATTTCATAAAAAAATAAAATATCAAATATTATGATTTAAAGTAAATGCAACTGCACTGGCGTCCCACCATTGTTTATGCAAGTCTTTTGCTTTATCTGACCAAAGGGCATGTTTGTTTTTTGGATCAACATCGTCTTCACTCCGCGGTATTTCCCACTCCTCGTAATTCTCGTTTACTTCTTTGTTGAATGCTGCTCGCAGGGGTTCAAGTTTTTCCTGCCACTTGTCGTATATGACGTCTATTTCAGCGTTGTTGGCAATGGATTTCAGAGTAATGTGTGGAACTCGTTCATTAACGAATCCAAGTTTGATGTTGTTGTAGGTAGGGTCTTTTTGTGGCGGGACGTTGTTCAGCTCGGCTTCCTTCTCCTGTCCTTCTTTGCTGTCGGTCATGATATACCAAGGATATCTGGCTCCCATGAGACGCATACGAGCAAGAGCAAGCGCGACACGAGAAGTGTCTATCGTGATCCAACGACGTCCCCATTGTTCGGCAACGTAAGCTGTTGTGCCTGAACCGCAGGTGGGGTCGAGAACAAGGTCGCCGGGGTCGGTGGACATAAGGATGCAGCGTTCGATTATTTTATAATTTGTTTGAACAATATAGATCATATTACTTGCACCGCCCGTATCATTCCAAACATTAGAATAGGGCTTTGCTGGAAAATCTTGGTAGAATCTTTTATAACGTAGGGATTTTTTCAGAGAAACAATACGATTAGCTCTTATTAAACGATTCATTCCATTTAAATGAGTCTTCCAATGATTATTGCTACCACACCCATAATTATTTCCATGAAATAAAACTATTAAGTTTTCTTGTTTTGTATTCCCAGATGACAAAATTGGATCTGCAGAGTAATCAGTTTCTTCGCGTTCGCCTCTTTCATAAAACAAATTATTATATTTTGTCTTTATTTTATTTTTACCATACCAGTGTATTTTATCTGCTATATTTCCCAAAAAATTTGACGAAATGCTACCTGTTTTAGTTATAATTATCTCGCTAATAAAATTATTTTCTCCAAATATCTCATCAAGTAGAATTCGGATTTTATGAGTATTCTCATCACCTATTTGTACAAAAATACTTCCATTATCATCCAATAAATCTCTTGCCAGAATAAATCTATCTCTTAGATAATTCAAGTACGAATGTATTCCATCCCGCCACGTATCCCTGAATGCCTTCACCTGCTCTGGCTCTCGCGTCATATTATCGAGCTTGCCGTCTTTGACATCCCTACTGGTCGTAGACCACTGAAAATTGCTGTTAAACTTGATCCCATAAGGAGGATCCATATAGATACACTGCACCTTTCCACGCAGCCCTTCGCGTTCTGCTAGACTCAACATGACCTGCAGAGAATCCCCAAGGATCATTCTGTTCGTCCAATTGTGCTCATGCTGGTAGAAATCAGTTTTATTGGCATCCTTGGCATAGCCGTTAAAGTCGTTAAAAAACTGAAGCAAAGAATTATCGTTTTTCTTGCCCTTCGACTCATTCATCAAGTCTTTGATCAAAACAGAAGGATGAATATTCTCTTGAATGTAGAGAGGTGCGGATTTGACTGTCAGCTGGTCGTCGCCGTCATACTTTCCACGCCAGATAAGCTGCGGGTCAAGATCAGGATTCCGCTTTGTGAAGCTCACGGGAACGGGCTTCATATCCTCGTCTTTCATGATTGACTGAAGCTCTGCTGTGGGAATATTTGTTCTGTGATCGTCAATATGAGAAATAGTCCCAACTGTCTTTTGTACTGATTCTTTAGCCATTGAACGACCTCACAGCTTCATTAATCATGTTGTTAAATTTCACTTCAATACTTTGCTTGAAGACATCTTCTATATCAAGTTTGAATTCATTGACTTCTTTCAATTCAGCGAACGCCCAACGACCATATTTCTTCAGTCTATTCACACCTGGGATCCAATAGGTATCCATTGTTGTCTTTTTTTCAAGAGCATCTTCACGACGATACCCCTTGATTTCGACAACAACATGCAGAAGATCGTCACCATGTCCATCGTCTACCAAGAGAATAAAATCAGGAATATAGGTATGCTGTTCCCCCTGAAAGGTATACGGAACCTCAAAACCCATTCCTTGATTTTTGACGTATGCCTTCACTTTCTCGTGGCGTTCGGCGACTCTGCAAAATTCCATTTCCCAATCACTATCACAGATATGATAGTTGATCTGTCCTTTTAAGGGATTTGTTGTGTAACGTTTGGGCTTAGAACTATTGAAATTTACGTACCGCGATGAGCCTTCCTTGTTGTAGGGATCGAGAATGACTCTTATAGGACGTTCTTTCTGATGCGCCCTTGTTATAGCTGCGCAGATTTTCTCAGAAGCTCTATCGGCAATGCTTTTGTAGATAAGCTGTGCAGGGTGAGTCTCATTCCGGCATTTGAAATACGTATCAAACCATGTGGAGACGATCCCCTTCACCTGACCAAAGAGATAGAGCCTTGGATTTTCATTCTCTTCACGAAGCTTGTTCAGGAGAATGTACTTCGTTAGCTCCATCTTGATCGTGTTCTCCCTGATTGTATCAAGATGATCAAGATTCAGCTCAGTAATTTCTCCAATTATAGCGGCATTCTCAACAACTGTTTCCCCAACAATTTCCGGGGTTAGAACAAAAATCGATTCCTCATTAAAATTCGCCAGAAGCTTCTCATTTGGAAGTTCTACCCGATAGCCAGCGACACGGGGAAAGGTGATTTCAAGATGCTCTCGCTCCGGAAGAACAGCATGAACATGGACTGTTTCTTTGGGCGGCTTATTATCTGTTTTCACCTGTCTGTCTGCAAAATCAAAAGGAATCCCCAGAACATCGGCGTATTCTGGATCAAACAGATTCTCCTCGTTCATATTGTAGGAGTATCGACGGAGCGCACGGCCAATAACTTGCTCGCACAGAAGTTGCGTGCCAAAGGCTCTGACGCCAAGAATGTGTGTGACGTTGTTCGCGTCCCAACCTTCCGTCAGCATGGAAACAGACACCACACAGCGAATGGATTCGCCAAGCTGCCCTTGCTTTCCCACCGTATTCATGACTTCACGAAGAATGGTGGCCTCTGAAAGCTCCTTTCCGCTTCGCAGCTCTGAGGCCAGATTGCCTCCCCGGATCAAGATTTCTCGTTTGAAGCGTTCAATCTCGTCCTTGGCAGCAAGAGTGAAGTTTTTTTCCAGTACATCGCCTCGGTCGAGCTGCTGAGAGTCAATCAGCAAGGTTCTCGGTCGTGGGTATGGATTGCCATTTTCGTCAAAATTTCTGAAAAGTTCTAATCTTCCATTGACAAAAGTATTTTGATCGTCCTTGTCCCGATAAAAGCCTGAAACAAAATCATAAATCAACTTCGATGTTACTGTATTGTTGCAAACAATAATAAAGCAAGGAGGTACTGGAATCTCGTTTTCTTTCCATTGTTTAAACGTTTCAGCATAATGCCCGTAGAGAGCATCCAAAGCTGTCTGTAATTCCACTGGAAGCGCAAGAGGATCAAGACCAGCACCATCTTTTTTCTTTGGCATCTTCTTCTTGATGTGATCCCACAGATTTCTGTACATGGGCACGTCGTTTGACGCTATGTTCCCTGTGATAGGGACTCTGGGGAGTTTGACGATGCCGCATTCGATGGCATCCATGAGGGAAAAGTCACTCATTGTCCAAGGAAAGATCGTTCCCTCAACATAGCCAGATCCACTCAAGAAAAACGGCGTTGCTGAAAGATCAAAAATTTTGAGGATTCCATTCTTGAACTTATTTTGGACGATCTTGAGCCCAGAAATCCACACCCGAGCTGCTTCTGTGTTCTCTTCAGCCTCCCTCTTCTCATCTGCGGAAAGTTTGATCTCTTTTTCGTCTTCTGACAGAGGTCGTGCTTGATAGCAGTGGTGAGCTTCGTCGTTAATAACAACAATTCGCTCAAGATTCATAAGCTCAGGCATGACGCGCTGCAGCATTTCCCCTTCTGTCTCAAAAGTCTGAAGAGGCTCGTTTCGCCAGCCTTGCAAAGCTGAACGTGTTCCCTTGGAAATCTCTACCTTCTCCCTGAGTCGGAGTGCGTGATAGTTCGTTATGACGATTCGTGCTTGCTGCAGTTCTCTCAGCATATCAGGCGGTACCAGTTCCCTGCGCTGATAGTACGAGTCTGGATCATTGGGAAGAAGAACACGTAATCTGTCCTTGATAGTGATACCTGGAGCAACAACAAGGAAGCCTTTGGTGAACCCCTGCCGTTTAGGATAACGAACCGCATTTAACGTCTGCCAGGCAATGATCATGGCCATGACAGTCGTCTTGCCGGCACCGGTTGCGAGCTTCAAGGCAATACGGGAAAGTGAAGAATTCGCATTTTCATTAACATTACTCAGATATTCAAGAAATTTCTTGTGGTTTGCACGTTTCTGGTTCGGCGCGACTTCAACAAGCCAGATTGCCGTTTCTACTGCTTCTATTTGACAGAAAAACGGTTGATAGCTTGAAAAATTGTGATGTCGCCAGTGATGCAAGAGTTTTTGTGTGGTCGGCGAGACGCCACATTTATCCAGAGGAAGTTTTCTCCATTCTGCAAGATAGCCCCTTAATTCATTAATCAGGGCAAGATGATACTGCTGTTCTGTCGTTGTAATTTTGGAAGCAATATTTTCTGCTTCATTGATGAGACTTCCCTGTATCTGAATTTTCTTGCTTTTTCTTGGTTTGGGTATCGGCGTGACAAAATCTGCCGGTCTCCTTTGACAGATAATTCTGTAAGTCGGAACACCGTTTTTCAATTCCCAATGCTTGTTTGGGCACTCATAGGGAGAAGAAAGAATAGGGTGTTCATAGAATGAGTTCTCGTCCATAAGGCTTCCTCATTCCCTTTTTCGTTGTGTCACAGCACTACAGGGAAGAATTGCAAAACATAAAATATAATAGGTTTATCTCACGTTGTTTTTCAACGAATCAAGATAATCCGCGTATTTTTGCATCATGTCGCGTCGCTCATCGAGGGCGCAGTTATAGGTGGTGCGAACCTGGCTTTCCTGCACATGCGCGAGCTGCATTTCGATCACATCTGACCGCAATCGCACGGAAGCCATGAATGCCCATTTCGTCTCGCCCGAAACCGTTCAAGAGACCGACATCGCTTGTGCTGCGAGTTTTTGACTAGCTGCAAGGGAAAGACAAGCTCGTCTCCCATTGCAAGTCCTTGAGACTTGTGCTTGAAGGGCAGCAGATGTTCGCGTTTTTTCTTTATAATGGCAACCTGGCAGTGTCCAAAGGGCGTTCTCAAGGTCGATCTCTGACCACAGCGCAGTGCAATTCTGCGTTGCAGAGGAAGACAGAGAACACGATTTTGCGCGCAAAGCACGTTGGAAGTACCGGTATATCCCAGTCAAAATCCGTACACATGATGAAAGCAGCTTTTTCTCGAGGCAGAAGTCTCCGCACAAAAACGGAGCGGAATAGGCTCCAGGCATAACACACGCTGTTTCCCTCTTAATCCTGCCAGAGAGGCTCTCGAACGCGGCTACAATCCCGGGCGTTCGCCGATCACACTGCTTTTTGTATCGCCTCTCTCTGACACGATAGAGAGCGTGTGGATGAACCTGCATTGATAGAAGCTCCCCCCTCATGAAAAAAAGGGGGGGAGCGACGAATTTTGAGCACAAAAAAAGCCCTCCGAAGAGGGCTATTATTATCGAAGTGGTACCGAGGGGGGGACTTGAACCCCCACAGCTTGCGCCACTGCCACCTCAAAGCAGCGTGTCTACCATTTCCACCACCTCGGCGTTACGAGAGAGACAATAGCCGATTTCCTGTCCGATGGCAAGCATTTTTTTTGCCCTTGCCCAAAAAAATCGTCCTCACTCTTTCATCAACACAAACATAATATCAAGCGCCTGTATCTCGCTAATGGTGACTGCCCGGGCAAGGATCGTCTTGCGATCGTAGCTCGTATCCACAAGCTTGTAGCCCATACTTGGCTCTTCCACCGGAAGCATCTGATAGAGGGATCCCTCGAAGATACAATAGGGTTCATCCTGAAACAAAAGAAAGACGCTCCCATTGGTGCCGGCGATTCCTAGGCTCAAGTCAGCAAGGCTTGGTGCGTCTCCTTTCTTATCCTTTCTTGCGATAGATTTCCAATTAGCCCGATTTTCAGGCTTTTCCGCACCAAGGTTGTTACTCATTCTCTTTCTCTCGGAAACAAGACAATTGCAAGAGCATTCAACACCTTCTGACCCAACAAAAGCGTCTTCCCCCCTGACAAAGCAGACGTTACACCATTATATGCAAAACACGCGCCACATTCTTAAAAGAACTGCCCCATACTAAACTCGAAGCGACCATTCTCACGCTCGCCATCGTAGTCTTGGACAAGCGGAATACCGTAGGCGATACGCAAATCCCCCATGGGCGATCTCCAGCGCAGCTCAAGCCCTGTCGAGGCAACCATATATTTATCAAAGTCATGCGCCATGGTCTTGCTGTCTATATTGAAGCCAGCATCGAGGAAGGGCACAATCGCGAGCCCCATATCTTTCTGGAATGTCCAGATATATTCGAGGTTGGCAACACCCATGCGGTCGCCACCGATCTGATCCCCGTTGTACTTATAGTCTCTGGGGGACAGATCCGAATAAGAATAGCCACGGATGGTATCCATCCCGCCGACCCAGAAGCGTTCAAAGACAGGGATCTCATCTTCGGAGTTTTCAAACACAGCTCCCAAACGCGTGCGCAGATGGAAGGTGTGCTGTGGGTTGATAGAGACAAAACCCTGCCAGTCCCCGACCACCTTGAAGAAATTGTCGGTGCCCCCGAAAATATTGCCGCCGTATTCCGACCAAAGCCTTGTGATGGTGCCCTTGGTTGGCCGCTCGCGGGAATCAGTGGTATCCCTCGTGATACGGGCAGAAAGCGCACTCGTCCAGTTGGTGCCTTTGTACTTGCGGATATAGGGAGAGGCATTTCTATAGACATCGGAGAGGTAGTAGCGCTCCAAACGGTAGGCAGCACCGACTGTCGTGTACTCACCGATGGGATAGGCCAAACGGATGGTATCGCCTATTGTCTCCTTCCTGAAGTTATCCCAATACTGTCTGGTATAATAGAGGTCGTTGCCAACAGAGAGGTCGGTGTCGTAGAGGCGTGGGTTGGTGAAGGAGAACACCCCAGAAGTCACACGCCATGAGAAAAAGCCCTGTAACTGCAGCCAATAGCCCCGTCCAAAGAGGTTGCGCTCCATGATGGAGGCTGTCACACCAACATCGTAGTAGGTCGAATACCCGATACCACCCATGAGCGCGCCGGTATTGGACTCTTTGACCTTGACCTTGAGATCGACTTCATCCTCGTTGCCAGTCGGAATCAGCTCGGTTTCCACTGAGGAAAAATAGCGCAGCCGATTCAATCGTTCGGTTGAGCGCTTCAGCTTCTCCCCATTGTACATGTCCCCATCGCCTAAGCGCATTTCGCGCAAAATGACATTGTCACGGGTTTTGACGTTGCCCTCAACCATCAAACGGCGAATAAAGACACGCTGCTTCTTGGAAATATTATAATCAATATCCACAAAAGGACTGCCATCCTCGGCTTTGTTCACCCTGGTGTCGACTTCGGCGAAGGCATAGCCAAACTGGGTGTAAAAGTCCGTGAGCTTCTTGGTGTCCTCCTGCATGACCGTGATGGAAAAATGCTCTTTTTTCTTGGCAACCCGATCCATCTCCACGATCTTGTGCATGGCCTCAGGGGTATCGATGACATCGCCGCTGAAGCCAACCGAACGCACGGCATAGCGAGGACCTTCGTGCACCGTGAAATTCACATAAATGCCATCGTCCTTATAGGTGACCTCGGGAGCCGAGACCTGGATATCGACAAAGCCTTCGTTCAAACCAAAGGCGGCAATGGCGTTGGTGTCACGCTCAAGATATTCGTCTTTCAAAACACCGGTGCCGGTGAAGAAGGAAAAAATCCCCCTGGGTTTTAAGGCCATGTATTTGTCGAGATCGCTTCGAGAGATCTCGTTGAGTCCCTCGACATTCACTTCCTTAATATAGAGCTTGTTGCCTTCCTTGACCTTGATCACAAGGATCGCGCCCCGCCCGCCCTGACGGTCTGTGAGGGAATAATCGACCTTGGCGAGATAATAGCCTTCCTTGTGATAGAGTTCGGCGATTTTTTGAAGATCGTCGGCAATCATCTGTTCGTTCAAAACCGTGCCGCTCTTGGTGCCCATGGCACCAAGAATGTCGTCTTCATCGAGAGCGTCTTCGCCATCCACGCGGATTTTTTCAATCCTGGGCTTTTCCACCACCGTAAAAACCAAGACACGCCCTTCCATGGAGGCAGACACATCGCTGAAATACCCCATTTCCCAAACGCGTTTCACCTCTTCGTTGATGGCGTTCGCGTCCACCGTATCGCCTTTGCGAATGGTTAAACGCATAAGCACGGTGTCAGGATCCATGACCTGCATGCCACGGATCTGGATGTCGGTGATCCCACCAAGGGCTGGATTCATCCGCCCCATGGGGACAAAGTCCTGCACACCCAAGGTCTCTTGCTTGGGCTTAGGCTGCTCGGACTGCGTTCCTTTTGGTTGGGGGGTAGAAAGCAATTCACTGGCTCTGTGCGCCATCGTCTGGGTGCATTCCTGCAAAGCCAAGAGCGAGTTCCGCTGAAAGACAAGAGGAACAGGAGACTCCCCCTCAACCGGAACCAAACGGGACTCCATGGTGAAACTGTCCCCAAGCTGGGTGAAATTGCCGTAGATGACAAGATCAGCGCCGGCCTGCACCCCAAAATCCCGGGCGCGTGCCATATCGATCGTATGGGTTCCGCTGGCCTGAAGAATCCGCGTTGCTTCACTGAGCGGGATGGGTTCCAAATTCTTGGCACGAAGCTGAGCAAGAATTTGTTCTGATATCTGGGTGGATGCTTTGGGCATTTCCGGCCCTGCCACGCTTTGAAAGGGCAAGACCAAAACGCATTTGCCTGGTGCGGCTACACATACATCAAGCAGCCCTATCCCGAGAAAAAAAAGCACAAAGAAGACAGTCCGTAAACGCAGATTCTGGAAAAACACTATCATGGGGTAACTCAGCGAAAACCTGGGAAGGTGGAACGCTGCCTCCTTTTTTCCTTGTGGTGAACAACGACAAAACGATTTTTCTAAGCAGAAATCGGACGCAAGCTCCCTTCGGCAAGTTCCATGCAGCGCCCCATACGCTTGGCGAGTGCCATATTATGGGTCACGATGACCAATGTCGTCCCAAACTCCGCGTTCAGGGAGAGCAAAAGATCTTCAATTTGTATCCCGGTTCTCGCATCGAGATTGCCGGTTGGTTCGTCTGCCAAAACCACCCTGGGTCTGTTCAGCAACGCTCTGGCAATAGCCACCCGCTGCCGCTCGCCCCCAGAAAGCGTTGGTACCTTGGCCTGCATCCGATCCCCCAATCCGACCCGACGCAAGAGATGCTGCGCTCGCACAATGACATGCCCAAGCGGCTCGCCGCTGACGAGTCCTGGCATAGCGACATTTTCTTCGGCTGTGAACTCAGGCAAAAGATGGTGGAACTGGTAGACAAAACCCAATTCTTTATTGCGAAACAGCGCCCGCTTGCGTTCGTTCATGGTGGCCAGATCCGTGCCGTCGTAATACACTGCCCCGCTTGTTGGCGTATCCAAAGCGCCCAAAAGGTGCAGGAGGGTCGACTTGCCAGAGCCGCTCGCGCCGACAATGGCCAGCGTTTCCCCAAAATCCACGGAAAAAGAGAGGTTGTGAAACAGACAGATGTCTTCACCAGCCCCCTGGAAGATGCGGCTGACCTTAGAAAGCGTGTAGAGTGCGGACATACAAGGCCTCACTCATAGCGCAAGGCTTCGCTGGGATTCAAGCGCGAAGCCTGCCGTGACGGATAGAGGGTCGCCAAAAAACACAGCAAAAGCGCGCTCGCCCCCACAATGAGGACATCCTGCACGGTTATAATGATAGGCAAGTGATCGAGGGTGTAGACGTTTTCCGGCAACTTGATGAACTGGTAGCGTTTCAAAAGAAAACCAAGGGTGAGTCCCAAAACATAGCCCAACAGTGTGCCGATAATCCCGATGATGGTGCCCTGCAGCATAAAGATCTTGCGGATCATGGCTGGTGTCGCCCCCATGGACATCATAATGGCAATGTCCTTGGTCTTTTCCATAACGAGCATGACCAGGGTGGCCACAATGGAAAAGGAGCCGATCAAGACAACCATGGCGAGCAAAATAAACATGCCGATCTTCTCGAGCTTGAGTGCTGCAAAAAGATTGGCGTTCATCTCTGTCCAGGTACGCGTGTAAAAGGGTGGCAAAACACTCTTTTGCATGGTCTCGGCAATCGCGTCCACCTCAAAGACATCCTGCACCGTAAATTCGATGCCGGTCAAAAAGTTCTTGGGAAGCCCCAAGATCTTGCGGGCTGCGTCGAGGGTGACAAAGGCGAGGGATGTGTCGTATTCGAACATCCCGGTTTTAAAAATCCCCGCAACCTCGAAGGCTTTGATCTTTGGGGTATAGCCAGTGGCTGTCTTTGTGCCCGAAGGCGACAGAAGATTGACACGACTGCCGACCTCAAGATGGAGCCTTTTGGCAAGCTCAGCACCAATAATGATACCCCGACCCTCAAGCTCAGTGAGGGCGGTGACTGTGCCTGCCTGAAGCTGTCTGAGCATGGTGATGACCTTGGGCGCTGAGACGGGATCCACCCCACGCAGGATAATGCCCTTGGCGCTATTGCCCGGGGAGGAGAGCATGCCTTCGGAATAGATAAAGGGCGTTGTGCCGGTAATACCAGGCACTGCCCCCACCCGATCAAGGATTTCGGGATCTTCGCCAAAGGCGCTTTGCGTATAGCTTAAGACAACACCATGGGCGTTGGCACCGAGGATTTTATCGCGCATATCCGTTGTCATGCCGTTATAGACACCGAGCACGACAACAAGCGCAGCCACCCCGAGAGCCACCCCGAGAACAGCCATCACAGAAATGACATAAATAAAGGCCTGTTTCCGCTTTGCAAAAAGATAGCGGGAGGCCACAAAGAGTTCAAATGACATGGAACCAGTATGACCTAAAACGAGGCCTCTTTCAAGTTTTTTTGAATCGAGCCGCATCCCCACCCAAACGCCCCCCCCCACAAAAAGCTGGGCACAGCGCAGCCAACGGAAAGCCAAAAAATTTGACGCTTACACCAAAAAAGCATAGATAAAAACCCTTTAGCACATCGATATATTTTTCTTTATTATGCCGCGTATGGATGCGATTCAGACGTTGTGCGAGGAGTTTTTTGTGGAAAGTCGTGACACCAATACCAGACCTCGTGTAAAACTTGCCAGCAAGTCACCGTATGTCACCTACCTCACCCCCATGCTTGAGCAATTTGCCGTTCGCGACGAACTCAACGAAGTCGTCAAAAACCGGGCAAACAAGTCCTGTGACCTCGTCGACGCTGGGGTAAAACTCTTCCCGAATACCTTTGAAAAACACCATCAGATCACCGAAGTCATCGAGACCTACGGTGAGCTCACCCCTGAAGAGCTTGAGGGGCAGGAACCTGTCAAGGGCATTGCCGGTCGCATCATCACCCTGCGTTCCTTCGGCAAAGCGGGCTTTTTGACCATCCAGGATCAAAGCGGCCGCATCCAATGCCATATTTCACGGGACACCCTGGGCGATGCCAATTACGCCATCGTCAAAAAATTTGACATCGGCGATATCATCGGGGTGGCTGGCAAACTCTTTCGCACAAAGACCGGCGAACTGACGATTTCATGTACCCAGGTTGAGCTGGTCACACGCTCGATGCGCATCCTCCCGGAAAAATACCATGGCCTCAAAGACATGGAGACCCGCTATCGCCAGCGCTATGTGGATCTCATTGTCTCCCCCCGTACCCGGGAAATTTTCAGAAAACGCAGCGCCATTGTCCGGGAATTCCGCCATTTCATGGAAAAGCGGGGTTTTATGGAGGTTGAGACCCCGATGATGCACCCCATAGCCGGTGGTGCCCAGGCCAAGCCCTTCACAACCTACCACAACGCCCTGGATATGCAGCTCTTTTTGCGCATAGCGCCTGAGCTCTATCTGAAACGCCTCCTGGTCGGCGGCTTTGAAAAAGTTTTTGAACTGAATCGCAATTTCCGCAACGAAGGCATCGACACGCGCCACAATCCCGAATTCACCACTTGTGAATTCTATTGGGCGTACGCCAACTTCAACCATCTTATGGATTTGACCGAAGAGCTCTTTGGCACCCTCGCCCAAAAAATCTGTGGCTCAACCCAGATCACCTACCAGGGCGAAGCCATCGACCTGACCCCCGGTACCTGGAAGCGCATCTCCTTCTATGAATCCCTCGAAACCATCGGCGGTCACAGTCCTGATTTTTACAACGACTACAACAAGGTGCGCGACTACATCAAAAAGCGCGGCGAAAAGGCCACGGAAACAGAAAATCTCCAAAAACTTCAGGCCAAACTCTTTGATCTGGATGTGGAAGAAAAACTCATCCAGCCCCACTTCATCTACCACTATCCAGCGGCCATATCGCCGCTCTCGCGCCGAAACGACGCTGATCCCAATATCACCGACCGCTTTGAGCTCTTCATCACAGGCAGGGAACTGGCGAACGCCTTCTCTGAGCTGAACGATCCCATTGACCAGCGGGCACGCTTTGAAGAACAGGTTCGGGAAAAAGAAGCGGGCGACGAGGAAGCGTGCAGTATGGACGAGGATTTTGTCCGCGCGCTCGAGTACGGCATGCCTCCTGCTGCTGGCTGTGGCATTGGCATCGATCGGCTTGTCATGCTCTTGACCGATGCGGCTTCCATCCGCGAAGTTATTCTTTTTCCGCTCCTGCGGCCGGAACAATAATCTGCCTGCGAGTGTACCGGTTCTCGTAAAGGAACGTGTGATACGTGCAAAGACCGGCAGTGGCGTGATATTTTAGGAGAACCGTACTATGAAGAATGCCCAAGCCCCCCTACCTGGCAGCGTTCTCCTCAGAGCGTTGTGCTTCGTGTGTCTTTTCTGCCTGCTCGCCCAAACAGTCTTTGCGGCTCTCCCCCAAACGCCTCTGCGCTATCAAAAGACCAAGGAAGCCTTGGAGATTCTCAAAAAAACGCCTGCGCAGGCAAAATTTCGAACATCCTGGGAAAAATTGTACGGGGAATTCATGGCGATCTACACCCAGGATACAACATGGGCAAACAGACCCTGCGCCCTGTTCCGGGCTGCAGAATGCATAGAGGGGCTTGCCAAAGTTTCCTTCCAGCAAGGCGACGCCAAACGCGCTGTCAAACTCTATGAAAGTGTCGCAGCCAATCACCCCAGAAGCCCCCTGGCTGACGACGCCCTCTATCGGGCGGCCAAGATGCACACCGCCTTACTCAGAGACGATGCCAAAGCGCTCGATCTCCTTGCCAAGATAGCCAAAAGCTATGCCAAAAGCGACATGGCAACAGACGCCCAGGCGCTCGAACAAACCCTGCGCACCCAAAAATTCCGCAAAAAAGAACCCGAGTCCCCCCAAGCCAAACAAAAAGAGACCCCCTCCCCTGTCTCTGAAGAAGCGCTCGCCAAAGACTATCAAAGCAATCGCAAACGCATGCGGCAATTGGCAAGCGATAGCAATAAGACCTGCTGGCGCAAAACATGGGAACAGCTTGAGACCGATTTTCTCGCCATCCACAAACAAACCAAGGACAAAACCCTCGGAGCCAAAGCCCTCTATCTGGCTGGAGAGGTGCGCCTCCATCTTGCCCAATGCTCCAACGTTGCCCAAGACTATCGCGGCGCTCAAGAACTCTACCAATCCATCCCCCTCTATGAGGCCACATCCTCCCTTGCAGACGATGCCTTGATGAAGGCTGCCCAGATTGCGGGCGAACGAAACAGCGATGTCCGCACAGCCCGAAGGCTCCTGACCGATCTGCTCAGACACTATCCCAAAGGCGACCAGGCAGCCCAGGCGCGTTCCATGCTCGCCAAATTGACCAAGAAGGCCTCTGCCAAAGGCGTTGCCCTGGAACTCTTGACATGGGATTCCATCGACAAAAACAGGGTGCAGATCACCCTTGAATTGAGCGGCAAAACCACCTATTCCGCCAGGATGGTTGCTGAGGCCAAGGGACGGCAAAAGCATCTCTTTGTCGATTTAAACGATACAGAAATCGCCCAGGCCATTCGCAAAGGGGTTGTGATCAAAGGCAGCCTGCTCGAAGGGGTTTTTGTCGAACAAGCGAAAAATGGCGACCAGCTTCTCCGCTTTGACCTGCGCGAGGCCAGACGCTTTGATGTGAGTCGCAAACCCGATACCCCCCACCTGCTTATAACCGTCGATGCCAGAAAGAGCGTTGCCCCCAAGAATCAGCAATCAGGCCAAAACTATGCCGATGCCTCGGATGCGCCCAAAAAGCCCAAAAGCTTCAGCGGCGATGCTGACGATATGAGCAAAAAACTCGCCGAACCAGCCAATCTTGGCCTTGCCCAGCAATTGGGGCTTTCTGTGAGCACAGTTTTTATCGATGCCGGCCATGGTGGCAAGGATCCTGGCACCTATCACAACAATATTGTCGAAAAATTTGTGGCCATGGATGTGGCTCGCACCCTCGGCAGACTGCTTGAAAACACTGGCCTGCGCGTGCTCTATTCCCGCAATAGCGATAAATTCATTAAATTAACCCAGCGCACAGCCATGGCCAATGCAGCCGGAGCCGATCTCTTCGTCTCCATCCACGTGAACGCGAATCCCAATCCCGCGGCCAACGGCTTTGAGACCTATTTTCTGAGCCTGGCAAAAACCCGCGAAGCAGCCCGCTTGGCTGCCATGGAAAATATCGGCTCAGACCGCAGGCTGAAGGATATGCAGCGCGTCATCGCCTCCATCATGCTGACAGCCAAGATCGACGAGTCCAAAATCCTGGCTTCTGATGTGCAGCGGGTCACCCTCTCCCGCCTCAAACGCAACGGCGTGCCTGCCAAGAATAATGGCACAAAGTCTGCGCCCTTCCACGTCTTAGTTGGTGCCCAGATGCCGGCCGTGCTCGTGGAACTGGGCTATTGCTCAAACCCCAATGAAGCCAAAAAACTGGCGAGCGCCCGGTATCGCGAAATTTTGGCCGAAGGCCTTGCCGAGGGCATTATGGCCTACAAGGGACGGCTGACCCGGAAACACACGGTTTTTAATGCGCATAAAAAATCCGGCGCCATGTAACAATGTCAACCGCCGGCAATCCGTTCCCCCTTTCTGCTACAAACCGTTCCAAACGGAGGATACTATTCATGCGTACGGCATTCCTGGCATGTTTACTTGTGCTTGGATTGTGTTTTCAATCACCCTTGTATGCTGCTGAACTGAAGATAGGCATTGTCGATGTGCAGACTGTCGTTATGGAAAGCGACATGGCAAAAGCCATCAAAGAACACATGCAGAGCAAATACGGCGATGAACAGAAAAAATTGGAAAAACAAGGCGAAGCTCTGAAAAAACGGGCTGAAGAGCTCAAAAATCCTAAGGTCGGTGAAAAGAAGCGCGTGGAATTTATCCGCCAAAAGCAGGCGCTCGACCAGAAGTTCAGAACCCTCATGCAAAAAGCCGAGCAGGAACAATTGCAGTACAATCAGAAGATGGTTTCCCACATCTTCGCCGCTGCCAAGAAAGTTGCTGAATCCAAAGGCTACAACCTCATTCTCGATGTGGGACAGGGCGGCGTCTTGTATGCCGATCAAGGCATGAATCTCACCGACGATGTTCTGAAAGAAATCAACGTACTCTACAAAGAAAACAAAATCGACCTGAAAAAATAGCGTAAAAAAGCCTCCGTACGGAGGCTTTTTTACGCTCAAACCTTGGAGGCACCATGACCCAAATACCAGCTACGCCGTTCGGCACAAACGAGATCATGCAGATGCTGCCCCACCGCTATCCCTTCCTCCTGGTTGACCGCGTCGTTGAATGCGTGCCCAACTCCCACATCCAGGCCTACAAAAACGTCACCATCAACGAGCCCTTTTTCCAGGGGCATTTTCCCGGCATGCCTATCATGCCTGGGGTTCTGATTCTGGAGGCCTTGGCGCAGACAGGTGGGATACTTGGAGCCTGCCTTATGCCAGACAAGCTCTTTTTGTTCCGGGGAGTTGATGGTGCGAAATTCCGCAGACAAGTGGTTCCAGGAGATCGGCTGGATCTGTTCTGCGACGATATGCGTATCAAGCTTGGCGTGTGCAAAATGCACGCAAAAGCCAGCGTCGACGGCAAAATTGCCTGTGAGGCGGAAATATCCGCCGCCTTCGCTGAGCGGCCGCGCTGAGTCTTGTCTTAGCCCTTTATATCTGCTATTCTACACGGGCTTTTTTACCCTTCAATGACTGCAAAAACGACGCACAATGTCCTGGAGGCTCGTTTTCCATGCAAAAAATTCTCTTCCTGTGCCTCTTTCTCTGCCTGGCATTGCCAAGCGCAGTCTTTGCCAAAACCTATATCAACGGCATCGACCCAAACTACCCCCCCTTTGCCTATGTCGATGAAAAAACCGGACAGCCAGCGGGTTTTGATGTCGACGCCATGAACTGGATCGCCAAAAAACTCGGCTTTACCGTTACCCATAAACCGATGGCTTGGGATGGTATTATCCCCGCCCTCCAGGCCAAAGAAATCGATATGATCTGCTCGGGTATGAGCATAACCGCCGAACGCGCCAAGGTCGTGCAATTTTCCAAGCCCTATTGGACATTGTGGCGTGTCTTTGTGACCCCCACCGATTCCACCCTCACCCCTGAGAAGATCTTGCATTCGAAAATCAATCTCGGCGTGCAGCGCGGAACCAGTGAAGCCAAGGCGCTCAAAAAAGAGCAGACGGAAAAAGGCTATCCCTTCACCTTCCGCTACTACGATTCAGCTCCGCTCGCCATCGCCGATCTCTTAAACGGACGCATACAAGCAGCCTTTATGGATGAGTTACCGGCTGACGATGCGATCGCCAAGGGCAGAGCGATCAAAAAAGTAGGCACCCACGGGGATGAAGACCGCTTTGGCGTTGCCCTGCGCAAGGAAGACAATGACCTTCGCGCCAAGATCGACCAGGGCTTTGCACTCCTTATGGCTGATCCCTATTGGAAAGAGCTGCAGAAAAAATACTTGAACAAGTAAGGATTGAGGGGAGTGCGTGCAGACGAACTCCCTTTTTTTTATCTATGGAAACATTCACCTCCTTGTTTGCCGGGGCGCTCAAAACCATGCATGTGGTTCTCGACGCCCTGCCCTCCATTGTCTCAGGCAGCGTTGTCACCTTAGGCATTGTCTTTGGGGCGCTCACGATTGGCCTTGTCATAGGACTGTTTTTTGCCTTGCTCCACGTCTATGGCGCGCCCTGGCAACGCCTGCTTGTTTCGCTCTATGTGTGGTTCTTTCGGGGATTCCCGATTCTGGTCTTGCTCTTTTTGGGCTATGGCTGTTTTGCCGCCATGGGGCTTCCCATGCACCCCTTTCTCATCGCCACCATTGTGCTCGGTCTCACAAGCTGCGCCTACCAGTCGCAGATTTTTCGGGGTGCTATTTTGAGCCTCAGGGGCGGCCAAATGCAGGCTGCCAGAGCCCTTGGCATGCGTGACTCCCAGGCCATCTTCTCGATCATCATCCCCCAGGCGCTCAGGCTCTCCATCCCCGGCTGGACAAATGAGTATTCCATTCTCTTAAAAGATTCAGCCATCTGTTTTGTCCTGGGAACCCAAGATATTATGGCCAAAACCGCCTTCGCCGCAGCCAGAACCCACGAGCACCTCGCTCTCTATGCGGCTGCTGGCGTACTCTACTTTTTTCTCACCCTGGTCATTGTCAAACTCTTAAACAGGGTGGAACAAGCCTTCCATATTCCCGGATACACATCCTCAAGCGGAGAACAGAATCTATGACAGCTAAACAGCCTGTTCTTGAGGTTCACAATATCGGCCTGACGGTCGGGTCAAAGACCATCTTAGAGGACTGCAGCCTCACCCTGTGCCCTGGTGAGCTCAAGGTCTTGATAGGACCCAGTGGTGCCGGGAAAAGCACGTTTTTGCAGTGCATCAATTTCCTGCAAATGCCCGACACCGGCCACATCATCCTCGAAGGCAAAACCATCGACCAAAAAAACAAAGCAGCCCTTTGCACCTATCGCACCAAGGTGGGGATGATCTTTCAGGATTTCAAACTCTTTGACCATCTGAACGCCCTGGACAATGTGGCGATCGCTTTGAGAAAAGTACGCGGCATGACAAAGAATGCAGCCAAAGAGCGGGCGCTTCAAGAATTGGCACGCGTCAATCTCTCTGAGCAGACCACCCTCTACCCTGCCCAGCTCTCAGGCGGCCAGAAACAACGCGTGGCCTTTGCGCGTGCTCTGGCGATGGATCCCATCATCCTGCTCCTCGATGAGCCCACCTCGGCGCTGGATCCGGAGCTGGTTGGCGAGGTCTTGACCGTGATCCGCGATCTGGCCAGCCACGGCATGACCATGATCATGGCAACCCACCAGATGGATTTCATCCGCTCGATCAGCACAGAAATCATTTTTATGGAAAAAGGACGCATTGTGGAGCAGGGGGCACCCGAAAGCCTCTTAAACGACGCTGTCCAAAGCCGTACCAAACAGTTCTATCAAAGTCTTTCTTCGCTCTAAAGGTTTGCCATGGACATTGATGTCGCCTTTTTCCAAAACGATCTTCTTCCGGCGCTCAACCGCGGCCTCTGGGTCTCGCTCGCCCTCATCATCCCTGCCTCGACCATCGGCTTTGTGTGCGGCATTATCCTTGGCTGCGCACGCACCTTTGGCTCCCGTTTTGTCAAAAAACTGGGAGACGCCTTTACCGCCCTTGTTCGGGGCGTACCCCTCGCGATCCAACTGCTCTTCATCTACTACGCGCTGCCCAAATTGGGCATCTATTTCGAGCCCTACGGCGCAGCTCTCACAGCCTTTATCATCTGCACCTCAGCCTATCAGTCTGAATACGTCCGAGGAGCCTTGCTCTCCATCAGACGCGGGCAGATTTTAGCTGCCAAGGCGCTCGGCTTTACGCCCATGAAAACCATTCTCTTTATCATTATCCCCCAGGCTGCCAGACGGGCTCTTCCTGGCTGTGGCAATGAAATCATCTATCTCATCAAATACAGTTCCCTGGCCTATCTTGTCACCTGTATGGAGCTGATGGGCGAAGGCAAGGTTGTGGCCTCTGATACCTTCCGCTTTATGGAGGTCTTTTTGGTGGTAGGCCTCTACTACCTTGCCATGGTCACCCTGGCCACCCTTCTTTTGAACGCGATTGAGCGCAAAAGCCATATCCCCGGCTTCCGTGCCCGCTAAATCTCCCCTGCAATACAAAAAACTGCTCTCTTCTGGGGATGATCTCGTCAAGGAAACCCTTTCAGCACTGACTAAAGGTTCGGCTATGGTTGAAACAAATGTGAGTCCCTTCTCTCCATTGCTGAATGCGTCTGTCAGAAATGAAAACAGAAAAAAAAGCGTATGCGCTCACGGGTCAACGGTACTTTGCGGTTTTCAGAGTGCAAGACTTGAAGATTGAGACCATAAAGCCCGCATTCCATCGTAGGAGAAAAATCCTAGTGCCCCCCTGAATGGTGCATTCTACCGTAGGGCTGTGAGCGGATACAAAAAAGCTGAGTTTCCCGGGTGATTGGTTGACTACAAGGGGTATTTTTTTGTAGCCTCCCATCTTTCTTGGCCTTTGCTCAATAAAATATTGCTTTTTATTCCATGTAGTCTACCATCGAGAAGTGTAGCTACAAGGAATATATTTACCATTTAGTCCGCCAATCAATGGTAGACTACGAGGACTCACATGATTCAGTACCATCACGAACCCCTCATTGGTATAGAACCAGGAAAAATCCCCGCAAAAAAGGACTCTCCCTCGGCAACGTGATCGACCGCGACAAACATATTTTCTGGACAAGAGATCGTGGATACTACACCTTCAATCCAACTTGTAACCTGTTGTCAAGAAATCATTTTCTCTCATGAAAAATCCATTCGAGACCAAGATCAAAGCGTGGGCGAAAGAAGATGAGAGCATTGCGCGGGCTCTTGAGATTGCGACTCGTGCGCATCAAGGGCAGCTCGACAAAGCAGGAGTTCCGTACATCAACCACCCGATAGCGGTTGCTGTTGCTTTGGGGGCGGAT
>JAFSVD010000048.1 GCA_017450275.1 Desulfovibrio sp. | reverse complement strand
CCTAGACCGACAACGGGTTCACGAAATTCGGGGGCAGAAAATTTTTACCCCCCCAACCTGTGAGCAAAAAAACTTTTATGCCGCTTTTAACCTGGAACCACCTTCTTGATGTGTTGTTATAAAAAACAGCGGGATTTCAGGTTTCAAGTATTGTAAAAAGTGTAAATCAAAACGACCCCATATCAGTATTCTATAAAGAAGGAAAAGAATCGTTCGTATCAAAATGCAATAGAGTAAAAAGAGAATACAGAAATCCAGCTGCCCATACTAATATAATACAAAAAACTATTGCAAAAGATTGCCTTAAAAATATCACAAGCGATACTGGTCTTCTTATTACTTTGTATAGCTTACTGCAATAAAAAAATCTCCAGACCATGAAGCATTCTTCCATGATCCAGAGATTGTTAAGCACTACAAATCGAAGAGAGAGTGGTCTCTTACCGATAGTTGAAGGGAAAGTACTTCTTCGTGTTGCAACGGACTGCATGAAGGGCAGAGGAGGCATCAGCTGCCTGAAGAAGATCCGCAAAGTGCGGCCGATAGAGTTTGTCCTTATCACACGCTTCTTCGACACGCTTGAGAATCCTTTGCACCCGCGAAAGCACAATCTCGTCTTCCGGAAGGTGCGAAAGAGGGAGCAAAGCCATGGGGAGAAGCGTTATGCAGGGCGTGTCTAAAATGGCCTTTTCTGAGTCTATGGGATACCTCGGAACAATCTCGTCGCCTGCTTCATGCGTGCAGATACGATACGACAACCAAAGGCATCGTTGCCTATCAACACCCTGCGCCTGCATGCGCCCTCTATTGAAAAAGAAGAGCTGCCAAGGATGGGAAAAGGATCTGCCTCCCCTGGTCTTTTCCGGCGCATTCTCCATCTTGGCATATTCTGCAAATTCATCAAACAGGCTGCTGAACTTTTCCTCGATCTTCGGAGAAAGCTCGCCCGTTTCGAATTCCCCACGAGCAAGCAGTGCGAGCAAATACTTTTCCTTCCGCCGGGCTATATCCTCATCGTTGTCAAAGATCTTCTCCGCTTCTCGCACGCTTCGGCTTGCCGCTATGGCGTCTCCGGCATCCCAAGCCGCATAGGCAAGATTGGTACAGGTAAAAGATCTGTTTTCGACATCCGATTCAGAAAATGTTTCAAAAGACCGTTGAAAATACTTCATTGCCTGTATGGGATCCCCACAAAAAGCCGCATGCTGCCCAAGAAAACCCCAGCACTTTCCAAAAATCAGCTGGGATTTTTTGCCCTTAACCAGGGGGCTGGATGCACACGCATCCAAGTCGGCATGAAGCGAAGCAACCTTCTCCTCCGCTTCAAAGCGATAGGCATTGTGGAGGCTGCCAACCATCCGTTCAACATTCTCATATTTCTCCTCAAGCCACTCAAAGGAAGAAAATTCACTGCACCGATCTATGATTGTGTTCCATTGCTCAAACGCAGAATCCCCGCGCCGGCTGGCCTTTCTCCGAAAGACGTGCGCGATTCTGTAAAGCCCAAGCGATGGTGGATACTTGGCAGCCTGCTCAGGAGAAAAAGAGCGACGAACATCATCAAGCAGATCGTACTGATTGAAAAAATCGCACAGACGTTCCAGCTCCTCGCTCGTAAACAATGCCGTCTTGGAAAAGATGCCGTACGCAATCGCTCTTTCCAAAAAGATCTTGGCATTCTGGGATGTCATGTCATGACGGATTGCCTGCCAAAAGTACGCGGGATCCCGATCAACATGACGGATGTCCTCCCACAAAGACGGGGAATCGATCTTGCACCGAACAAAGTCAACAGCTTGTTCCGTCGAATCAACGGGAAAACAACCCTGCTCGGGATCCCCTGAACCAGTCGGAAAGAGAAAACACGTAAAATCAAAATCGACGTTGATATCCTTATTATGTATTAAGAGCCCTTTCTCTCTGATGCCTCCAACACACTGCAAACGCCCCTCTGCATCGATGTCTCCCGTAGCGAGAACAGTGCGCAGCTCTTCCTTGGGAAGCACGCAAGCAAGATAGACGGGAAGTCCCAAGGATGGCCCTTTTCTGAACGAGCCACCAGCATCACGCAGCCACAGCGCATAGCGCTTCCCTGTTTGTTTGTGAGCAAGCGTTAGGGCGCACTCCAGCGCACGGCGCATCTCGTGCTCCAAGTCATCCTGCAAAAGGATCGATTCGGTTCCAACTGGCTCTCCTATCCCAAGCTCAGCATACATGATACCGGGCTTACCTGTTTCCAGACACAGTGGGATGCGAACCTCTTGCCACGTCATCGCCCATGCCTGCTCAAGAGTGAAGCCGCACGGAAGCAAGACATGAGCAAGCTGCTCTGCGATGAGCGGAAATCGCGTCCGCCCTTCGCAAAGCAGCTTTGCCAAAGCAAAATCCTTGAGCGCGCCTTCGAAGATTGCCGTGTCTATATCTTTTGGCCAATCAACAGCCTCAACCGGTAACTCCCGGCAATCATCACGGAATCGGGAAAGCTGCAGTTTGTACTGGTTCCAGCGCCTATGCCGCATTATGAACTCGCCTCTGCACTATCGAACTGCAATGCCAACATCGGCACCGGTTTCCCCGCTTTCTCCCAGGCACTGGCTGAAAGCTCCAGTGTGGCAAAGACCTTTCCGTCCTCGATCTCGGGGGATTCAACGACGCGCCATTCTTCCTCAGTCGCTGTAAAAGCACGAGCAGATACGGCCTTGGCATTGGCAAATTTCTCAGGCAAAGACACCGTCACATTCACTGAGACAATATCATTGAAGATTGTTTCATCGACATTGGCTTCCGCCCACACGCCATTGTCCAGAGCATCTCCACTCAGTAACAAGGCACGCGAGGGGCGCCCCCCATCGGCTCCTGCGGCCGCTGCGGCCAAGGGCTGGTGTTCCCAATGGTGGATGAAGGTACGCACACGCCCTTTGTCCCAATCACCCAGGGAGAGTACGCGTGCGGAACGAACCGTCTTTGATTCTCCCTCGAGAATGCGAAGCCCACGCGCTGCCGCAATTCTGCCGAAAAAACCACCGATTGAGAGCTCTTGCCTGCGGAACCAAAAAACCGTGGTATCCTCTTCGATCTGCGGCATAGGCGATCGTGCGCGTGTGGATACGCGAGCAGCGATATCTTCCGATACCACACCGCGCCACTCCAAGGTATCGGTAAAAGCTGGCCAGGTGTTCCAGCTTTCTGCAAAACAATCGGCGTACTTCCCTGTCAGGGGAAAATCGCCTGGACCGGCAAGCTCACTTGCGTCGTGTATCTGCGCAACACGAACCATACCATCCACCCCGGTCTCATCAGGCAAAATGAGTACCAAGGGCGGATTATGCCAGCCATGCTCATCGTGGATACCAGAAGAGAAGGCATCGCGCTTCAAACGGCAGACAGCACCGGCTGTTTTGGGAGCATCCTTGCGCACGCCAACTTCGGCGCGGCACACGGAATACACGGCATCAAGCGTCTCCATCCGTTCCCGGCATCTGGAACATCCCTTCAGATGCGCCTCGACATCTGCCCCTCCACCCCGCAAAATGTCCACAGGCGGACATGTGCGCTCCTCAAGCATTCTTTTCCAAGCAACAGAACAGGCATCAAGTTGCAGCATCGCAATGTTTCCCTTGCAATTCGGTTTTCAAACGCCTTCCGCATCCCGCTCTGAGAGCAGTGGCGCCTTTGTACAGAAATCATACAATTCTTCGAAGAAAAACTCCTGCGCCTCTTCCCCACAGGCAATGAGATCGGGCAGAGCCTCGATATTCGCCTTCAGAAAGCCAGCCAGTTTTCGCTGCTCCGCATAGGCCTGCTGCTCCGTTGCCAACGAAAGAGCCCGCTGCCAGTCTGCGGCTGTATCCCCCTCATAGATCGCACGAAATATCCTTCGCTCTCTTTCTCCCATCCTATAATAGATCTCCCTGGCCGACTGCGTACAAATCGTCCTCTCTTCAGCATTCAGGACTTCGTCTTTCAGGGAGGCCATGCTCTCACCATCTTCGGTGTCATCGGAGGCAGACAGAGACTGAATGACAGGCAAAAGATCGTAGTGCGCACTAACCCAACTCACGAAGGTTCGTAGCTGAACAACTGCGCCAAGCCCGCGGCTTTCAACAGCATCACTATAGTATTGAAGCAGATCCATGAAGGGCTTTCCCACATAGCGCCTTCTCCCTGACTTTTCATAGAAATCTCGGACAATATAGGGGCAATGATCAGGCAGAGGGATTGTCATCAGCTGCTTGTCGTACGGTGGCACGGCATTGCTCGTAGCCTCTGAAAAGGCTATCTCATCCATCCCCGGCCGACCGACAAATTGCGATTGCGCCCCATAGAGCCTGTCAGGAAGATAGTCCTTGGCAAAACGCTGAACGCTGCGATAGAGCCCGTTGAAGGTGTTTGGATCCGATCGCATCATTTCTTTGACGCCCTTGTTGATATAGGCATCGACAAGGTCATTGACGATATTGCTCAAAAGAATTTCGAGTTCGTCTGGGGGCAAGTATTCGTCAAAGCGAGCGATTCGGGGCTGCGTTTCGAGCTCTTTGCACTGTTCCCCCAAAAAGCTCAGGAATTCCGCAAACAAGCGTTCCTTGAGCGTCTCCTCGGAATCAACAGAGCCAAAAACAAGATGTACCTGTTCGCTAAAAATGTCCCAGGATACGTTCCGCTTCCATGCCTGCAAAAGGCGCCTTTCGCACAAGGGTCTGAAGGAGCCGCACAGGACGGTGAGTATTTTCTCCATCTGCCCCATCACATGCGCTCCAATTTTTCAGGCGGCCAAAAACCTTTGAACCAGACCGATGTCGCAAACGTTTCTTCCGCTGCCATGGGGTAGGAAAAGGCCTCAAGCACATATGAAGCTCTGTCACAGACGGCATTGGAATACCCTAAAATGGCTCCTTCCGGAATATACGGCGATTTCGACCGCTTGCTACTACACGGACAAACAATGTCGGCCAAAGAAGAACTTGCAAGCACATAACAAGGATGGCTATGCTTGTCAGGCCGAAGCGTCGCCGGAAAGACATCGTTTGTTAGCCTGCGCCATTCCAAATCGGCAAAGCCATAAAAAAGACAGCCTGCTTCCCAATACTCGCGAGGAATACGAGCGCCTTCTGTTGCCAAAGCCGCTATGCTCGCAAGCGGTTTTTTTCCCGAGCTCTGCGCCTTGAGGAGCTTCTTCTTTATGCTCTTTCCTTTGGTGTGCCCTGCCATACGATCCCTCT
This sequence comes from Desulfovibrio sp., assembly GCA_017450275.1. GTDB lineage: Bacteria > Desulfobacterota > Desulfovibrionia > Desulfovibrionales > Desulfovibrionaceae > Desulfovibrio. Next base: position 1,712 of record JAFSVD010000048.1, on the reverse strand, counting down.
TTTTCTATAAAAAAAACGCGAATGCCTCTCCCGATCGCTGCGTATTTTTCATAGATCAATCGCTCTCGTCAAGCAGCCCTTCTGACACCAAAGGAAAGAACAAGGGGACAAAATACGCCCTGCGTCAAGCGATCTTCCCTGTGATACTGGCGGCATTGGGAGTCTCGGTATGCGCTGCGCAATTAGCAAGCACGGCGTTTCTCGCTCCGTTGGCGTAACAGTAGACACAAAAATGCCGGCATGTGCTGTATTCCCCGATATCCTTGCTCTTTATGCAACCGCAGTGCGTGCGCTGCCCTGGATCGTGCGCGGCATAGCCAGGGACAGCATATCGTCCCTCCCCCAATTCCACTGCCCCGGCCGGCCGAGGCAGTGGCACGAGCGAGCCCACCTCAGAAAAAATCTTCACGCCTAAAAAGCTCATAAGCTTCGCGTCCTTCCAGCCGCGACGAATAATGAGATTTTCATCCACACAATGATTGTGCCCAATGCCAAATCGCGACAGATCGATAGCCTCTGCACACGTTGCGAGCGTATAGCCCCACTTCCCGTTCAGACGCGAGAGGGATTCAGCGTAGGAGAGCATATCCGGCTCACGCCATTCACGCCAAGCAATGCCAGCCCTTCGCAGATTCAAGGCAACAGCTCTGGTGATATCGGCAAAGCTAAAGACGAGCTTCTCCGTCAATCCATGCAGCGCATCGCCCACACGCTCTGTCTTGCGCAAAAGCTCATCCACGCCAAGCCGATCTGTGAGCAGGAGGGGATCGTTGCGCCAGATGACACCGCCTTTGCCAAGCTTGTCGACCAAGAGGCGGAAGGTATCCAGACGCTTTTCCAGATCAGGCACGTTCGGTTCATAGCCCTCGTCACCATAGTCGTTGAGCGAAAACTGCACATAGCAGCCTATTCCTCTGTCGCTGAGTTCGTCCAGATAGCGCAGCAAAGGCCGAGGATTCTTGGACCAAAAGACGATAAAACGCGTGTTCTGGTACGAGACATACAGCGACCTCCCGTTGAACGCGTTCTTCCACAGGGAATAGCCAGCACGAAGCCGATCGAAAAACCATGGAGCATAAAAAGCCGGTATATCTGTGCTGCGGCTGGCAGAGACAATGATCGGCGCCTGTGCTTCGACAACAGTGCCGTCTTCGAGACGACAGGGGATTTTTGTTGCTTTCTCCATACCATCCACCTTTATATTCTGACTCTCACGCAGCCATTGCCACGCTTTTGCACTGCATGATGGTGATATCCCAGCCAAACAATTTGCCTGTGTTCAATATTGCGCCATACTGCACATTTTCCCGATGCAGCAATTGCACTCCGTGCGCATCGAGAAGCCCCTGAAAAGAATCAGCATCCACCTTGGTTGCGTGATGCCCCACACAGACGACGTAGTGCCTGCTCACAGACGCATTAATAGCCTCAGCAATGGCAGGCTTGCAAATGCTCTGCACATCTATGATATTGGAGAGCAGGTGTACCACAACGGGTGCAGAGTGCTTTCTTGCTTCCTCAGCACAGATTGCCGCACCAAGATCCGTGGAAACGGCCTCGATATCCACGCTCTGGCCAAGGAGCCTGCGCTCAACAAGGCTCTTTGCCCGATAAAGGGCGACCTCGGAGAGATCCAGAAGCGTAACCTTGTGGGGTGTGGCAAATTCTGGACACTTCTTCTCAAGCCATGCGAGCAGGGTTAACGAGGCTAT
>JAFSVD010000047.1 GCA_017450275.1 Desulfovibrio sp. | reverse complement strand
TTTTGGTCACTTTGCGCAGTTCCCAAAATTGAGCTTACCGTTTTTTTTTGTGCTAAACAACCTATTTTTCTTCGATCTCACTTTACTCAGACCAAACGCACGCCGCTTGCGACTTCACCGCTAAGCGACGTGTTGCAGCCGCAAGGCGTTTGGTACACTTCCGCAAAAGTCAAACTTTGCGAGTCCTCCGGCAAAGCCGGAGGTTTACCTTTATTAATTACTCTCAAACCCTCGACTCGTCGGGGGTTTTTTATTGCTTTCCAAGTAAAACAGTCAACCATAATGGGGGCATTATGGAACTGCAAAATATCTCCAATTACGACGCGGTCTGCAACGGTAACGACTACATGAAGCATATCACAACCGTTTTTGATATGACGATAGTACCACTTTAGCGGTATATCCAGCCACGTCGGGGCGGGGCGGCCTCCCCCTCTAAAACATCCCCTGTGCAACTTTTGTGTTATTTTGAATCGGCACCATCAAGCAGTCTGACTCCTTCAAGTGAAATATCGCGATCGCGTGAGGCATATTCTCTCTCACGAGCAGCCATGCCATGAATGTTGATCTTTGTCTTTGGTGGGTTACCCACTTTGCCTCATCTCTCAAACGAGCTTGTGTCACGGGGAAAGGAACGAATGATGCGTGTGTGATCGCTCGTCTGAAATGTTGCCACTTCAGCCATTTTGAGCATCACAGAGACTTGTCTGATAGGGTTACTTTGACAATCATCAGAGTCTTTTGCCTTTAAACCCTCCCCCGTTCCCCCTCGGGGGGGGTGGGCGGATGGAGTTTTGGGAGCTTGCCAATTTTCTTGAATGTGTGATATACGCAGGGGCGCCGGAAAATATCTCTTTGATACTTCGTGCGCTCGTGTCTGGCGTGCCCAGCCTTTGTCGTGGGGCGCTCCAACCTGCGCCTGATGCTCCTGTGTACGCTTTTTCCCCTTCCTGGCAAGCAGCGCGTGTCAACAAAGGCAGATGCATTGCGCCTTCATGGGGTGTCCATGGGGTGTCCATGGGCTCACGATCGAAGCCAAAAAACGGGCACACCCAAGCCACAGTCTGTTCATTCAGATGATAGAAGAAGAAAGGGATATACTATTTTTTGATATATTATACTATGAAAAAAAATAAAACTCTACATACCGTCGATCTCCAAATTCTCATTGAATGGTGATCTATCTACCTTCGAGCCCGCTTTGTATCCTCTGAGGGGTACAAGGCGGGTCTGTGTCATGTGGCGGGGTTTACCCAGTTATTCATGTCTAACGGAGGATATCTCCCATGCATTGGGGCAGGCAGATTTACGACTTTTTGCTCAGTGGCTCCCAAGCCTATGCCAAATGGGATCTTGAGGTGTCTACATCGATTCTTAAAAACAGAAAGAAAATGCTGTTTTTGCTGGTGTTAGCACTCCCGATTCTTGTCGTTTGTTTTGCAGAAGCCTATGAATACCATGAAATGCTTGGGGGCAAGGCTGCCTATGCCCCTGCTTTTTACACAACAAGCATTTTCTTTGCCTCTATCGCCGTCGGTCTCGCGGCAGGGCTGATCACCGGTTGTATTGGTGCCGGTGGCGGCTTTATTATCACGCCAGCACTCATGGCTGTGGGGGTCAAGGGCATTTTGGCTGTGGGCACAGATCTGTTCCACATTTTTGCCAAAGCCATCATGGGCACAACAATGCACAAGAAATTGGGCAATGTCTCGGTCAAACTGGCAGTGGCCTTTCTTGTGGGATCGATTGCTGGAACCTTTGTGGGCGGTGCCATCAACAAGAGTTTGTACAATGCCGATCCTTTGCTTTCGGAACTCTTTATCAGCACCATCTACGCTGTTCTCTTGGGCTTTCTTGGTTTCTACGCCCTGTATGATTTTCTGAAGACCACCAGGGGACAGACAGCCCAGGTGCAGCAGAGCGGTTCCGGATCCGACATAACCAATTTGTCGAGCAAGCTGCAAAGCCTCTCTGTGCCACCCATGATAACCTTTGACGAGGATCTGACGCCTGGTGGACGCCGGATTTCCGGGTGGATTGTCGCTGCCGGCGGCGTTGTTGTTGGTTTGCTTGCGGCCATCATGGGTGTTGGCGGTGGTTTCGTGACCTTTCCCATGTTCGTCTATATCTTCGGTGTCTCTTCCATGACCACCGTGGGAACAGACATTTTGCAGATCATCTTCACAGCTGGTTTTGCCGCTGTGGGGCAGTATGCCATCTACGGCTATGTGTTCTATACCTTGGCCATTGGTATGCTTTTGGGATCCCTTTTGGGCATCCAGATTGGCGCTCTGACCACCAAGGCTGTGAGCGGCGTGCACATTCGTGGCTTCTATGCCATGTCGATCATCGCCGGCTTCATCAACCGTGTCGCAACCCTGCCCAAAAAGCTGGTGGAAATGGATATTCTGCACTTGCCTATGGGCTTGGTGAACGGCATTGAACAAGTGGGCAATGTCGTTTTTTGGGTCGTAGTCGCTGTGTTTGGCATCTGGGTTTGCAGCAAATTCTTCCTCAATATCGGCAAGCTGAGAGGGGAGGCCTAAGATGTTGATTCGAGAGAAGGCACCCTTTGTTCGCGGTTCGTTGATGCTGATTTCCTTTTTTGTTTTGCTTAGCGTCATTTGCTCGCCAATGTTTCACGATGAACATGGCAAAGCGTTGACCGGCCTGCAATACGCCGATAATGTGTTTAATCAGCTTTCCAAAGGCTCTTCCTATTTCATTCCTGGGGTGCGTGAGAAGGTTGAAACCGTCAAAGGTTCTATAGTAACCATCACCGTCCCGTTGAAAAAGCCCGATTTGTTGCCCACAGCCAGCATGGTTTTGGAAAAGGCTGGTGTTCAAAGTGTGACGACCCAAGACAACAAGCTGACTTTCACCGCTGATCTGGGAGTGCTTTTGTCTTCTGTTGTTGATGACAGCGATGCCTTGTACCACAATGACGAGAACAAGGTTTCTGCCAAATACAACGGCGAGAAGGCCTTGAAGGCCGCGTCAGCGTGGTGGTATACCCTGATGCCCTCCTTGAAGGAATTGCAGAAGCAACGCAAGATCCGTGAAGCGGAAGTGGTTGACCAGGTCTTGCGGCGTGCGCTGGAACCAGGCAACAACTTTTTCTCTATTGAGCCGGTGAAGGTTTCTGACCATGTCCTCCTTCTCGCAGGCCTGCTCATCTTTTATCTGGTCTATACCCTTTGGTACGGTTTCTCCATTTTCGAACTCTTTGAGGGCTTGGGATTGGCGATGAGCAAACCGAAGGGAAAACGAGGATAGTGACATAAGGGGGGCGTTGTGCTCCCCTTTTTTGTTTGTCCATTACATACTGGGAATGGGTCTCAGGCGCCACACTTCAAACACTGGATCCGCCTTGAGCGATGGCAACAATTGGTATACTCACAACGGATAAATCTTCCTGCTCAATTCTTTTGGCGATACCCAATAATGCCATTGTCCTGGAAAGAAGAACATCTTTGGCGTCGTTGAGTATAAATTACGAAAAAGAGGCGGTCTTATTTTACCTTGGCTGGAATGCAGGGAGAGCGTTTTGCGGGCATGGTGCATTCGACGGCGCGTACGTGTTTCGCATGCTGGGGCAAGGTTTTGATGCTGCGGTTTTGCTTATAGAATAATTTCAGGAACGGTGTTTCGCGATGAGCCCGTAAGGCTCTCCGTCGGCAGACCATTTGAGGGGTTGTCTTTTCCGATGTTCCGCTTATAATGTTGAACTCGGAGGTGTGCTATAGCTCAATTGGTCAAAGATTGCTTTAGATTTGCATATTTCAGGAGCCTACAGTGGTTCGCTCCCGGATCCGAAATTTTTCGCAATCAAGGAGGCAGATATGCGTTCCCCCAATAGAGTCGTTGTAACCAGAGACATGATTCTCAGAGCAAATCAGAATATTATCGCAGGCAGGCGGTATTCTAAAGAGATTGAGGAGGCTGCTGCTTGCAGGCCACGTCTGACGCCTGAAGAGATAAACCGTGCGTGGGCAAAAATAAATGTCGAACAAAAAAGCAACTAAAAGATATAGTTTTATTTACAATAATCTTGTTAAAGATTCTAAAGATCTTGTAGGTTTAGTTGCATATAGCATATATAAACAAGAAAAAATAAAATATATTCGATATTTTGAGAAAAGTAAGCGAAGACAACCAAAAACAGAGGAGCTGTATGAATTCTATATCCAAGCTCAAAATAGAATAGATCAATATAAAAATATTGCGGCAAGTAGAGTAAATGAATTTTATGATGAAATTTACCGCCTACATATATCTGACATAAAAACTGATTACGATAAAAAATTGTTCAAGTCTAGAGTTTTTGGATGGGGAGCTGCAATCACGCAAAGCATTATAGGGTCTCTTTTGGGAACTATAATAATTGGAGCTATAATTATTTTATTGTTGTATTCGCGGTATGGTTTAGAATGGATTATTCAGAATGCAATCAATACATACAAAACCACATCTTCGCAAAAAATAGAGCAATTAAAAAAGTAAAGGAGAGCATCTGAATGGCTCTCCGTTGACAAGAAAAGTTGATACTTCAGATGCTCAGCTCGGATATGTTCTATAACGCAAGAAAAAAAAGTACTCCTTGGCGAGAAGGCCTTGAAGGCCGTGTCAGCGTGATGGTACACCCTGATGCCCTCCTTGAAGGAATTGCAGAAGCAACGCACCGTGAAGCGGAAGTGGTTGGCCAAGCAACAACTTTTTCTCTATTGAGCCGGTGAAGGTTTCTGACCATGTCTTCCTTTGGTACTGTTTCTCCATTTTCGAACTCTTTGAGGGCTTGGGATTGGCGATGAGCAAACCGAAGGAAAAACGAGGATATAAGGGGGGGCGTTGTGCTCCCCTTTTTTGTTTGTACGTACTGGGAATGGGTCTCAGGCGCCACACTTCAAACACTGGATCCGCCTTGAGCGATGGCAACAATTGGTAACCCAGAATCAGGGGCATATCCCGGTTCGGCTTTCTCTGATCCCAAAGTGCAAAAGGGTATGGAAAGCCTGCAGTCACAGAGCCAAAGTTTGGTAGGAGTTGGTCTCTCAAACAACGTCCGTCCCAATGGCTTCGCTTTTTCAGATTCCAAGGTGCGTACTGTGATGGAGAATCTCCAGAAGCAAAGGCGCTGTTGGCGTTGGGCTCTCTAAGGGTCTGTAAAAAAATAACTTCTATAACTTGCCTCCCTGCGGCCGAACGCGACTAGCATCGGATTAACGTCGGCACAGGTCAGCGAGAGGTATGACCGTTGAGAGCCATGGAGTATCTCTCGTCGGATCTGCTCACCCGCTCTGTGTGGCCAATTCTGGATGGTCAAGGGATTGCATGGGGTATTTCTTTGCAGATCCTAACCACGCAAGGCCAACTAAACAATAGAAAGGGAGCTTTATTACGAAGTTCCCTTTCTATTATTGTTTTAGGCATGAGCATTTTTTGTATTTAATAAGTATATCTTTCTCAGAAAGATAAGTAAGTTGAATAATTTTATCTATCTTTTCAATTTTAAGTTGTTTAAGAATAACTCGTTTGACCAATCCACATAAAATACGGGATAACTCCTGATGCCCTTTTTCGTGTTTAAAGCGTTTGGCTCGATCCTTTATAGTTGCAATCAGCTCTTTCTCATTTTTTACTCGCTCGAGCCTGAACAATCTTGTTGGAAGGCTATCCTGCTCAAGGAGTTGAGGATCAAGCCGTCCAATATCTATCACAAAGGAGTCAAAGAGCAACGGAGCTGAAAATCGTTTTCAGAGTTAACCTCAGCTGGATGATGGGTATCCCGCATGGATTTGGCCGCTGTCCAAGGCGTATCGCCATTGTAGATGTCTATAGAAAGGATCAGGTCGAGCCTTCACGTGTTTTTACGCTTCCCTCGTCAGAAAGTGCCCGATAGACGATGAACACATACTGGCCAAATTTGTACCTTTTAAAAGAGGGTGCAGGTACGTATATCGACCGCTTACGATACAAACAACAATTTACGATACAAACAACAATGCCCGGAACAAGGAAGACCTTGATCCGGGCATTGGCAGGTATCGCCTGCACGTGTCAGAGGGTTATTTCGCCTTTGCTTTTTCCCGCTTATTCACAGAGACAGTGGGAAGCGCTGCAAAGACGGGGACGCGTTTGTTCAAAGCAGCGATGATGTGGGCTGTGATGTCCACACCGGTGTCTGCAGCGAGCAGCTCCTGTTTTGTTGTGACAAAGAGGGCTTTGTGGCTCGCCCGCCACTTTTCGCATTCATCCTTAAGAAGGGTGAGCACGACCTGATTTGCGGCCTGTTCTTCCTTGAGCAACTGACGCTGGAGGGCTGTCGCTCCTTCGGCAAGCGCCTGGTTTCGTTCCGCCTGGGGCGCGTCTTTCCACTCTTTTTCCAGATCGCTTACGCCTTTTTTGAGAACGTCGCGCACCGCAGCCACGTGCTTGCGGGCAGCGATGGCAGGATCTGACTCCCGAAGGATTTGTTCAAGGTCGACAATGCCGACCAGGGTTTGGTTTTGCGCTGCGTTTTGGCCGTTGCAGGCAGCAAGAAGCACGCAGAGCAGAAGGGCAAGAAAGGAAAAGGCTTTCATGCTGTTCCTCGAACGCTAAAACTCATAGCGCAGGGTGCCAAACAGACCATGGGCGCTGCTATGGGCACCAACTTGCAGGTTGTAGTTCACACCGACCATGATGTTGTCTTTGCCAAATTCCAGACCCACTTGCCCGCCATAGGTTACGCGGTCAAAGACCTGGGTTTCCAATTCCGCTTTCTTGGGCACGCCCGTAAAGCGGGTATAGGCCTTGGCATCGACATCGCCCGCATGGGGGGTCAACTGCAGATCCATCTGGGGCGTGATATGCCAACCGCTTTCTGTCTCAAAGCTCTTTGAGAAAGCGACGCCCAAGGGGAAGGACCAGATGTGCTGGGAGAAGGCATTGCCTTTCAAGACCTTTCTGCCACCAGCCTTGACGTCGTAGTCATCGACGTGCAGCCAGGTGGAGCGGACACCCACGTGGGGGATGATATCGAGAGTTGTCTTGATGAGGTACTCGCCGCGCAGTCCAGCGCTGAGTGCTGAGGCGAACATGTCGGTTTTGAGTTCGTCACCCATGCCAAGGCTTCCCGGAAGATCCTGGCGGACCTTGTGGAAGGTTGAGGTGAAGTTGACATCCGCTGTGAGCGAAAAGGCATTGGGAGCCCAGCCAGCGTAGGCACCGATACCCCAGAAATTGAAGCTGTTCTTGGTATCGGAAAAGTCGCCGGAGCCATTCGCATAGCCGCCGCCGATGTTGAAGGAGAGGCCGGTGCGGATGTTGTTTTCAAAGGTGTAATCAGCGCCGAGGGCAACGCCGCCGAGTCTGCCGTTGACATCCATGTTGAGTTCGCCCCCTTCAAGACCAAAGCCGTTCCAGCTCTGGAAGAGTGGGGTGATCCACATGGCAAAGCCCGTGTGCATGGTGTTTGTGGCATCGCCAGCGCTGACGTTGCCCCCTGCATCCATGGCGTAGAGGTTTGTCGGGCTTGCGCGTCCGATACGGCCGACAATCGCGTTGACCGCAGCGTTGTTGGACGCATAGGTCATGGAAGGCACAGCGCCAACCAGGGCGATACGGGCGGCGGATTCGATGGTGCGTGCCGCGCTCCCTGCATCAGGCATATAGTCTTCATGGGCTGCCCGTGAAAGGAAACGGACGCCGCCCGCCGTGGCATCAACGTCGTTGATACCCCTGTCCCAGACCTTGCGCACAGCAGGGGCAAGGTCGTTGCTCATCCCCGGAAAAACCTCTGAGGGCGCATTGACCGCGATATTGAGATCAAGGGCTGTGTCGTCCTCAGCCAAGGCTGTCTCGATGGTGAGCATGCGATCTTTGCTTGTGACCTTTTGCCAGCCATAGGCCGTGATGCCGCCAGCAAAGTTCTCCAAGAGGGTGAACGATCCCTTGACCGGGTTGAGGACAGTGAGTTCCGCGCCTGATTCGATGCGGGCTGTGTGGTTGGTGTTGTCCTTTTGGGCTGTGATGAGCGCTTCATCGCTTAAGGTCTTCCCGTTGACGATAAAGAGCGAACTCGGAGCAAAAAAGACCGTCTGGTTGGTGGAGGAGATATCGCTCACATTCCCAAAGGGTGTGGTGGATGTGAGCTCTGTGCCGCTGACGCTTGTCTGGGGATCCACATAGAGGGCGCCCCCCTCATCCAGGGTGACATTGCTGCCCAGAGCCAGCACAGCGTAGCCTTCGCCGATGTTCTGCGCGCTTTCAACCTGGAGGATGCTTTGGATGGCTGATTCGACATCCTCTATTCCCCCCAGCCCCTTGATGTCCAAAATCGCCACAGAGCCGGATCCAACGACAATCTGGCCGGCAATACTGTCTGTGCTGAGTTCTTGGACAGCGAGAGCAGAGGGATCGATGGTGAGCAAGCCGCCGTTCATGGCAAAGCGGTTGACATCCATCACCGTGTTGTTCAGTTCAAGGGTTCCGCCGTCGATGGCAAGCGTGGAAGCAACGGTTGAGAGATTGCTCATGGTGAGCTCTGCGCTCTTTTTGACAGCAATCTCCTCAAAGTCCATGGCGATCGCCTCGTTTTGCTCGTCGCTCGATCCAAGGAAAACAGAGGATGTGTCGGTCACAGTGAGATTGGTCGGCACTTTGGCACCGCTTTCCGTGACAAAGATCGAGCCTTTGCCGCTGAAACCCGTGATGGTCAGATTCGAGGCACCTTTGACCACAAGCGATGTGGTATCACGTGTCTCAGCAATGCGCCAGTTGGAAAGGGTGAAGGCACTGTCAGCGATGGTGAGGGTTTGCGGCGCTATGGAATCGCCTTGGGCATTTTCCAGGGCAACCTCGTTGTAGCGCACCTCGCGCATGCTTCGGTTTGTGTCGCCATACACCATGGGCGTGGCCTTGGAAACAGTCGCGTTGCTTTCGTCAACCCGCATGGCAAGCTCGTCGCCCTCTTGGAGATTGAGGGTGCCGACAAAGGCAAGATCAACGCTTTCATCCAGCGACAGGGCGTTTGAGGCGCTGTCGAGCTGGCTCAAGGTGTAGCCTGCGAAGGGATCCGCAAGGCGCAGGGTGAGGGTACTGTCCTTGCTTCCGCGAAAGAGCGTGCTGGCGTTTGTCTTGGCAACGGCCTGGCTTTCTTCGATATCGAGCACAGTGGAGGCATCAGCCTCAAAGCTCGCGCTGTTCATGGTGATGCGGCTGTTTGTGCCGTAGGAAAGCGCGGCATTGGGAGCCACATTGGCCTGGGCTCCGCTTTGGAGGGTGAGGATTGCGCCGTTTTTCAGCTGCAAGCCCCCCTCGAAGACGCCCTGCGCGTTGCTGGCAAGGGTCAGGGTCTTTGAGGCCGCAAGCGTTGTTTTTCCTGTGACCAGAAGCTGGCAGCCTTGAGAGATGGAGAGGTTGTTGTTGTTTTCAAGACGAGCCACAGCCACATTGGAGAGAAGGGAGTCGGCGTTGTTGATAAAGCGGATGCCGTTTTTCCCGTTGATGCTGCCAAGGAGGCTGCCGTCCACGGTTAAAGTCGTCAAGAGATCGTTGCGGCTGCCACTGTATTGGATCCGCTCATCCTTGGCGTTCCACTCCGACACGATATCGCCGATGACAGAGGCGCCCTTGGCAATGGTGATTTTGGAAACCAGGGCGTTTTCAGAAATAAAGATCGCTGCCTTGCGGCCATAGAGTCTGCCTTCGACGGTGAACGAGGAGACCAAGGAACCGTCGAGGTTGAGCGGGATAGCGTCGTGGAGGCCGTCACCGTTGCTCCCCAAAAGGGGAAGGTTCTCGAGATTGCCTTCCTTGTTAATAGCGGTACGGATGTAGGAGCCTCTGTATTCGTTGTGATTGCCGCAGAGATTGTTGCCAAAGTCAAAGCGGGCGCCGATGCTATTCATCCCTCGTCCGCTCACGCTGCCCTCTTTGCCAATGGTCACCACATGGTTTTTGCCATAGGCCACAAGCAGCCCTGTGCTTTCGCTCTCTTTTCCGCTGTTCTCGGCGAGGATGCTGGAATTGATGGTCAGGGTGTTTGCGCTCCCGTCAACGCGGATACCAGTGCCGGATTCGCCGGTGACCGTGATAGGGGCGTTGACAGCGATGTCGCGGTAGCTGCCATAGACGTGCAAACCAACGCCAAGGACGCCGGACACATCCGTGTGAGCCTGGCTGATGGTTGCCGCAAGAGGCGCCTCTGCTGTTCCGCTCAGATAGAGCGACTGGCCGTAAAAGAGGTTTCGATCGATCTGGTAGCCCATATCCTGGAGAAGAGCCAGCTCGCCTTCCATGAAGGTGGAGTAGTTGCGATACTCCTGGTGGCTCATCAGGGAACGATTGAGCTCTGTGTGGGAAAGGTCGAGGGTATTATTGCCTTCGCCTTCCATGCCGTTGATGGGAATAGCGTAGCGGATGAGTTCCTCTTCCGTGGGAGTATTGCCTGTTTTCCCGTCAGAGAGCACCTTGGCCACTTCTGTGCCAACAAAGACAACGCCGCTTGTATTGGCATTCCCGACGAAAAAGGTGTCGGGCTCGTTTTTGTCCTCTTCGTTCTTGGTGAAGAGCATGCCAAGAGCTGGTTTGTTGCCTTTGAAGTCACGGAGATGGCTGTCCCAGATGTTGACCGTTCGTATGATATAGGAGCTTTGTCCTTTCTTTGTTGTGTCAAAATCCGACGAACTGAGCCCCAGGGCGTGCCCTATTTCGTGGAAGATCGTGCCCAGGTAGGCGTTGTCAGCAGAAAGGGCGGTGTTATTGAGGCCTATCACCGAATTCGTGAGATAGCCCACGGACATTTGACCAAATTCATTGTCGTTTGCTTGCTTTTTTCCCTCAAGAATAGCCAGAGCGAACGGCGGATTGGGATCATCTTCGGTGAAGCCGCCGCCACAGTGGGCGTTGTCTTCAGTCTCTTCCGTCGCAGCGTTCAGAAAGGCGTTGTAGGAGGAGAGGGGGACGTTTTTACTGCCAGGCTTGAGTATCGCCGTCCAATGGTTGGCTGCGCGAAGAATATCGTTTTTCTCCGCATTCATGAATTGCCTGACTGATGCTTTGAGGGATTCCTCTCCCGGGTCAGTATCTGGCTGTTCATCGACGTGGTAAAAATGGAGGGTAAAGGTTCGCCCGTTGATGGCGTTGGCTGTGCCAACATCGTAGGCGCTTGCGCCGTCTGTGTCTTGTGCCAACGAAGTTGCTGGCAGGAAGACAAGGCCAAGCCATAGGATGGCGATGCTGATACGACATGGTTTTCGTAGAAATTGCATACTGATGCCTTTTTTTGAAGCATGAGTGATTCCATATTGCCAAAAAAATGATTTGCTCTTGTCTGCTACGGCATAGTCATCTCCTTTCTGTATCCAAGACAAAAAAAAGCCGCTCGGATACTCTTGGCGGCTTCTAGTTTTTTGGGGGGTGCGGGGATCATGAGGTTACAGTCACCTTGCCAAGCGGATCCACGCGGGTCACAAAATGCACTGGGATGCTTGTATCGCCCCCCAAACGCAGATGGGCGTTCAGCGAAAAGACCATCTGCAGCGGCGAGGCGGCATCAGGGGTGAAGTGGACAGAGACCTGGGTTAAACGTGGTTCATAGCGCTCCACAAAGGCCGCGATCTCCGCTTCGATCGTCGGCATGTCTTCTCGGGAAAAGGCGGTGCCTGCGCTTGTGAAATCGGGGATCCCAAAGTCCTCGTCGATGACAGCACTCCCTTTGCGCGTGTTCAGAATTTTGCTGACGTAGTCGGTGACACTGTGGAGGATTTCCTCAGCCGACGGCGCTATTCTGCGGTCGGGGTCGCGCGCAAGGAGGCGCAGTCGTTCAAGAAAACGGATGCCAGCCACAGAGCCTCCTATTTTTGGGCAAAGACAATGCGGAGTTGCCGAAGCGTTGGAGCGTATTCCACCGTGGCTTTGAGGGTCACCTTCGCATCCCGGGCAATGCCAGACACCCGCACCCACTGCTTGTGGTCAGCCACTTGGACGCGTTTGAGAATGCCGCGCACCTCTCGTGTGTCGATCCACACATTCTTGCCCCAGCTTCCCAAGAGATCCACGGAGAGCGAATCGACATTGTGGGGATAAAAGGCGCGGAAGTTGCCCGGCGCATCGCTTGTGGCAAAGCGGATCTCCACATTGCCGTTGGCAAGGGTGGTGATCTCTGCTTTGCCGAGAGTTCCCTTTCCCGCTTTTGTGCCCTGGATCAAGGGAACCCACACTGTCTTGGGCTCCTCGGGGATGGTGAGAATGGGTTGGGGGCGCGGCTTTGGCGCAGGCTCTTTCACCACAACAGGCGCAAGGGGCTCAGGGTCGACCGTTTTGGTGAAGAGAAAGGCAAAGAGGCTGCCCCCGCTGCCCGCTGTGTACGCCAAAAGACCCCCCATGCCGGCTACGAGAAGAAGCCAGAGCATGAGCATACCGCGATAGCATGAGCGCAAGGAATACATACATCACCACACATACGTTATACGGTCGGGCAGGGTCGGCAGCTCGCCGCCCTCTTTTTCGAGTACCTGAGCCACGTTGTCGGGCAAAATACGCACCGTGACCTTTTTCACCCCGCTCGCTTCCATGGCATCGGCGGCGTTCGCGAAATCGTCAGCGGTAAAGTCCTGCTCGCCGTATTGGAATTCACGCAGAAAATCCGTGAAGGTGTCGTAGGTTCTGGTGAGGGAGAAGGAGGGGAAGTCGATCGCAAGCGTTGTCTTCGCACACTGCTTCACGGTGTATTGGAACTTCTCGTTGCGCGGGTAGTTGCGGTTGACGAGGGTGGCGGTTTTATCCTGGCATTGGAGCGAGAGAGTGGTTTGATTGGCGCGCTCCTTGGCATCGATGTTGACCAGGGTCGGCTGGGAGCGGAGCTCAACATAGTAGGTGTCCTCAGGAGGCCTGGCTGCGATCATTTCAGCCCGGCCGAGCACAGCCAAAGCATCGTTGGTGAAGGGGAAGGGAATGTCCCCCCACACAGCCGGGGCCAGCGCCTTTTCCCGGCGCTTCAGGAAGGGTTTCATGCGCGCCTGCACAAAGCTCTGCACAACGCCTTTTTCGCCAAAGAGTTTGGCCACATCGTCTTGCCGATAGAGGGCTGTTGCGCTGCCGAGCACGTCGTTTTCCCAGGCATCCTGCAGCACTCTGGCTGCCTGGACAGTGACGCCCTGGGCGATGAAATCGAGCATGCCGGGCACAAGGTTCAAGGAGGGATTGGTGCTGTGTTTTTTGAAGGCAGCCTGGATGGCCTCGAGCTGGGTTTTCGCGTTGGCGTAGGTGGTCTCGAGCGTTCCGTCCTGCTCTTTCCCTTTCATATCTTTCATATTGAGGGCGCCCCCAAACCAGGTGGCTGCCAGGGTGTAGGATTTCTCCGGATTCGCCACGATCTTGAGCAGAGAGAGAATGTCGGTGAAAAAGGTGTTTAAGCGTTCAGCCGCCTGCAGCATCTCCCGCGCCTCCTTGGCAGAGCGGGTCTCGTCGCGCAGGCGCGTGAGCAGATCAGGTGCTTCGGTTAAAAGAGAGGCCAGGGTGCGGAAGGTGCTTGTGGCCTCGTTTTTGTGCTGGAACAGGGCGATATCCACAACCACATCGACCAAGAGGCTGGTTGAAAGCCAAAGAGGAGCGTCCTTGCCCGCGTCCCTGAGGGGTTCGATCTCCTTGGCTAAACGCTCGAGCGCCTGAAAATGCGGCAGATCCGTGATGTCGTTCGCATCGGTGTAGGAGACAAAGACGTCGCCTTCCTGCATGGCGGTGCGGATCTTGGCAAAGGCCTTGGCGAAGGTGACCCACTGTTCAGCGTAGGCGCGGAAATAGTTTGAGCGAAAGGATTGGGTTGTGGGGGTGATACTGCTTGAGCCGTCGTCCAAGGCCTCCACATCGGCGAGCATTGTTTTAAAGACCTTGTAGCCCTGGGTTGTGTAGGTTGGACGGACGCAGACATTGGTGGGATCGTTTTGGGATATGTGAGTCCAGTAGTCGGAAAGACAGACTTTGGCTGCGTGGTAGCGTTCGTCGATTTCGCCGGTCAGAATCGCGTAGGTGGCTGAGCCGCCGGAAAGCGTTGCAGCCAAGAGAGCGCGCATCTCAGCGGCAAAGGATTTCACCTGCTCGCCATCAGCCATCCAGTGGATGGCGTTGACGATGATGCGGCCGCTGACAGGATCCCAGCGGGAGGTGGTCAGCGTTGTGAGCATGAGGGAGTGTTCGTCCTGAACTTTGGGCTCCTTGTTGCGCAGCCTGCTTGAGGCGACATTGGCCAGCCACATGATCTCAAGCGCCATTTCCTGCCGTTCCGGAATACTCATCTGCGAGCGTTTGGCCAGGCGGGTGCGGTATTCGCGGATCAGGGGATTGAGCATTTTTTCATAGACCGTCTTGGTGAAGGCAGCCTGTCGTGTGGCTATGGCACGCGGCAGCACATCGAGGCCAAGGCTTGGCAGATGCCAAGCGTGTTCCGCCTTTTTCAAACGATCGATGGCGAGCATATCCTTATAGAGGGCGTCGGTTGTCGCATCGTGGGCTATGGAGGGGGTTTCCTCGTTTGTCTCTTTGAGGGCGTCGTGTTGGTAGAGGACATTGACCCCCATAAGACCAGCCAGACCAAGCAAAAGAAGGAGCCAGCCCGCCATGATGGCAAGGCGTGTCTTTGCCATGAAGGGGAGGCCAATGGTGACAGGCGGTGGCGGCGGCAGGGTGGGCAGCACGCGGGTCAGGATCCCCGAAAGAAAGCTGGGCTCAGATCGGGCGCAAAAGGCCACGCCCGCCAAGGCTGGCTTGGCTGTGTGGACGATTTCGCGGAAGATGGGCTCCACGCTGCGATGGAGTTTGTCGCCCATATCGCCTATGGCGGCCACGGCTTTGAGCATATCGCCTTTGGGGCTTGCGCACGCAACCGCGTGGTCGCGGATAATGGCTTCGAGATGCACCTTGGCGTTGTGCGCCGCCTCGTGGGCGTTGCTGCCAAAGAGGATGGCGGCATTGTCCTTGATGGGAACAGCTTCCAGAATATCCGGCATGCCGGCAATGCTCTCAAGTCCTTCGGCGAGCACATAGACGGGGAAGGTGCGGTTCATGGTCAGCATGAGCTGCTGCACCTTGGAGCGTATTGTGAGGCCTTCTGTGGCGAGCGCGCTCTCGCTTGCCTGGGCGATGGCGGGAATCGAAAAAAGCACAATGATCCCGCGCAGGGGTGTTCCCACGAGCTTGGTTAACAGCTCCTTCCATTCGTCGTTGGTGAGGTCGTGTATGGGGCAGGTGAGCAAAACCGTTGTCGACAGAAAATGCCAGTGCAGGGGCGACTCAGGGGAAGCGGGCACGGTTTCGCCATAGGGGGCGAAGAGGGCGGTGTCTTTGCTTGTATTCAGCACCAGAAACCAGGGCTGGCTTACGGCAAAGCGCTCGCGAAAACGCGAGGGGGAGGCGCCAAAAACCTGCATCCCTTCCTGCCAGGCGTCGGTTAGACGGCGATCGGTTGGATGAAGGGGATTGCCTATCTCCTCTTCAACCACTCTGCGGACAAAACGGCGTTTGTCGTGCCAGCGAAGAAGCGCCCGCACAGCCAACGCGCTTATGCTCAGTCCAGCTACGCCCAGCAGGATGACAAGACCGGTGATGAGCGGCCACTGCATCCACCACGCGAGCAGCGTCAGACCAAAGAGCACAAGGAGGAGAAGAAGGAGAAGAAAGAATCCCTTCAGAACAGAGAAAAGAAGCTTCATAAGACGCCTGGTTGTGGTTTATTTGAGCGGAATGCGGCTCACGATGTCGGCGCAGAAGAGCCAGAAGGCCGCGCACACAGCGATGGGGACAAAGACATAGGAGAGGGATTCCAGAATATCCCTGACAGAGCGTATCGCTGCCCGTCTTTGGACAAAGGGGATGGTGGCACCTTCTGCGTCTTTGAGGAGCAGCTGGCAGCTTTTGCGCACACGCGCCAAGAGTTCCGCATCGCGGAAGAGCGAGCCCTTGAAGCCGTAGAGCAGGCAGAGCGCAAAGAGGCGCACAACATCCGGGCAGGATTTTGCCTGCAATCTATCCAAGCGTTCGGCGAGATCGAGCGCAATGCCCTTGTCTTCTTTGGGAATACCCGCTGCGGCAAGATGGGTGTTGAAGCGTTCAAAGAAGAGCGTCCCGGCCTCGGTTGTTTTGAAATAGCGCACCTGGAGCGAGAAGGGCAGCCAGTCAGCGGCATCCAGGCGCTGGGCGTTCAAAAGCTTTTCATCGACAAAGGCGTAGGCCGCAAAGCGGGCGTCCTCCAAGGCCTGTTGCTGGGTGCCCAGAGGATCGGGAAGCCCCTCTGCCTTGGGAGAGGGGAGACGCCGCTCTGCTTCGGCTACGGCGGTGATCTGTGTCCGAATATCCTCAAGAGGCAGGGTCACCTCGGCTGCCAGGTGGAGTGCTTCGGCCATAAGCGGCGCAAAACGAGCGAGGAAATCCATATCTACCTCTGGATCACGGTGAGTTGGGCGAGCATATCGTCGGGTTTACCCGGCAGCATGAAGGCCACCTCGCCTTCTTCCATCACCTTCTGCCAGAGGGGGTCGTTTTGATCGATCATAAAATAGAGGGTGTCGCTGCGCCGAGGAAGCCCGGCCGGGGGCTGCTCGGTATAGAAGAGGCGTATGCCGGGCAAGGCCTGTCCCATGATGCCGCGCATGTCAGCTGAGGGCGCCAATTTGCCCATGGTCTGCACACGACTTGCGAGATCGTCGCGATGGGCTGTGCGCAGAAGGAGCCAATAGGCATAGGTGTTTGCGCGGGCGCTCTGGGGCATGACAGTATGGAGGAGGTTGGTTCCCTCAAGGGGATCGAGCAGAAAGGTGAAGGCAGGCCCCACCACAAGGGTATCGACCAGGCGCGCGATGATGGTGGCAGCGCTGCTGAAGCAGGAAAAAAGGTGCTCATGGTCGTAGGGTGGCAGTGCCCGCTCGCCTCCCACCACTTCGCCCAAGGGCGAGAGCGTGGCTGAAAAGACCGAAAGCTCGCCCACCAGGGTGCACAGCGCCTGGTAGACCGGCCAGGGATGGACGGAGGGAGCCTGGAGAAAACCCTCAAACACCGGGGCGTTGCGCGCAAGCACCCCCAAGATGCTGAAGAGCGTGATCCCGTGGAGGGAGGAGACCTCCGATGTTTTGGCATCGCCGGCCACGATCTTGTATTCCTCGAGCTGTTTGGCTCTCGACACAAGGCTGTCGCGCACATCGCGCACAAGTCTGTGCAAAGAGGTTGCTCCGTGGATATCCACCATGGGCGGGACAAAATTGGCATCCGTATGCACGCGATCCCCGTCGCGCACAAGGCGGGCTATGGGGATCTTCCACAGATTCTGCCCTTCCTCTGGGCCAAAACAGAGCCTGAGATTGTAGCGCATGGTCATGACTTCAGCGGAAGGGCCATCCCCATAGAGGTCTGGATAGACATCGGGCGTTCCACGCGCTTTGTAGCGAACGTGCTCCTGCTCTTCTCGGCTGACGTTGTCACCTTGTTCCTTGAACGGCGCAAGCCCCACAAAGACCACGAGCGGGCTTTCGGGATGCGTCCAGACCTCGTGGAAGGAGCGGGGGGCTATGTCGCTGTTGTCGGGAACGAGCGCCCAGTCGCCTGAGGGCAGCAAAAGATCGAGGCTCACGACCTCGAAGGTGCCGTTGGCTAAAGCGTCCTCGTTCACGCTGAAGGATCGGACACCCCACAGCCAGGGGTTTATAAGCGCAAGGGAGGATGCCAGCCTTCTGAGGGCCTGCAGATGGGAGAGTTGAAAATGCTGCGGCTGCAGAAACACGCCGTGTTCCCAGAGAGGGGGGCTATTGTACACGTTCCACTCCTGATATGGTGACAGCCTCGGCACCGAGATGGATCAGCGCGTTCATGGGTGCTGCCTGATAGACGTCGTCGCGAAAAAGGACGCCTTGTTTTTCGTGATGCAGGGGAAAGGGGATGATGGCCGAGCACAGCTCTGGCGAGAGATGCTCATAGCCAGCCACGACCGCGAAGAATCGGGCTTTTTCCACCCGATCGCTTGTCACATCGATGCGTTTGCCAGGTTGGATGGGAAAGCGTCTGGCAGAGCGCGCTCCGCAGGCCGTGAGGGTGCAGTCGAGGAGTTTGTCGATGCCGGCCTTGGAGGCGGCGAGTTCCTGGAAGGCGGACGGGTCATCGAGCTGGTAGACGCAGACCGTTACCCCCAAGGGGATGGCGCCCTCGTGGTTGAGATCTTCTGCTGCCTCGATTTGATAGCGTAGACCCCCTGTCTGCTGGTTCCAGGTGACCTTGGCAGGATCTGTTGCCGGAATGGGGGGCGGCGGAAGCGGTGCCTGTTTGGGTGCGCCACACGAGGCGAGAGCGAGAAGGAGGGCTGCCAGAACAAGAAGAAGGCGCATAGCCTTATCCTATATCCACCTTGGCCTGAGCAGCCATGGTGTTGATGCCTGTGGTATTGCCCTGATTGTGCTTGGTGGTCGATCCCTGACGCACAGCCGCCTTGCCCTGAAGGCTCACCTTCATGGATCCCATGATAAACTCGCCCCTGCCGATGAATTTGCCAGAGACCATGCCCCCCATGGTGCCTGGCTCATCGCCGTTTGACAGGGCGGTTTTGGACTTCACGTGCAGGGCAGGGGAGCCGCAGATAAAGACCTTGGTGCAGGCGGTGTTGGGGGTGACCATATTGCACTGGAAGATATTCACATAGGGGATGGGGATGGTGCCTGAAGGAGCAGGGGTCTTGCAGACATCGGGTATGGTACTGATGCAGGTGCCACCCTTCAGGGTGAGAGCGAACATAGCTAACCTACCTTGATGTGGTTTGCATCGATGTCGATGGTGGTTTTGGCGCGAAGATCCGCGTATTCAGCCCGAACTCTGTAGCCTGTGGCCACAGTGAGCCGTGCGCGCTTGGCTTTTCGGTGTGCAAGACCGGCAACCTCTTCGTCGAGGGATTCGGTACGGCACACGCGTTGCGTGAGCGCCTCCTGCAGACGCTTGGCTACGAAGCTGATTGCGTGGAAGCTCGCAAGAAACAAGGCGCCTGCCAGGTGCACGAGGCGGCCTGTGATGCTCACGCGTTCTGCGGTGAGATCGAGGGTGGTTGAGGCGATTGTTATACTCTGGCCAGAAAAAAAATTACACCTTTTTCTTGACTCTTTCTCCTCGCCTTAGTACGCCTTTGTAGGCTTTTTCTACCAAAAACTAGAGGAGGGGATCAGTATGCCCAAGTTATCGAAAAAGACACAAGAAAT
>JAFSVD010000046.1 GCA_017450275.1 Desulfovibrio sp. | reverse complement strand
CTTCCGACTAAGGAATTTTATAATAAGTCAAGGAGAATACAACGAGGTCTCTTCAGGACAAATGAAGGAATTTGTATTAATGCCGATTGGAATGGAGCATGGCAAATTGCACGGAAGATGTTTTAATCACTCCATTGCGATTCTATACCGACTCTTCAGCGATTTTCATGCAAGTAGCCTGTGTAACAATAGGTAGAGGCCTAGCACCAAGGCCATTGGAAGTAAATTGTTCAATTACGTTTATTTTTGATTTTTTTCTCGATAAACGCGTACATAATGATCCATAAACACAATTATTGATTTATCAATTAATTGTGAAATCATGTAGTAATACATGATTTAGAGCATCGTTTTAATATATTTTTGTATACATTACGATAGTTTCTAAGGTGTGGATCGCTGACTGTGTCATGCAGACCTCAGTTGGTTGGAATGGTTCGGCTGGGATGTTCAATAATTATTTCGAAAGCAAAAGGTCAGGAAGGTGCTTGCTCTCATTTTGTGGGGTTGAGCGAGGGTATTTTCTCGCGTGCTTGACTGTGATTGCCAAGTACCAAAGAGGGCTGGCATTCAAGCGATATGGGGGGGCTTTTTTATCCGAACTCAACAAGAGATTTTTGGACTGGCGACTGGTTCAACGAATCTCTCGGAAGCCAATATATCAAAATATTGTGAATAAAAATGGATACAAAAGAGCTTTCTGGAAATCTGTTTACGATTGGTTATTCTGGATTTGATATAAAAGATTTTGTTGATACATTAAATGATTTTGATATAAATGTTATTATAGATGTTAGAAGCTTGCCATACTCATCCAGATTTTCTGATTACAATTTAAATAATATGGAGCGTTTGGTATCTAATAAAAAGAATTGGAAACAAGGAAAGGCTTATTATTTAAATTTAAAAGACAATTTTGGTGTCAGGCAAACAAATCCTAAATTTTATACCCCTGAAAGATATCTAGATTTTGAAAAATTTAGGAAGTCAACATTGTTTTTAGATGGATGTAAAAGGGTTCATAAAGGCTTGGCTTTAGGATATAATATAGTTCTAATGTGTGCAGAAATTGAACCAAGTCACTGCCACAGGGCTATTATGATAGCACGCTGGTTTGACATAAATGGATATAAAATCAATCATATACTCCCCGGAAAATTAAAAAAGCAAAAGGATACCGACGAGGAATTACTAAAAAAATTTTTAAAAAAGGATTATGTTAGAAATATGATAAGTGGAAGTTTGCTATCTATTGATAAAACTCCAGAGCAAATCTACAAAGAAGAGATAGAAGAAGCGTATAGGAAGCAAAATAAAGAAATAGCTTTTCGCCCAAAAGAAGACGAGGAATAGTGATTATGCATATTTTTAAAAAACAGCTAAAGTTTTTTGGTAAAAAATAATGACATAGAAGTTTTGATAAATATAAATAATCAATCGCAATGAACCGTGTATACGAAAGGTGAAGATTGAGCTTTTTTACTCTGGCATACGTAAAAAAATGAACAACCTTTAATGCCTACAAAAAATCAAAGAGCCTAATGACAGTAAACGATCTTCTTGTGCTTCCCAGGGACGGGAACAGTGTGCGGATCAATCGAAGCGGGGTCGCAACGCTTTGCCGCTATGTTCATGAAGTGCTTCGCGCCAACAGATCCTGTGTCGTTGTGGCGCCGGATGCGGATTTTGCCGCAAAGATTCGCGCGCTTTTGCCCCTCTTTACCGATTTCGGGCAGGACGCCTTTGATCCCCTCTCCGTCCGTCCTGTCTTGGATTGCGCCCTGCGCGATGCCGAAAGTCGTCTTGGGGTGGCCAATACCCTTGCCTGCTTCTACGGCTTAACCTTTGCGAGACCGCATTGTCTGCTCCTTTCCTTGGAACATCTGCTCTATCGCCATATTCCTGTCTCTTTTTTCCACTCTCGCACCGTTACGCTCGCGGCAGGTCAAGAGTATGTGCCTGAACTCATTGTGGAGCAGGCGGTCGATTGGGGCTATCAGCGTGTGCCCATGGTGTGTGAGGTGGGGGACATTGCGGTGCGTGGGGACATTGTCGATGTCTTTCCCGTGGGCGCCCAAAAGCCGTATCGTTTGGAATTTTTCGGGGACACCATCGAAGAGATCCGTCTCTTCGACGCCGATACCCAGCGCTCCCGCAAAAACGTGGAGGAGATAACCCTCTTGCCTATGGCGCCAGCCTGCCTGAGCTTGGCTGAGCAGGAAGGTTGTTTGCAACGCTTGGACGGGCTTCGCGATGCGGGGGTCATAAGCGAAAACACCCACTACAGCATCAAAAAAGCCCTTGCGGAAAAAAATCCCGCGCTTTTGCCCGGGGTTTTGTTCGGCGATGCCGCAGAAATGCGTGACTGGTTGCCCTCTGATACTGTCTGGTTTGTGCCCGAAGAAGCTGAGACAGCCAAGAATCTGGAAAAACTGCGCCAAGAGGTGCCGATTGTACTCGAAAACGAATCGCAAAGTCTCTTGCAGCCAGCGAGCTGTGTTTTGAGTGCGCAGCCAGAGGCTCCTTGGCTTGGGCGCGACCGCGTGCTGTTTACGGATCAATTGCTCGGGGAGCGCAACGCTGGTGTGGATTTGATCGAACGCCCTCTCTCCTCCTTTGAAGCGCTCTTTCCCGACCCTTCAGCCAAGGATCGGCCGTGGCAGGCCTTGGTGGAAGGCCTGCGGACGTGGCAGAAGAGCTATCGGCAGATTCTGCTCAGTTTTACCACGGTTCGGGGTCGCAAGAAATTTCTCCAGCTGGCTGAGCAGGATGGTATTGTACCCAATCTCCGGTATATCCAGGGAGAGCCGGGTATTATGGCCTTGATTGCGCCCTTTCGGCGGGGCGTATACATGGAGTGGGAAAAGACCCTGATCCTTGGGGAGGACATTCTCTTTCCCCGGGCGAACAAGGTGCAGCAGCGCTATCGCAAGACCTTCCAGGGGCTGCATTCGTTTGAGAGTTTGGCCGAAGGGGATCTCTTGGTGCACAGGCAGTATGGGATCGGCCGCTTCGGAGGGCTCCACCATCTCGTTGTCAACAACGTGGGCAACGATTTTCTCCTCATCGAATACGCTGGCCACGACAAGCTCTATGTGCCGGCGGACAATCTCTCCCAGATCCAGCGTTTCAAAGGCGCGGATGGCTGTCAGCCGGCCTTGGATCGCTTGGGCGGCAATGGCTGGCGCAACAGCCGCGACAAGGTGCGCAAAGCCATTGAAAAGATCGCGGCGGACTTGGTGGAGATGTACGCCTACCGCAAGGTGGCCAAGGGTTTTACCTATGGCCCTGTCACCGATCTCTACCGGGAATTCGAAGCCACTTTCGACTACGAGGAGACGCCGGATCAGGCGCGAGCCATCCAGGATGTCTTGGACGATATGATGAAGCCAACGCCCATGGATCGTTTGATCTGCGGGGATGTGGGCTTTGGCAAAACCGAGGTCGCCTTGAGAGCGGCTTTTCGGGCTGCCAGTGAGGGGCGGCAAGTTGTTTTATTGTGCCCCACAACCGTGCTCGCTGAGCAGCACTATCAGACCTTTCGGGCGCGCTTGGCGGGATTCCCGATCACGGTTGGCTTGTTGAGCCGTTTTGTGTCCAAGTTCAAGCAGCGTGAGGTCTTGGAGGGCTGTGCCAAGGGCTCGGTGGATATTTTGATCGGCACCCACAGGCTGCTCTCCGACGATGTGCTCATGCCCCATCTGGGGCTCTTGATCTTGGATGAGGAGCAGCGTTTTGGGGTCAGACACAAGGAAAAGATGAAATCGATCAAGAAAAACATCGATGTCTTGACCTTGACAGCCACCCCCATTCCGAGAACCTTGCAGATGTCGATGTCGGGTTTGCGCGATCTCTCCTTGATCGAGACGCCCCCGGAAAATCGCAAGGCGGTCGAGACCCTTGTTATCAACCGCGATGTGGCCTTTCTCAAAACGATTTTGACCAAGGAGCTTGAGCGCGGCGGTCAGGTGTTTTGGGTGTACAATCGCGTGCGGGGTTTGGAGGAGGTCACCCGTTTTCTCCAAACTCTTGTGCCCAATGCCCGTGTCGCCATGGCGCACGGGCAGATGGGGGAAAGCGGCCTTGAGCAGGTGATGTACCGTTTCTGGCATCGCGAAATCGATATCTTGGTTGCAACCGCCATCATCGAGTCTGGTCTCGATTTTCCCAATGTGAACACCATTGTGATCGATCAGGCGCAGATGTTTGGGCTGGGGCAGCTCTATCAGCTCAGGGGGCGCGTTGGTCGGAGCGAACGCCAGGCCTATTGCTATCTTCTTGTGCCCAACAAGGATCATATGACCAAGGAGTCGCTTGAGCGCATGCAGATCATCCAGTCGCTCGATTATTTGGGCGCAGGCTTTCAGCTGGCTATGGAGGATTTGCGGCTCAGAGGCGCAGGCAATATCTTAGGCGAGGTGCAGTCCGGCCATATGAGCCGCGTTGGTCTTGATCTTTATTTGGAAATGCTCGAGGATGCAGTGGCTCGTATTCGGGGCGTCCCCATTGCGAATACGGTGGAAAGCGAAGTGAATCTGGGTTTGCCCGCGCACATTCCCGTTACCTATATCGACGACAATCGGGAACGAATGCGCTTTTACAAGAATTTGACCTCAGCCGACGATGCCCGCGCCCGCGAGGAAATCGTGCTCGAGATTCGGGATCGCTTTGGTCCTCTGCCTGTGGAATTGCGCAATTTCGTGGCTGTCTTGAATTTTAAGCCGCTTTTGCGCACGCTCCAGATAGCCCGTGCCGACATCTACGTCGACAGGGTCACCTTGGTCTGGCTTGAGGGGCAAACAGCGGTTGCGCCTGATGCTGTCTTGGCCTGGATGGGGCATATTGCGGGCGCCAAAGTGCTTTCGTCCCAGGCCTTGCTTGTGCCATTAGATGCGGAGCAGCCTTTTGAACAGGCGCTCAACGCCTTAGCTCAGGATTTAGCAAGCCTTGCACCCGTTGCCGAGAGCTTGGTGGGAGAATAGTGTGAAAAAATGCGGTCTTTTCCTTCTTCTTGTTGTGCTTTGCCTGCCATCCTTGTGCTTTGCCGTCCAGCTTGGCAAGATCGCCGCTGTGGTCAACGGCAAGGTGATCACCATGTTCGATCTGCAGCGGGCAGCGACAATGGAATTGCGCAAGGCGGGGTCGAAAGATCCCAAGGTGGTCGACGCCATCATGCGTCGCACCCTCGATTCCATGATCCTCGACATCTTGGTTGCGGAAGAGGCAAAGCGTCTCAAGATCAAGATTTCACCGAGCGAGGTGGATGCGCGGCTTGCCGATATCATGAAGCAAAACCGCTTAACCAAGCCGCAGTTTGAGGCGGTGCTCGCGAGAGATGGCCTCTCGATCAAGGAATTGCGCAAGAATATCGAGCGCCAGATGCTCAACCAGCGGGTCTTGGGGGTTGAGGTCGGTCGTCGCACCGTGGTCACCCCCGAAGAGGTGAAAAAATACTACGAGGAGCACAAGGACACGCTCTACAATCGCAAAGGCCTGCACATGGGGGTTTTGATTTACCATCCCAAGGCGCCGGCTGAAAGCGTTGCCAGGCAGCTCAAGAACAAGGAAATCACCTTTGCCGAAGCCTGTGCCAAGTATTCGGTGTTGAACAACCGCAATAAGGGCGGTGACACAGGTCCTGTGGAATGGGACAAGCTCAACAGCGAATGGAGCGAGCGGCTTTCGCGCATGCGTCCTGGCTCTATTTCCGACATTTTTTTGAGCAGGGGTTTTAAGACCCAAGTGTATTTGTTTAATCCCAAGGGCGGCGAATACCGTTTGATGACCCTCAAAGAGGCGACGCCCATGATCACCGACATCCTCAGACAGCCCAAGAGCAAGGATCGCTTTGAGGATTACAGTTCGCAGCTGAAGAAGAAAGCGGTGATCGACATTCGTCTCTAACTTCCTATCAACCATGCATTCTATATTTTATCAGAACGGAGGATAGCGGTTCCTGGGGATCCGCTGAATACTATATGACACTCGAAGAGTTTGGCGCCAGCCTTCGTGAAGAGCGTGAACGCAAAGGGATCAGCTTAGAGGATGTGAGTGCTCAGCTGATGATCAGTGTGCGAGTCCTTGAGGCCATGGAACAGGGTGATAAAGCGCATTTCCCGCATATGGCCTATGCAAAAGGCTTTCTTCGTTCGTATGCCAATTATCTGAAGATGGATGCCGAGGAAATCGCTGAACTGATGAAGGCCATTGACCCGGAATCGATGCGTGAGCCCCTGCAAAAGACTTCTGAAAACACCCGCTCATCCCTCCTTATGCCCATTTTGATCCAGGTTGGGGCTGTGGTGCTTATTTTGGGCATTGTCTTTGGCTTTGGGTATATGGCCTTTGAAAACGGCTGGGCGTCGTCGGCCTACAATTGGGTTGCGGAAAAGATCCAGAGTTTCCGCAAGGGCAACGACAATACCAATCGCAAGGAAGCCCAGAAAATCGCTCCCTTGAGTTCATCGCTCGATACAGAGACCTTATTGCCCCCCTCAAAGCCCAAGGAGCAGCCGAAGGAGCAGCCCAAAGAGGCGCCCAAGGAAGCACCGCAAACAGCCTCGTCCGACACCAACGATCCAACCCTGCCCATCACCGATGCCCATCAGGTGGTCATCATTGCGACCGAACCCTGTTGGGTGCATTCCACCGCAGACAATACCAATACCAGGCAATTCTCCCTGCGCAAGGGCGATACCTTTGCCTTGGCTTTCCAGGACAAGCTCGAGATCAAGCTCGGCAACGCCGGGGGGGTTCGTTTTCGCTACAACGGGCAGGAGATTGCGCCTCTTGGCAAACCAGGCCAGGTGAAGACCGTTGTCTTCCCGCTTGAGGCAACGGAGTGAACGAACAGACAAGCAAAGCCTTGGTGCTTCGCATTGGGCACTTTCGGGAAATCGATTTGTGGGTTCGGCTCCTTGTGCCTTCGCTTGGTATTGTCACGGCCTTTGCCTTTGGCGGTGCCAAGAGCAGACGCCGTTTTTGTGGCTGCCTCGATGTGTTGAACACGCTTTCTTGTCGCTATACGCGAGCCAAGCACGGGGATTGCTACACCTTGCTTGAGGCGGATCTGGAGGCTTCGGCGGGCGATTTGCGCACAAACTGGCGGCGCATGCCCATGGCCACCAACTGCCTCCGTTTTTTGGAACACGTTCGCGTTCCCCCCGACAATGCGGATGAGCTTTTTGGCTTTATGGAAAATTTCAGAAACAGTCTTGCGACCAATAGCGCGGTCGCGAGTCTGTTTCCCTTTTTTTTTCGTTTTGCGCTTGCCTGTCGTTTGGGCTATGCCCCGGATTTTGTCCGTTGTGGCGTGTGCAAGGCGGATTTGGCCAGGGAAACAGCGGTCTTTGTCCAAAACGAAGGCATAAGTCTTTGCAAACACTGCAGACACATCCTGGCTCCTGGTCACCTCCAGATAGCGCTGCCCGCCAGTGTCCGCTGGCTGTTGCAGGGCGTTCGGTACAGTTATCCGCAGGCCTGGTCTGATGCTGCGCTCTCCGCTGTTGAAAAGCGTTTGGCGAGTGATGCCATCGACGGCTTTTTGTCCTATCATCTCGAAGAGCGCCAAGATCCAGAACTCCGCCGTGTGAGCTGCCTGGGTTGGTCGTAGTGTCCTTACGGGCTTTTGTGAAGGAATAAAATTATGTATTTTCAGGATATTATTTTTACGCTTCAGCAGTATTGGGCTGGCAAGGGCTGTGTTATCGAACAACCCTCAGGCATTGAATGCGGTGCCGGCACCTTCAATCCCAGCACCTTTTTGCGGGTTTTAGGGCCTGAACCGTGGCATGTCGCCTATGTGGAACCCTGCCGTCGGCCGACAGACGGACGCTACGGCGAAAATCCCAACCGCCTGCAGCGGTATTTCCAGTTTCAGGTGATTTTAAAACCCTCTCCGGACAGCGTGCAGGACTGGTATTTGCAAAGTCTTGAGGCCTTGGGGATTGTGCAGCAAGAGCACGATATCCGCTTTGTCGAAGACGACTGGGAGTCACCGACCTTGGGTGCCTGGGGACTGGGCTGGGAAGTGTGGCTGAACGGCATGGAAGTGAGCCAGTTCACCTATTTTCAGCAGGTCGGCGGTATCGATATGGCGCCGGTCAGCGTGGAGCTGACCTACGGGCTTGAGCGGCTGGCCATGTATTTGCAGGGTGTGGAATCGGTGTACGATCTCAAATGGAACGCCAATGTCACCTACGGGGATATCTACCATCAAAACGAAGTGGAGCAGTCGCGCTACAATTTCGAAGCGAGTTCCGCTCCGATGCTCCTTGAGCAATTTGCGGCCTTTGAGCAGGAGTCGCAGCGTTTGTGCGCCGAGAATCTGCCGCTTCCGGCCTACGACTACTGTTTGAAATGCTCCCACACCTTCAATTTGCTCGATGCCCGGGGTGCGATTTCCATCACCGAACGCGCCCGCTATATCAGCCGCGTTCGTGCCTTGGCTGCAAAGGTAGCGCAGCTGTATGTCGAAGAGCGCAAGGCCATGCAGTACCCGCTGATGGCACGGGGATAACACGTTTGATACAGAAAAAAGGGAGGAGCGCACAGCTTCGGGCTGTTGTGCTAAATATTCTATGAGTACCTTTGTTCTTGAGATTGGCAGCGAAGAAATCCCCGCCCGTTTTCTGCCTGGGGCTGCGACAATGTTTGGTGATATGTGGCGAGAGGTCTTCAAACAGACCCATATCCCGTTTGGAGCGTTGGATGTTTTCACCACGCCACGGCGCCTTGTCTTGGAGGTGCGGGATCTGGCCGAGATCCAGGAGGAACAGGATGTCGTTGTTGTAGGACCTGCCAAGCGCGTGGCCTACGACGCGCAGGGCACCCCGACCAAGGCGTTAGAGGGTTTTCTCCGCGCGAATACGGATGGCTATCAAGAGTTATTTGAGCAGGAGACCGAAAAAGGGCTCTATGTCTGCGTTCGCAAGCGTGTTGGTGGCAAACCGAGTGCGACGATTATCCAGCAGGCTGCGCCGCAGATCATTCTGGGCTTGCCCTTTGCCAAGAAGATGCGCTGGGGTGCCAATCAGATCGCCTTTGCCAGACCGATCCATTGGATTCTGGCCTTGCTCGACGATGCGGTTGTGCCCTTTACCGTAGGGCCTCTTACGAGCGATCGTATCACCATGGGGCATCGCGTCCATGGCAAGGGCGCCATCTCCGTGCCCCATGCCACGATGTATCGCACAATCATGGATGAGGATTGCGGGGTTGTGCTCGATCAAGCAGAGCGCAAGGCATACATTCAGGATGAGGGCGACCGTATCGTTAAAAAGGTAGATGGTCGTGTTGTGTGGAAAGAGGACTTGCTCGAAGAGGTGGTTGGTCTTGTTGAGCATCCGGTCGTGGTTTTGGGTGATTTTGATCCCAAATATCTTGAGCTCCCCCGCGAAGTGCTTTTGACAAGCATGGAGAAGCATCAAAAAAGTTTTGGGGTCGAAGCGGAAAACGGCACCCTCTTGCCGCATTTTGTCCCTGTTGCCAATGTCTTGGCCAAGGATCCGTTGGTTGTGCAAAAAGGCTGGGAGCGCGTTTTGCACGCGCGACTGGAAGACGCCCGCTTTTTCTGGCGCGAAGACCAAAAAGTGGGTTTTGCGCCCTGGCAGGAAAAGTTGGATGGCGTGATCTTTGTCGCTGGTCTTGGCACCATGGGCGATAAGACACGTCGGCTCGCGCCCTTGGCCTCCTTTATTGCGACGGAGCTTTTCCCTGAAAAGAAGGAGCTTCTGCCCTTGGCTGAGCGGGCGGGATTGCTGTCAAAAGCCGATCTCGTGAGTGGCATGGTCGGCGAATTCGACACCTTGCAGGGGATCATGGGGGGCATCTATGCCGAGGTCTTTGGCGAAGACCCCATGGTGGCAAACGCCTTGAAAGAGCAGTATTTGCCAGCAGGACCTGAGACCGCTCTTCCCAAAACAGAACTGGGAGCTATTCTCTCTCTTGCCGACAAATTCGACACCTTGATCGGCTGCTTCGGGATCAAGAAAATACCAACTGGTGCCGCCGATCCCTTTGCCTTGCGCAGAGCAGCGCTTGGTATTATACGCGTTCTTGCCGAATACGGCTGGTCGCTTTCCCTTGCCAAGGTCTTTGCCAAAGCGCAGTCGCTCTATACGGGCTGTACCTGGAAAGTCTCTGCCGAAAAAGCCCTTGCCATGGTTCTCGACTTTGTGGGAGGACGTCTCTCCAACTATTTACAAGGGCAGTATCCCACCATCGAGATCGAAGCCTGCATGCGAGCTGGCTTTGACTCTATTCCCGATCTTTTGGCACGCCTGCATGCGCTCCATGCCTTTACCGAGAGCGTGGCCTATGTGCCCTCGGTGCAGATTTTGAAACGCATTGCCAATATTTTGCAGAAAAAAACCATCGATACGCCCTTTTCGGCTGCTCTTCTTCAGGAAGACGCTGAGAAAGATCTCGCCAACGCGCTTGCGGTTTTACGCGAGTACACGACGAGCACCGATTATCCCATGCTCTTGGCGCTTTTGCCCACCTTCCGCGCGCCGGTGGATGCCTTTTTTGAAAAGGTCATGGTCATAAGCGAAGATGAACAAATCACCGCCAACCGTATGGCGCTTCTCAATATCTTGCATTCGTTCTACGGCAGAATTTGTCAAGTTTCCTGTCTGCAGATATAACGCTTGACAAGGCGTGGTCGCTTTGGTACAAGCCAATTCGTTCCAAGGGGTGCATGCCGCACCCAAGGATTTAGCTTACAACAGTTTGTGGAGGTTGGGTGTGGCCAATCATAAATCAGCCTTGAAACGGCATAAACAAAGCCTTGTGCATCAAGCGAGAAATCGTTCCAATCGGACACGCGTTAAGAATGCCGTCAAGGCTGTGCAAGCAGCAGTTCGTGGGGAAGATCACGCTCTGGCAGAACAGAAACTTGTTTCTGCAACATCCGTCTTGTCCAAGGCAGCCCAAAAGGGCGCCATCCATTGGAGAAAGGCAGCCAGAAAGATTTCTCGTTTGGCACGCGCTGTCAACGCCCAGGCAAAGAATTCGTAATAGTTGTGCGTGCTTGACAAAGCCTGCATGACCTCATAAAAGAAAGTACAACTGCGCTCGTGGCTCAATTGGATAGAGCAACAGGCTACGAACCTGTAGGTTGGGAGTTCGAGTCTCTCCGGGCGCACCATCAATTCTTTCAGTTTGATCGTCGACAACGAGATCGACTGCGTGTTTATCAGAAGTCTTGGCGTAAACTACGATTTCTGAGAAAAAATAACGCGCTCGTGGCTCAATTGGATAGAGCAACAGGCTACGAACCTGTAGGTTGGGAGTTCGAGTCTCTCCGGGCGCACCATTTTGTAAAAGACAGTATTTCACAATGAAATACTGTCTTTTTTTTGTTCAAGGAGTTTGTGTGGTTATCAGTGCCTTCCCCTTTCTGGCTTCGCTCAAAAACTATTCCCTTGCCAGCTTCCGCCGCGATCTTTGGGCTGCTGTGAGTGTAACGCCTATGGCTGTGCCTCAGGCCATGGCCTATGCCATTATCGCTGGTCTTCATCCCCAATACGGCATCTACGCCTGCATCTTGCCGGTTGTCGTGGCTGCCTTGTTTGGCTCTTCCCGTTATCTCGCAGCAGGCCCCACCAATTCGGTGTCCATGTTGCTTTTTTCTACGCTCGCAACCGTGAGCATTGGGGGGATAGCTATTGCCGACATGCCGATGGATACGCGCATGGGCTATGTCTTTTTGCTCACCATCTACTGTGGGGTCATTCAGCTTGGCTTTGGTTTGGCCAGGCTCGGAGAATTGGCCAATTTTATTTCACACTCTGTCATGGTGGCCTTTGGCACAGGAGCAGCGCTTTTGATCGTAGCCGGTCAGCTCCACACGATCTTGGGGCTCGAAGGTCCTGCTCCACGGGGCTTTTTTGTGCAGGTCTTTGACGCTGTGAGGAATTGTCTTTCGGCAAATCCGTGGCATGTGGGGCTTGCTGTGGGAACCATTGTGCTGGTTGTGTGTTTTCAGCGCATCCATCGGCGTTTTCCAGCGGCCTTGGCCTCGCTTCTCTGTGTCACAATCATCAGTATCCTGCTCAATGCCAAAAGCCATGGCGTGCCCTTGGTTGGCTCTATCGACACCATCATTCCCCCTCTGGCGCATCTGCCCTCTCTTGATTTTGGGCTCTTGCGCGATTTGTGTATGCCAGCCATGGCCTTAGCTGTATTGGCTTCGGTGGAATCCTTAGCGATTGGCAAACAGCTCGCCCCCATCAAGGGCGATACCTTTCACGGCAGTCAGGAATTGATTGGGCAGGGGCTTGGCAATATCGTCGCAGGCATAAGCTCAGGTATTCCTGGAGCGGGATCCATGACGCGCTCAAGTCTCATTGTGTCCGCAGGCGGACAGACGCGCTTTGGCACGGTGTTTTCAGGGCTTTTGGTCATTCCGCTCTTGGCCGTGTGCGCGCAAGCGGTTGGGCAGATTCCTTTGCCAGCGCTGAGTGGTATCTTGGTGTGCATTGCCCGCAGCATGATCAATGTCGACAATATCCGCTTAGTGTATACCGCAACCACAACCGACCGCATTGTCTTGTGCATCACCATCCTTGCCACCCTGATCTTTGATCTGGAAATCGCGGTCTTTATCGGCGTTGTGCTTTCGCTCTTGCTCTTTATCCGCAAGACAGCCCATCCACGGGTTCGTCATCTGACAGCCGATGATCCTTTGCTGGCCAAGCATCCTGAGAGCTGGCACAAAGACAATGCCATCTATTTTTTGGAAGGCACCTTGTTTTTTGGCGCCATCACCGCCATGGAAGAGCATTTGCGAAAGGAAGAACAGACCCAGGCACGGCTGGTCACCATCCATTTAAACAGGGTATTTTGGATCGATGCCACAGGCGCCCACGGTCTTGCACAGTTTATTGAGCGATGTATTTCCAAGGGAAAGCCCGTCATCCTTGTGGCGGACACGCCTTCTGTGCGGGGTGTTTTACAACGCACAGGGATCCTCGACTTTTTGGGGCGTGATTTTGTGGTCTATGAGCTCGAAGAGGCTTTGGCCTTTGGCAAGGCGCTTTTGGATGCCATGGATCGAAAACGCGCCAAGCAATTGCCAGCCGATTGAGTGGGCAGGGAAGAGGAGTCGCTTTCAGGCTTTCACCTCATATCATAGACTCACAGTGCATTTGACGCGCACCGAGCCCTGGAGCGGATGCGGGTTTACATGAAGTGTGGCAGACAGGGTAAGGCAAGATTCTTACCCGTTCCCCCTATCGGTGATGCCAAGCTGGTAGCTCTGGGCAGTCTATCACGTATGGTAGCGTCCATGGTGCTGTGTTTACCTGAATTTCCAGCAGACGGTGAAGTAAATTTATATTTATACGTTTTTTTAACATGGAGAAAGTATATGGAGATGGTTCTTTGTGATGGTGGTAAGCCAATTACATTTAAGCATAAATGTCCTCCAGATAGAGAAGGGCAGATAATGACGCAAGAAGAGCTGCAAGCTTTTGCTGTTGAAGTTCTTTATGAAGAATACAAAATGTCTGGTGAAAATATAAAACTATTGTCATCTGATATTGACATGTCACTTATTAGAGATTGGTTGACGATAAATATAAAGGTTCTCTATCAGCCAAAATTTGATCTACGTTCTTGTGTTTTCGATTCTTTTGAACTTCTCAAGCGTTATTATGAAGAAGGTGAAATACCTCGTCTCATACTGGCATCAGCATTTTGTGAAGACACTCCAACTGGCATGCAAGCAATATGTGGCGCAGAGTATTTTTTTAAATTTTATCCTATAAACCTCATTCCTGATGAAAAAAAATTTATGTTACCAGTAGAATTGAATAGGAATCAACTTCTACAATTATATGTAGATGCATGGAATAATTTTGATGCCTCTATTATTGAACCGTATTTGGATAAAGATTTTCATTATTCGTCAGATGCTGTCTTTGATGTGATGCCATCAAGATTTGAATATATAGACTACTTTAAAATAAAATTGGAAACATTGCGAATTTTGAAAAAACGATTCAAAGCAAAACCAGGTAGACTTATTGATTGTGATGATCTTTTTGTTTTTATAGAGGACTACGATTCTCCAGATGAAGATTATGGTTTATTTATTGAGACATTTGCTGGACGCATCACTTCCGCAAGAATGCGGGCTTTTGATAAAGATAATAAATAAAAACAAGTCAGAGTTAAATTTTTTTATTTGGTAAAAATTCCCCATCCAAGGAAAGATGAGAGGATTGATGGAGAAAACGCTGAGGATACAAGACACACTGAACGGTGCTGGTGTTACGGAGTCATCTTGGGGGGCTGCTCAAGGAGCTTGATGGTGAGTGCCTGGCCGGGTTTGGCAAAATCGGTCAGAGGATAGCGCTCGATGCCTGTGGGGGTGGGGAGAAGGAGTGTGTGCTTGGCTATGCGCCCCACACGGATGGGGATGCTTGGCAGAGGCGTGTGGATATGGTCGAGGATGATGCTTTTGTCGACAAAGCGCATCTCTTGGCCTTTGCCAGGCGCAAAAGGAAGGCCTGCTCCAAAATCCTGGTACCGTGTTTTTTCGAGATAGAGTTTTGTGTTGTTGCGGCAGAACCACTCTTCAACAGGGCTTTTGGCAACAGAATGGAGAAAGCGGATCCCAAAGCAGGCTCTTTCAGGAAGTGGGTGGGAAAAGACAGGGGTTTCCTCGTGGAAGACGGTGAGAAGGCCTTCTGCCCGTGCTTGTGTGGCAAAGCACAAAACGAAGCAAAGAAGAGAGGGGAGAGCGTGCATGGCATAAAATCCCCCGAAGGAGTCGGGGGATTGCTTTAGTGTTTGGCGACTTCGTTTAAATACTTCAGCGCGCCGGGATGGAAGGGAATGGTGATCCCGTCTTTGGCATGCTTGAGCGAGATTTCTTTGGCTTTCTCGTGCGCCTTGGCTATTGTCGGGAGATGTTCAAAGAGCAACTTGGTCAGCTTGTAGGCGTTTTCCTCGGTCATGTCTTTGTTCACCACCAAGATCGCCTCCACGGACAAGGTATGGATAGGCTCCTTTTGGCCTGTGTAGGTATTGGCGGGAATGGTGTCTTTGACCAGATAGGGGAATTTTTCCACCACCTCGTCGATGACAGATCCGGTTAAGGGCACAAAGGTCACTTCCTGGTCGCTTGTGATATCGATGATGGCGGGGTTGGGGATGCCGATGGTGAAGATAAAGCCGTCGAGCTGGTTATTTTTAAATTGCACGGCTGTTTCGCCATAGGGTCGAAAGATGGGGGTGATATTTTTATAGGTGAGCCCAAAATGGCTGAAGATCTGGCGGCAGTTCAGCTCATTGCCGCTTCCTCTGGCACCCACGGAGATGCGTTTGCCCTTGAAATCGTTGAGCGTACGGATGCCGCTGTTTTTGTTCGCAACAACATGGAGAAATTCCGGATAGAGGCGGGCGATGGCTCTGGCGTTGGTCAGCTTTTCCCTGAAGGGGGGGGTGCCGTGGAAGGCAGCGTTGGCCATGTCGTTTTGCACAATGGCCATGTCCACATCACCGTTTTCAATGAGGCGGAGATTTTCACCTGAGGCGCCAGTGACTTGAACGGTGATAGTGAAAAAACCGTTGCTGTTTGCGGAGATCCCCTGCGCTATGGCTTCGCCCAGGGGAAAATACACCCCTGCGGTGCCACCGGTGGCAAAGGTGAGGCGCTTTTCAGCACAGGCAAGGCTTGCTGTGAGAAGAAGCAGCAATGTGGTGCAAAGATATACAAAGGATTTCATGCTATACCTTCTGGTTTATTTCATTCACATTGTAGAAAATCCACAACCGCAGATCATTCCCAGTTCCTCATCCAACCGATAGAGTAGATCTTCCGGCTGAGGAGCTGGGGAAAAACTGAATCCGTCATTCGTGGTCAGCGAACAGTGCTGCTGGAAGTGCAGGTTTTAATAGATAGTGTTTTATAAAAACACCAGACCTTCATTGTGTTCTATCAACTTGCATTTGTTGATAAGGATTTTTTTCCCAGGATCCTCTTCTGCCTGAAAATATATTTTACTTCGAGTTCCTTTCACAACAAAACGTTTGCCTTTGTACTGAAATGTGGCTCCAGGAAAAATTCTATTGGGATCGCAGAAAATTCTGATCGATTTTTTGACACCAGTCTTTACCTGTGTACTTACAGCTTTAATTGGACGGAAGGAACTTAAAATTTTTTCCTTTTCAAGATCACTAAGATCCTGCTTAGCGAGCCATGATTGTAGAGAATCTCCT
>JAFSVD010000045.1 GCA_017450275.1 Desulfovibrio sp. | reverse complement strand
TCGGCTGAAAAGAGCACTGCAGGGGGGATCTCAAAGCAAAGAGGGGACTGAACCGCATTGGGGACAGTGAGTGCCATGGGTGAATTGAATAGAAATCAAGGTGGTCGTGTGAGGCTGGTTCTGCTGAGACAGCGGCTGGCCTGGCTGGATATACCTCCGTAATGGTAATATGGCCTCCCTCAGAATGGACGCTGTTTCCAACTATCCCTAAAACATCCCTTATGCCACTTTTGTGCCATTTTAGTCTGACTCCTTCAAGTGAGATATCGCGATCGCGTGAGGAATTTTCTCACTCACGAGCAGGCATGCCATGCATGTTGATTTTTGTCTTTCACTTTGCCTCATGCCTCAAACAAGCTTGTCCACGGGGAAAAGAACGTGTGATACGTGCAAAGACCGGCAAAGTGGCGTGATATTGTAGGAGAACCGTACTATGGCACCCATACTCCTTACGACCAGACTGGGGCTAGAACTCCCCACGATCAATCAGGCTCTGGCTCGGCAAGAAGCCCTGCTGCCTGCCTATGTTGCGCCGGTTTGCCACCATATCTTTGCAGCTGGTGGCAAACGCCTCCGCCCCTTTCTTTTGTTGCTCGCAGCGCGCCTGTGCGGCGCAAACGATCCAGCCCTCTACGATCTCGCGGTCTCGGTTGAGATGCTCCACGCAGCCACCTTGCTTCACGACGATATCATCGATGCGGCATCGACGCGGCGCGGCAAAGCAGCCGCCCACACCCTTTTTGGGGTCACCAAAACCATTCTGGCCGGCGATGCGCTCTTGGCCTGCGGCAATAGGCTTGTGGCCTCCTTCCACAATACAGACTTAAGCCACAGCTATTCCACAGCCACCAGCGAAACAGCCAACGGCGAAATCGCGGAACTCGACTGCCAATTCGATCCCACTTTGCCCAACGAGACCTATCTGGCCATCATCCGGGGCAAAACCGCAGCCTTGATCCGCTGTGCCTGCGAGATGGGCGCGATCGCCGCTCACGCCTCCGCATCCCACACACAGAGCCTTGCTGCCTTTGGCGAACATATCGGCATGGCCTTCCAGCTGGTCGATGACGCGCTCGATTTTGCCAAAACAACCGGAAAACCCGTGGCTGGGGATCTACGTGAGGGCAAATGCACCTACCCCATCAGACTCTACCGAGAATCCCTTGCACCGTCAGCCCAAGAAGACTTTGATCGGCATTTCCGTGCGGGCGATTTTTCCGAAGAAGCCATTGCTTCCATCACCCAAATCATTTGCGACCGTCACTTTGATCAGGCGACCCGGGATTTTGCCAATACCTATTTGACCAAAGCGCGCGAGGCTCTTGACGCTCTCCCCGACAACGGGGAGCGGTCGCTCATGAATGCCATGATACGCTATGTTGCCGACAGAAAACAGTGAGGAGCCAGCCATGCTTGTTCGTATCGTAACCGGTCTCAAACCAAGCCTTCCCGATATGCGCGGGCGCGCTCTCTCCAAACGGCTTGCGCACAATCTTGGGCTTCTAAGCCAAACAATCCGCGTCAACAAAGTCTATACCATCGACGGTCTCACGCTTTCGCAGGCAAAGAGCCTCATCGCCCAAGGCATTCTCCACGACCCTATTTTGCAAGAGGCGAGTGTCGAAGAACTGCTCGGCCAAGCCCCCTATCCCGACTGGCTGCTTGAAATAGCGTTTCGCCCTGGGGTGACTGACAACGAAGGCCGAACCGCCAAAGAGGCCATAGCCTTAGCCCTTGGTATTCCCAAAGAGACGGTTTCTGTCTATACCGCCCGCCAGTACCGCATCTGGATGGATCCAGCGCATCCCCTTGATGAAAACGCCATCAAGCGGATGGCCATGGACGGGCTCGCCAATCCCTTAATCGAGCGGGTTTTGATTCTGCCACAAGAAACCTGGCTTCAGACTCCCGGTTTTCCGGCAAAGACCGCCAAGGTCACGGGCACCAAGGACGAGAGGGTGGAAAGCATTGCCCTGCGATCGATGGATGACCAAAGCCTTGCCAAACTCAGTCGTGACAATACCTGGGCATTGTCGGTGGCTGAACTTTCCATGATCCGGGATCATTTCGCAGACCCCTCCATGCAAGAGGCGCGGAAAAAGCTCGGTATGCCAACGGATCCCACAGACGTTGAGATGGAGGTTCTTGCGCAGACCTGGTCTGAGCACTGCAAGCACAAAATCTTTGCGGCTGATATCACCTATACCGACACAACAAGCCATCGCACAGAATCCGTTGCCAATTTGTATAAAAGCTGCATCCGGGACACCACCAAGACCTTGCGCGAACGCATGGGGGATCGCGATTTTTGCAAATCGGTTTTTTCCGACAATGCCGGCGTCATCGCCTTTATCAACAGCTACGATGCCTGCATTAAGGTGGAAACCCACAACAGCCCCTCAGCGCTCGATCCCTACGGCGGAGCGTTGACAGGCATTGTGGGGGTGAACCGCGATCCCATGGGAACCGGCATGGGCGCTGAACTTGTCTGCAATACCGATGTCTTTTGCTTTGCCTCCCCCTTCTACGCGAAAGCCATCCCCCCGCGCCTTTTGCATCCACGACGCGTTTTAGATGGGGTGCGCGAAGGGGTTGAGCACGGCGGCAATAAATCGGGCATTCCCACGGTGAATGGCTCCCTCATCTTCGACGACCGCTATCTGGGAAAACCCCTGGTCTATTGCGGGACTGTGGGTATTTTGCCAACAAGCGTGAACGGCAAACCCGGCTGGGTTAAAAAAGCCCAGGTCGGCGATATCATTGTCATGGTCGGCGGCTCTATCGGCAAAGACGGCATCCACGGTGCCACCTTTTCCTCCGAAGAACTCCATGAGGGATCCCCGGCAACCGCTGTGCAAATCGGCGACCCCATCACCCAACGCAAGATGTACGATTGCCTTATCCGTGCAAGGGATTTAGGCCTCTATACGGCTATTACCGACAACGGCGCAGGCGGCCTTTCTTCTTCTGTTGGCGAAATGGCGCAAGATACGGGTGGCTGCGAACTCGATATCGCCTGTGCCCCCCTCAAATACGACGGCTTACGCCCCTGGGAAATTCTGCTCTCCGAAGCGCA
The DNA here is from genome assembly GCA_017450275.1 of Desulfovibrio sp. Taxonomy (GTDB): domain Bacteria; phylum Desulfobacterota; class Desulfovibrionia; order Desulfovibrionales; family Desulfovibrionaceae; genus Desulfovibrio. The sequence continues at coordinate 10,256 of JAFSVD010000045.1, read as the reverse complement.
AGAGCGCATGACTATCGCTGTGCCCAAGGATCGTCTCGAGGAATTTCTCGCTCTGGCCAAACACATGGATGTGCAGGCAACCCCGCTTGGCCATTTCACCGATTCAGGCTATTTCCTTGTGACCTATGCCGGGAAACCCATTGCCCGCTTGGACATGGCCTTTATGCACGAAGGGGTTCCAACCATGCACCTTGGAGCCACCTGGACGCCCCCCAAACACAAGGATGAACGGCCACAAGCAGCGGATTGTGGGGATATCCTTGTGCAGCTCTTGGGGAGTCTTGCCATCTGCTCCAAAGAAGCCATCATCCGCCAATACGACCATGAGGTGAAAGGCGGAAGCGTCATCAAGCCCTTGGTTGGCGTGTGCGAGGATGCTCCCTCCGACGCAGCGGTTGTGCGCCCTGTGCTCGAATCCGACGCAGGCCTTGTCATTGCCCACGGCATCTGTCCCAAATGGAGCGACTACGACACCTATTGGATGGTGGCAAACGCCATGGACGAAGCCATCCGCAACGCGGTCTGCGTGGGCGCAAGCCCGGATGCGCTGGCCTTGGTGGATAATTTCTGCTGGTGCGACCCCATTCAAAGCGAAAAAAATCCCGACGGCGACTACAAGCTCGCCCAATTGGTCAGAGCCTGCAAAGCCCTTCGTCACTTTGCCTTGGCCTATGGAACGCCCTGCATCTCTGGCAAGGATTCCATGAAAAACGACTATATCGACGGCACAACCCGCATCGCCATTCCGCCAACTGTCTTGCTGACAAGCCTGGGTGTGATTCCCAATGTCCTTGCCACCCAGACCTCGGATTTCAAACAAGCGGGCGATCTCATCTATATCCTGGGAGGAAGCTGGCGTGAATTTGGCGGAAGCGAAGCCGCCAAATTGCTCGGTCTTGATTCAAAACGCATCCCCTTTGTCGATGCCCAAACAGCCCTTCCTCGCTACCGAGCCCTCCATTCCCTGATCCGCCAACGCATCCCAACCGCCTGCCACGACTGCTCAGACGGCGGTCTTGGTGTGTGTATCGCTGAAATGTGTATCGGCGGCCGCCTTGGGGCATCGCTTATCCTGGATCAGGTGCCCTGTTTTGAACCCATGAACGAATGCGAGCTGCTTTTTGGGGAATCGGCGAGCAGAATTGTTGTCACCGTGCGCCCAGAGGCCAAGCGGGTGATGGATATTCTCGCCATGGAACACCTTGTTGCCCCCATAGGGGTGGTTGAAAAAGACCCCACCTTCTCTGTTTCAGCGAAGGGGAAGACGCTCTTTCGCCTTCCCGTCGACACCCTTGTCGCGAGCTTTACGAAAACCCTTGCCATCTGAGCCAAGGCTTTTCCCCTCCACCGCCCGCTTTGGGCGGTTTTTTTTTTGCCCAATCGACAAAAAATGCCTGATTTGATTTTTGTTCCCAAACGGTGTAAAAGATCTGTTCTCCACGGCTTCCGTGGGATTGTGTGTTCCTGTCTCCTTTTTGACAGAGGAACGGGCTTGAATGCGTAAGGACTTCCTTAGGCATTTTCGACCAACTCCCTTTCTCTTTCTTCAACCTTCTACCTTCATACATTTTCTTAAGAAAGGGGCAAAAAAAAAGGAAACTGAATGAAACTGCTCTGTTTTCTGCTTCTCTCGTTTTCTCTTGTGTTCCAGGCGCCTTTTGCTCTCGCTGCCAAGCATTCCGGCACAACCAAAAAAGAGCTTGTCCAGTTCAAACAATACGACAAACACAAAAACCGTGACCACAACAAAAAGGCCAAATCGATCGCAGAGAAGACGCGGCCTTCGCATATACAAAAACGATCGGATGCCGCTGAACAAAGCAAACGCCACAAAAAAGTGGCTCTCGATCACAAACAAAAACACGACAAAGCCCATCTTCGCAAACAGAAAAAAAACGACAAAGCGCTTGAGAGGAGATCCAGTAAAAACCATCGTGACCGCATGCTTCAGGCAAAGCGCATCCGCGAACGCTTCTACAGTGATCGTACCCATCCCAAACGCTATCGCGAGTCCAATCGATCCTTGAGCGACAGATCTTTCAGGCTTTCAGAACGCAAACGCTTAACCCTGCTTCGCAAAAACCGTTTAGCTGCTTCCGAAAAAAAACACGCGCTTGCCAGCTATTATCGGAAACACCGTTTGCAGCGCATCGACCCACAAAGCGTCAAAGTCTCCAATGTCCCCTTCCACGCCAGTTCCAAACAATGGGTCGAGGAGCTGGCTGGCAAAGCCTCATGGTACGGGCATGACTTCCACGGAGGCCCAACAGCGAGCGGCCTCAGATACGATATGTACACCTTCACCGCGGCGCACAGAACCTTGCCCATCGGCACGATCGTGAAGGTGACAGCCCAAGAGGATGGCAAAAGCGTCATGGTCTGTGTGACCGACAGAGGTCCCTATGTGGCCGGACGCATCATCGACCTCTCCTACGCAGCAGCCACACAGTTGGGCTTGCGGAAAAAAGGGGTTGGCGACGTCAATCTGGAAATCGTCTGTGATGCAGACGGCAAACCCCTTAAAAAGCAACACGCCTTCTACGTCCAATACACCGCAGCCAAGGGCGCTGCCAAGGCTGGCCCCTACAAGGCCTTTTCCGATGCCTGCACCATGCAAGAGGCACTGCGACAGGCGCACCCCGATGCCACGGTGATTCTGAGCAAAACAAAATAGCCCAAAAAAAAACTCTCTTCGGAGAGTTTTTTTTTGGGCTAATGGCCGCTGATCTTGTATTTTTTGAGCTTGTACTGAAAAAGACTTTTTGAAATACCCAGGTATTCCGCGGCCTTCACCTGCACAAAATCCGCCCGAACAAGCGCTCGCCGCACCAAAGCTGCCTCGATCTTCTCAAGGGTATCGACCAGATCGAGCGGAAAGGGCAAAAGATCCACAGCGCTCGTAAACTGCATCTCCTCATCCAAGATCTCTGCTGGCAATTCATCGACATCGATGACAGCAGGACCTAAGACCAGACAGCTTTCCACCACATTTTCCAATTGCCGAATATTGCCCGGCCATTCGTAGCCTGAGAGATAGCGCAAGGCCTTTGAGCTGAAGGTCTTCTTGGGCATATTGTTTTCCTGGCAGATTTTCTCCACATAGTGGGCAACCAAGAGCGGAATGTCTTCGCGCCTCTCCCGCAAGGGCGGCAGCGGAATCTGGACAACATTGAGCAAATAGTAGAGATCCACCAGAAATTTCTTTTCCTCCACCAAGGTCGCGAGATCCCGCGTTGTGGCAGCAACAAGACGGATGTCGGCAAAAATACCTTCTTCCCCGCCGATGCGCTCAAAGGTGCGTTCGCACACAAGTTGCACCAATTTGACCTGGATCTCCAAGGGGACTTCCGAGATCTCGTCCAAGAACAAGGTGCCGCCGTTGGCCTTCTCCACACGCCCCCGCCGCAAGGCAACCGCCCCGCCGCTCGAGCCTTCTTCAAAGCCAAAGAGTTCACTCTCAAGCGCAGCTGGGGAGAGCGCCATGCAATTGACCGACACAAAGGGTTTATCCTTTCTGGGACTGGCATAGTGGATGGCTCGTGCCACAAGCTCTTTGCCTGTGCCGTTTTCACCCGAAACCAAGACAGAGGATTTTCTGGGCGCAGCCCGGTCAACCAAGGCCATAACATTGCGAATGGCTCGGCTGCTGCCGATGATATTGTGCAAATTGTAGCGGTCTTCGAGTTCCTGCTGCAGGGTATGGTATTGCTGATGGGCGTAGGAGAGCTCGACCGCATTGTGGACAGAAAGCAAAAGCTCGTCGTTTGAAAAGGGCTTGGTGATGTAGTCAAAGGCGCCGTATTTCATCACCTCAACCGCGCTTTCGATGGACCCAAAGGCGGTCATGATGACAACAGGCACATGCGGCCACGATTTCTTGATCTGCTCAAGCACCTCCCGACCGCTGACCTTGGGCATCTTCATGTCGGTGATAACCACATCGACTTCGCTTTCCCACAAAAAGGTCAGCGCGATCTCAGGATCGTTTAAGGCGGTCACAGTATAGCCTGCGTCCTCCAAAAGGGTCTGGAGCACCAAGAGATAGTTTTTCTCATCGTCGATAACAAGAATATGCGCGTTTTTTTCCATGGATTTTCCGACTCACTGGCTTTGCGCCTCACACTCTGCTAGATCTTGGCAAAGGCCTGCTCAGGAATTTCTTTCGCATCCACAGCACTGCGCAAAAAAACCCGGATACAGGCGCCCTGTTCGCCGTTTTCGCAAACAATGCGTCCCTCATGACTTTCGATAATGGATTTGACAATCGGAAGCCCAAGCCCTGTGCCTCCGTCCTTGGTGGTATAAAAAGGATCCATAATATGGGCAAGGGCGTCTTCGGCAAAACCAGGACCTGAATCCATACAGCAAATACAGAGCATGCCCTGTTGCGCCTCAATTGATGTGATGGTGATGGAGCCAGAGCCCTCGATTGCCTGCTGGGCGTTGACAACAATATTGTAGAAAGCTCGGTACAAAAGATCGGCATCGCCCACAGTCAAAAGATTGGGCGCGGTCTCCCTGTGCACAACAATCCCCTGGGCTTTGAGCGCTCCCTCTAAAAAGCCCAAGACCTGATCCAAGACCGTGTTGATGTCCAAGATCGTTTGCCGCGGCTTTTTGGGACGGGCGTAGTCGAGAAAATCGTTGACCGTTTGGGAGAGCCTGAGGGTCTCATCGTAAATGGCTTTGAGCAGACGGATGGTGCCTTTATCCTGCCCATTGGCTCTGCGCTGCAAAAGCTCCGCGCTTGAGCGAATAATGCCCAGCGGATTCCTGATTTCGTGGGCAATGCTTGCAACCACGCGCCCCATGCTGGCCAGCCTCTCGTTGCTGTGGAGCTCGTTTTCGAGCAAGCGGTTTTTCTGCATGCGCTCATGCAATATCCGCTCCGAGCGATGGATGAGCACAAGCATGAGCGCGAAGAGAATCACAGAGGAGAGCAGGCACATGACAACAATAATGCCCTGGAAGGCAAGCACCCGTTCGTAGTCTTCGGTGATATCCTGGGTCAATTCAATGGCGCCCATGATGGGCACATCATCCCGCCCAGGCAAGGGCTCCCCGCGAAGAGGAGCTAGGACGCGGAGCAAAAAGGTGCCTGGTTTGAGCGGGAGCCGAAATGGCGCCTGCCAGGAGGGAAAACTCGCAATGATCTCTGAAATCGGCTCAGCGCCGTGCAAAATAGCCTCGATACGGGGATGGGCCAAGCCTGCTCTGCCCAAATCTTCCACGCTTGTGGAATAGGCCACAAGATAGGAAAAATCGTAGATGCGCAGTTTGGCAACAGGCAAACCCTCTATCACCGATTGCACAACCCGATCCAAATGCTCGTATTGGGTTGGCTGACGCAGCGCAATGCGCCCCCTTGCCAAAATCGTTGGCAGGGCGAAGCGCCGAAAAATCTGATTGTTTAAATTATTGACCATAAGACGCGCAAATTCCTTTTGCTTGGTGAGCAGCGTCTCCTGGGCAGAATGGGAAATAAAAAAGGAAAGACCGAGGCTGGTGAACAAAATAATAATCAAGGAAAACCACGAAAGCGGCCTCGCATAACTCAAAGAGAGGGTGTGTTCGGGCACACTCGCTTTCTTTTCTACGATCCTGTCTTTTGTCGCTACATGGGAAGTTGGCATCGAAAAGCCCTGCAAGGAAATCGGCAAAGGTCGTGGGCTGAGGGAAAAACGAATTGTGGTCGTTTTTCCCTCAGCCTCCAATCCGCCTTGTTTGGCAAAAAACGCCTCGCAATGGCATGGAATCTGCTACACGCTAAAACGGCTGTTCGACCTTTTTTGTCGCAAAGAAGGCCGCCAAATCCGCTTCCTCCTGGGTATAGCCTGTGGCTCCCAGGCGGCAATTGGCCAGGCGTTTGCCAAGCTCAACAGCGGGCTGATCCACAGGATTGATCCCCATCAGCCAGCCGGTAAAGACTGTTGTGGCCTCGAGCAAGAGCATCATGGCACCCGCAGCGTAGGCATCGCTGTCTGCCATGGACAGTTCAACCAAGGGCACCTTGGATTGGCAAAGCGCCATCTTGGTGCCAAGGGCTTCGGCTTCCAAGAGATCGCCAAAAGCGTGCGGACGCAGCCACGACCACTTTTCAGGCAGGTCATCGCCAAAGGCGCGTCCCTTGGGATTGTTCTGGCTGGTCACAAAGAGACAGGCCTTATCTCTTCGGCCATCCAAAAACATCTGGTTGATCGAATGCTGGTCCGTGACCCCTGTCGCGGGAATGGGCTGCGAACCCTTGCCGCCCTTGCCCAGACTTTCCGCCCACAATTGCGCAAACCATGGTCCATACACAGCCCATTTGGGAATATAGGAGAAAAAGATGAGCTGGCTGTAGTCGCGCTCCATCAAGGCGTCTGCCCAGGATGCGAGCGCAAAGGCAGGATGCGTTGCAATGCTTGCGGGATTGTCAACCAGGGGTTTGGCCACAGAGGCCGCCCCATCGATCAGGCCTTTCCAGTCAACGCCCAAATAGGCTGCTGGCAAAAGACCAACCGCTGAAAGCGCCGAATAGCGACCGCCCAAATAGTCGGGCACCTCCATCGAGGCAAGACCCAATCTCTTTGCCTCATCCCGAAGATAGCCTTTGACAAGATCGGTCACAACAATCATCTGCCTATGCCAGGCATCGCCCAGAGCCTCTTTCAGCCACTGCTTCACCAAAAAATACTGGGAAAGCGTTTCGATGGTGCCACCGGATTTCGAGATGGTGACAACAATGGTTTCCTTGGGCGAAAGCGATCCGAGCAAGGCTTCCAGCTGCTCGGCACACACATTGTCAACCACCCAGACAGAGGGACCGGTATGGTTGGGCAGATCCTGGCCAGGAGCAAAGGCATGCTGGATGGCGCGACATCCAAGCGCTGAGCCCCCAATGCCAAGCAAAAGCATGTGACGGTAGTTTTGTGCAACAGGCAAAACCCTTGCGAGATCTTCTTCCATGCGCTTCCGATACGGCATGGTGAGAAACGGCAGAATGCCTTCAGCCATTTCTTTGTGCAGACGATCTCCCAAAGCCTGGGCTTTTGCCTGGCGTTTGTGCGCATCCTCTTCCTGAATGCGGCCTGTATAGGCTCTTGACCATTCCAAATAGTTCGGCATAGCAAACCGTCCTACGAATCTTATGCAAACCTGATTAAAGGCACCAAAGCCTAAGCAAGCTTGCTGTTATGCTGTACGGCGGCCGGTTTCACCCCAAGGTGTGCACGGCCAAAGCATCTTCAGAGTCACCGTGAAACTCACGGCCATAGTTCTTCCATGCACTGTTACGCCCCGTCTGGACTTGGTGTTTCCAAAGGCTTGGCTATCAAAACAAGACAGCCATGGCGTACAGAAAGCGTCTTTGTGACAAATTGGCAAACAGTGCCCTTTGTCATGGCAACAAAGGTGGCCTCTCCGATGGGAGTCCCCTCGCTTGTGAGTATGAGGCGTTTGGATCCAGGAGAGAGTTTCTCCCCCAAAGCAGAACACCACACAAAGACACCCTCTTCAAGGCGTTGGGTTCGAAAAATTTCCGCAGCCCCCAACGACATAAGCGTTGCGGTATTTTTTTGCGCGAAATACCCAGTGACTGCCGCAAAGGCCAAGGCCAAGCCGCCCAAAACCGCTGCCAGCACAAAGGGATAGATCCCAAGGAGCGAAAGCGTCCAAGAGGGCGAAGCCTCATTGTAGGCCGCTTGATCGGCAAAAACCCGCACAAGAAAGCGCTGCCCTTCCAGCATTCCCCGAAACGAAGCCACAACCGTATAGGTGGCTGTTGTGGCCTTGTCTGCGCACACAAGCTCGCCCCGCCACATCCCGTTGCCAATGAGATAGCCGGCAAAAAAGCCTTCCAGACGAAAGGTTAGAGGCGCATCCTTGGGGATTGAGACAGTGAGATCACTTGGCACAGGACTTTGAAAGGGGCACGGCCCTGCAAGTCCTTCCCGTCCTCCTGCGAGCATGCGGATTTCGTTGGTCTCGGTTCGAACAAGGCTTTGCACACCATCCAGCAAAGCACAGACAGCCAAGGCAAAAAAGAACGCGCTTATGATCCCAAGACGCGCTATCCACTGGCCGCGCCGCTTCCACCTCTTCCACTCCGCATCCATAGCACACTCACCATCTTTTCATCCAATCAAGAAACGCGTACAACGCCCATATCCCCTTATACCCAAAGGATCATCCATGATTCGCCTGGTCGATGTTTCAAAATGCTATACGATTGGCAAACAGCGGAGAATTATTCTCGACCACGTCAATGCCGATTTTATTCCCGGTGTCAATATCGGCATCCTGGGACGCAATGGGTGCGGCAAATCCACCCTTGTGCGCATTATCGGCGGCGCAACCATCCCTGATTCCGGCTATGTGGAACGAACCAGCCGCATTTCTTGGCCTATCGGCTTTTCCGGCTGCTTCAACAACAAACTCTCCGGCCGCACCAATCTCCACTTTGTCTGCCGCATCTACGGGGCAGATATCAAACAGGTGACCGACTTTGTCGAAGATTTTTCCGAATTGGGCAAATACATGGATATGCCCATCAAAAACTACTCTTCCGGCATGGCCGCCAAACTCGCCTTTGGCCTGAGCATGGCGATTGGTTTTGACTATTATCTGATCGATGAAGTGTCCGCTGTGGGCGATGCCGCCTTCCGCAGAAAGTGCAATACGATCTTCGAAGAACGCAAGAAACACGCAACCCTCATCGTTGTCTCCCACAATATCGGCACCATCAAGGCGCATTGCAATGCCGCGGGTGTTTTAAACAAGGGGGAGCTTATTTTCTACAAAAATATCGACGATGCCATCAAGTCCTATGAAGAAATCTGCAAAAAGCCCATTGAAATGCGTTTTGCCTAAAACGCAAAAGCGGGATTCATCGAGAATTCCGCTTTTACGTCCATGATCAATTGATCGCTTTTTTCAAGGACTTTGCCGGGATAAATTTGGCCACCCGCTTGGCGGGTATGGTTATGGGCTCATGGGTTTTGGGGTTATGGCCTTTGCGTTCGGCTCGCTCAATGACCTTGAAGGTACCAAAGCCCGTTAAGAGCACCGATTCGCCGGCGATGAGACTTCCTCGCAGCTCATCCAAAATCGTGTTTAAGGCGACATCGGCATCAGCTTTTTTAGCAAGGACATTGACTTTTGCGGTAATCTTGTCAATAAGTTCGGATTTTGTCATTGTTCTACTCCCAAAGTACAGAACACAGGGATTCACGCAGTCGTTATGAGCGTGTTCCCCTCACGGTTTCCTAACCATGCACGCGGTCAAAGCCGCCTGCGATTACGTCAAATCAATCAGTTCAATGGCATCGACAGCCAGGGGATGTCCCACAAAAAGGCTGCCTGTTCGTGCAAAACGCTCTCTGTTATCAGTCGTCATCCAATGGTAGATCGGCGTATGGGGATGCTGGTTTAAAAGACAATGCCGGGCGAGCTCCTTGCTCACGCACGCGGCAACCGTTGCCGCAGGATCCACCACCGCGATAGCAGGTCCAACCACCCGCTCCAGGGATTTTTTGAGCAAGGGAAAATGGGTGCAGCCAAGGATCATGGTGTCGGGACGCTCCGTTCCGGCTAAGATATCGGCCAGATAGTATCTGGCCACCTCTTCAACCAAGTGCCCCTCCATCAAACCTTCTTCGGCCATGGGCACAAAGAGGGTGCAGGCTTTTTGCAGCGTCTGCGCCTTGGGGTTTAAGGCATGGATCGCCTTGACATAGACCCCGCTTTTGATCGTGGCCTCGGTGGCAAGAACAAGGATGCGATTGTTCTTGCTCAAGGCAACAGCAGCCATGGCACCGGGCTCAACCACCCCAAGAACCGGCAAGGGCGCAAAGCGCGCCTGCAGATGGGGGAGGGCGTTGGCGGTTGCGGTGTTACAGGCCAAGACCAGCATCTTCACCCCCCTGTCAACGAGCTCCTGGGCTGCTTTCAGGGTATAGCGAATAATAGTATCTTGACTTTTGGTGCCATAGGGCAGACGAGCCGTATCCCCCAGATAGAGGAGATCCTCGTTGGGAAGCGCTGCTGAAAGCGCGGAAAAAACCGTCAGACCTCCCATGCCAGAATCAAAAAGCCCGATTGGAAGTGCATACTCTTTGCCCATGCCATCTCCTTACGTATCCGCTCACACCCCTACGGTAGAATGCACCTTTCAGGGGGCACTAGGATTTTTCTTCGACGGTGAAATGCGGGCTGTATGGTCTCAATCTTCAAGTCTTGCGCTCTGAAAACCGCAAAGTACCGTTGACCCGTGAGCG
>JAFSVD010000006.1 GCA_017450275.1 Desulfovibrio sp. | reverse complement strand
TTGCCGACATTTGTCATGGATATAACCAAATGGCGTCCCGTTTTTGCCAAGGAGCGTGCCATGCGAGTTTCTGACCGCGTTTCAGCTATAACCCCATCAGTTACCCTCAGCATCAACAGCAAAGCACTGGCTATGCGCAAGCAGGGTATTGCCATTCAAAGCCTGGCTGTCGGGGAACCCGATTTTCCAACCCCAGCTCATATCTGCCAAGCGGCCAAGGATGCCATCGACCAGGGATTTACCCGCTACACCGCTGTTGCTGGTATTCCCGAACTGCGCCAAGCCTGTGCCGACTACTTTGCCAGCGAGCACGGGGTACGCGTTCCCGCTGAAGCCATTGTGGTTGGGGCTGGGGGCAAACACTGCCTCTACACCTTTTTCCAGGCAACGGTAAATCCCGGCGATCAAGTCCTCATTCCCTCCCCCTATTGGCTGAGCTATCCTGACATGGTGCAATTGGCTGGCGGAGAGCCTGTCTTTATTCCGACCAAGGCGCAGGATGCCTTCAAAGTGACTCCGGCCATGCTGGATCCAAAGCTCACCCCAAAAACCCGCATCCTTGTTCTCAATTCACCCAGTAATCCGACCGGCTCAGTGTATACAGCGAAGGAATTGGACGCTCTCATCGAGTGGGCGATCGATCACGATCTCATCGTGCTCTCTGATGAGATTTATGAGCAGCTCGTCTATACAGGCACAAAGAACGCGAGTGCGCTTCCCTGGTTTGCCAAAAAACCAGACAATATTGCCATTGCCAACGGCCTTTCCAAAAGCTTTGCCATGACCGGATGGCGCATGGGCTTTTTGGCAACCCATCCTGACTGCATCAAAAAAATGGCTGCCTTGATGGGACACTGCACATCCAATATCTGCTCCATCACCCAGAAAGCCGCTCTTGCCGCCCTCACAGGCTCCAGAGACTGTATTGAAGAGATGCGCAAAGCCTATGTGCGGCGCCGCGATCTCGCCTATGCCATTGTCCAAACCTGGCCTGATGTGATCTGTCCAAAGCCTGACGGTGCCTTCTATCTTTTTGCCGATGTCCACGCCTATTATTCTGACCGTATTCCCGATTCAACGGCCTTGTGCAGCTACCTTCTTGACCATGCCCACGTTGCCTTGGTGCCCGGAGCAGCCTTTGGCGACGACAACTGCATCCGCTTCTCCTATGCCGTTGATGATGCTGCCCTTCTCGCCGCCTTTGAGCGCGTAGGTTCAGCGCTTTTGTCTCTGCGCAACCATGGCTAAAGGATCCCCCATGCCCAAACCAAACACCCTCTGCATCGGTTTAGCCGGTCTTGGCACCGTCGGCGGAGGCCTTATCCGACTCTTGTCCGCCAATGCCGATATCATTGAACGCCGTACCGGTCGAAAAATCACAGTCAAGCGCGTGCTTGTCCACAACCTGGCCAAAAAACGCGATTGTCCGGCTTCTCTCGAACTCACCGACGATTACACCAAACTCACCGACGATCCTGACATCGATGCCCTAGTTGAGGTTATCGGCGGCAAGGATACCGCGAAAAAGCTCATTGAGCGGGGCTTGGATCACGGCAAACACATTGTCACTGCCAACAAGGCGCTTTTGGCTGAAGAAGGGCTGCCCTTATTCCAAAAGGCCAAGGAACAAGATCGCATCCTCCGCTACGAAGCGAGTGTTGCCGGTGCCATTCCCATTGTCCAAGCGCTCAAGGAAAGCCTTGCTGCCAACCATATCACATCCCTTGTGGGCATTTTAAACGGCACGAGCAACTACATCCTTTCGCAAATGACGGCCAACAATCTCGACTTTGCCACAGCGCTCACAGACGCAACCAAGATGGGCTATGCCGAAGCCGACCCATCGCTCGACATCGACGGCTTTGACTGCGCCCACAAGCTTATCTTGCTGCTTCGCCTCTCCTTTGGGCTCCACTACGACTACCAGAAGCTCCCCATCCAAGGCATACGCAATATCGCAGCCCTCGACATCGCCCTCGCCAACCAGCTGGGCTACCACATCAAGCTTCTCGGGCAAGCGCGCAACACCATGGAGGTTGATGCCAACGGCAATCCCTTGGTTGAAGCGGGCGTTTTTCCGGCGCTCGTTCCCCATTCCTTCCTCTTGGCGCGGGTGGATGGCTCCTTCAACGCCATCCACATCAAGGCCGATGCCGCGGGTTCCCTCTTCTTCCATGGCAGAGGGGCTGGGGATCTTCCGACCGCGAGCGCTGTCTTGGCTGACCTTCTCGCTGTTGCCCGCTGTGAATACCCCAACAATACGGGCTTTGCCCAGGATCTGCCCAAGGCCTCCCTTGTCTCGGCGGATCAATGGAAGGCGCGCTACTATGTGCGCGTCATGGTCGCCGATGCCCCGGGGGTCTTGCGTGATATCGCCGGTGCCATGGCTGAACAAGGCATCAGCATGTCCCAAGTTGTCCAGCATGAGGCGCAGAAGAATGGCGAAGTGCCCTTGGTGCTCATGACCCATGCCACAAGCCAGCTGGCCATGGATCAGGCGATCGCCACCATCAAGACAAGCATCCACCCAAGCGAAATTGTCCATTTCAAGGTCTTAGAATAATGCACCCCTTGCTCGCCAAAGCCATAGCCCGCGGCCTCACCTTGCCCAATGTGCTCAGCTATCTCTCCCAAAAGACGCTCGGGCTTTGGCGCTATCCAAGCACCTTGGCTCTCTATACCAAGGCCAAGCTGCTTGGGGTGACAATCGGAACCGGAGTCGTAGCCCACGGCTCCGTCGGTCTTTTCCGTTGGCCAGGAGGCAGTATCACGATCGGCAACAATGTCCATTGTATCTCCTCCTGGCGCCGTGCAACAGCAGCAACCATCGCAGCACCGGTTCGTTTGCGGGTCTTTGGCAATGGCGCCATTATTATTGGGGATGGCTGCGAACTGACAGGCACCTCCATCACCGCACGATCGACAAGCATTACTCTGGGCAAAAACGTCTTGCTGGCACCTGACTGCGTTATCGTAGACAGCGATTTCCACGCGCCCTGGCCAAGCCAACAACGAAGCGTTGATCCTGGTGTATCCTTTGATAAACCTGTTACGATCGACGATTACGCCTGGATTGGCATGCGATCGATCATCTTAAAAGGCGTTCATATTGGAACAGGGGCTTTGATCGGGGCTGGCAGCGTGGTCACCCACGATATCCCCCCAAACACCCTTGCCTGTGGCGTTCCCGCGCGCGTTATTGCACAAAATCCCAAATAGGAAGTTTGGAATGGCCGTTAGCGATCTTGTCCACGCCATTCTCACATCCCCGTATTTTGCCCCGCAGATCACCGACCACCGCCTTCTTCCCAAAAAAGACGCTGTAAGCGGTTCTGTCAGACAGCCCTGGAGCCGACCGATTGCCAAGCTCTTGGAGAGCCTTGGGATTGCGCTCTACGACCATCAGGCCATTGCCTGCAACCACATCCGCGCAGGCCACTCGGTTGTTGTGTGCACGCCAACAGCGAGCGGCAAAACCCTCATCTACTCCCTCCCGGTTCTCGAATCCTGCCTCACCGATCCAGAGACCCACGCCCTCTATCTCTTCCCGCTCAAGGCTCTGGCTCAGGATCAACTCCACGCCTTTCAAAAACTCACTCAATCCTGGCCAGAAGCAGCCAGACCAAGCGCAGCGCTCTACGACGGCGACACTCCGGACGCACAGCGCAAAATCATCCGGAAAGACCCACCCAATGTCGTCTTGACCAATCCCGAAATGCTGCATCTTGCGCTTCTTCCCTGGCATAGCAATTGGTCGATGTTTTTTGCCAATCTCCGCTATATCATCGTCGACGAAGCCCACACCTACCGCGGGGTCTTTGGCTCAAACATGGCCTATGTCTTCCGCCGCATCAACCGCATCATCGCGCGCTACGGAGGACAACCCACCTATATTATCGCCAGCGCAACCATTGGCAATCCCCAGGAACTCGCCAAAAACCTGGTTGACCACGAGGCAACAGTCATTGCCCAATCAGGAGCGCCCCAAGGCATTCGCCACACGATCTTTATCAATCCAAGCATCCATGCCCCTTCAACCGTTGCCATCAATCTTCTCTCCCTTGCTCTCGAACACAATTTGCGCACCATTGTCTACTGCCAATCCCGCAAAATGACCGAACTGATCAGTATGTGGGCACAGAAGCAGGCACCTGAACTGACCCAGGCCATTTCCAGCTACCGTTCGGGCTTTTTGCCCGAAGAGCGCCGGATCATTGAAGCGCAGATGAATGAGGGCTCCTTACGCTGTGTCGTCTCAACGAGCGCCCTGGAACTCGGCATTGATATCGGCGATCTCGATGTGTGCATTCTGGTGGGGTATCCCGGCAGCATTATGGCCACCTTGCAGCGCGCAGGCAGGGTTGGCCGGGCAAGCCAGGATTCCTTGGTGATTTTGATCGCAGGAGAAGACGCGCTCGATCAGTATATTATCACGAATCCCAACGATTTTTTTGCCAGATCCCCTGAAAAAGCCCTGATCAATCCCGACAATCCGGTCATCTGCGAAAAACACATCCTCTGCGCTGCCCAGGAATCCCCCATCCTGCCAACAGAACCCTGGGTTCAAACCGATGTTTCCCAAAAAGCCATCCAAAACCTGCTTTCGGAAAACCTGCTTCTTTGGACAAAGGATGGCACTCACCTCCATGCCAATGCCACCAATCCCCAGCGCGATATCTCGCTGCGCAATGTGGGGCAACCCATAAGCATCGAGACCCCGACAGGAGACTTGATTGGCTCTGTCGACACCTATCGACTATGGCGAGAGACCCATCCTGGGGCAGTGTATTTGCACAGAAGCCAAACCTATATAGTCGATGATGTGCAGGCTGCATCCGGCCGCGTCATAGCCCATAAGGACAATGTGCCCTGGTACACCAAGGTCAAAGCCCAAAAAAGCACAGTCATTTTGCAGGAATTGGATCGCAAAAGCCTCGGAGCGTGCTGTGTGATGTACGGCAAACTCCGCATAACCGACCAGGTTATTGGCTACGAACGGCGTTCCAATTCGGGCAACAATCTCCTAGCCTACCATCCCTTGGACGCCCCGCCCCAAATCTTTGAAACAGAGGGTCTGTGGTATGTGATCCCCGAACAAATCCGCACCATGCTGGAAGAGGAATTCATCCATTTCATGGGCTCCATCCATGCCATGGAACACGCCATCATCGGCCTTTTGCCCCTTCGGGTATTGGCTGATCGGAACGACTTTGGCGGCATCTCCATCCCACTGCATCCGCAGGTAGGCGAATCCTGTGTCTTTGTCTACGATGGCGTGCCCTACGGATGCGGTCTCACCCGCGAGGCCTTCAAGGTGGCCAGGGAAATGCTTGTCGATACCCTGCAAACCATCCGCCATTGTTCGTGTTCTGATGGCTGCCCATCGTGTGTCCATTCCCCCAAATGCGGCTCAGGCAACCGTCCGATCAGCAAAAGCGGCGCTATCCGGCTTCTTTCTGAACTCCTCGCTCCCTCAAGCCTGGGGGATCACCTTGTTTCCCAGCTCACCATCGATCCACCGCATACGCCCCCAAACCCCAAACACCCATCGTCTCCCCCTACAGAGACGCAATCGCCCAAAGCAAACAAGCAAGCCCCAAAAGAAGCTATTCCCATAGCGCCCCCAGCCAACTATATTGTCTTCGATGTTGAGACGAGAAGATCCAGCAAAGAGGTCGGCGGCTGGAATCATCCGGACAAAATGGGGGTGAGCGTCTGCATTGCCTATCACAGTACAAGCGACACCTTTCATCGATTTCTGCAAGACGACATCCCCGATCTCATCACCCTCTTTCGCCAGGCCGATTGCGTGGTTGGCTTTAACTCTTTGCACTTCGACTATCGGGTCTTGGCACCCTTTAGTTCCTTTGATCTTGCAGCTCTTCCCACTGTCGACATTCTTGCCCGTCTTCAACAAAGCCTCCACTACCGCGTCTCCTTAAACAATATTGCGCAAGCGACCCTCGGTGCGAGTAAAAGCGCTGACGGCCTTATGGCGCTTTCCTGGTGGAAGGAAGGCAATATCGAAGCCATTGCCAAATACTGCACTGATGATGTTCGCATCACCCGTGATCTCTATCTTTTTGGGCTGCAAAACGGCTATCTCGCCTTTACCGCCAAATCCGGCCATATGGTTCGGGTGCCTGTTCATCTTGGCCTATAAGGATTCTCTATGCTCAAAACCCTCTATTTCAACGAAAAAACCATGCAGCTCCTTTTGATCGACCAGGTGCGCATTCCTGAAACCATCACCTATGTCGCCTGCGATACAGTCGAGGCACTTATCACAGCCATCCAAGGCATGGTTGTGCGCGGAGCCCCTGCCATTGGCGTTGCCGCCTGTTTCGGCTGTGTGCTTGCGGCCAACGAAGTCGCCGACACCCCGACCTGGAGGGAGGAACTTGCGCAAAAAATCGACCAGCTTGCCCAGGCAAGACCAACAGCGGTCAATCTCTCATGGGCGTGCACCCATATGCTCAACCATCTCCACCGCCATGCCCCAGCCAATCCTGCCCAGGCCAAAAAACTCCTTCTGGCCGAAGCCTTGCGCATGGAAGCAAAAGATATCACGACCAACAGGGCAATCGGTCGCTTTGGCGCAACCCTTCTTGCCGATGGGGATTGCGTCCTAACCCACTGCAATGCCGGAGCCCTGGCCACAGTTGCCTATGGCACAGCGCTTGGGGTGATCCGCCATGCCGTAGCCGATGGCAAGCGTATCCAGGTTATTGCCGATGAAACCAGACCCCTCTTTCAAGGTGCCAGACTCACTGCCCAGGAACTCTTGCTCGATGGCATTCCGGTCACGGTTGCCTGCGACAATGCCTGCTGCCTTCTTATGATGCAGGGGCGCATCAACCGCGTCGTTGTGGGCGCTGACCGCATTGCCAAAAACGGCGATACCGCCAATAAAATTGGCACAGCTGGCGTTGCTGTCCTTGCCCATCACTTTGGTATCCCCTTCTACGTTGCAGCACCCCTTTCAACCATTGACCCCACTATCGCCACAGGAAAAGACATCCCCATCGAAGAGCGGGGACGCGATGAAGTGGCCTGTGTCAACGGCAAAGCCCTTGTGCCAGAGGGGGTTCCGGTCATCAATTACGCCTTTGATGTGACGCCACAAGCCTATATCAGCGCCATCATCACCGAAGCAGGTATTCTCACCCCACCCTATGACGAAGCCATAACAAAGGCCTTTGCGGGGGAACTATGCTGATACTCACAACAAAGGAGTGCAAAGCGCTTTGCCCAAAGCCTTCTGCCACAAGCCCTCTGCTTTTGTGGGATAGTTGGGACGAAGAAGACTATGTCACCTCGCTCCCCAAATACCTGCACACACGCATCCCCAGCCTTCGGGCGCGCCATGCCCACTTTGTGACCCAGCTTGGACAAAGCACGCTCTTTGGCAAAACCCTCTCTGACTGGCTCTCCATCGATGGCTCTCTCTCCATGTGGTGGCTCTCGCTCATCTACGAACGCCATCCCAAGATGACGCCCAATCTCTATACCATCTACCGCCTGCTCGCCCTGGAAGAAATCATCACCAACGAGCATTGTGATCACATCCAATGCGTGGGGCTCTCCCCACAGGATTGCGATGTCATCACGGATTTCTGCCAACGCAAGCATATACCGTGTACAACAAGCCATAGCCAGACATATCCTCTCAAACAATCGCTTTTGCGCCGCATCTACACCCATCTTCCGAGCCTGGTCGCTGTTTCTGTGCGCCTTTGTGCCTGGCTTTGGACGGTGAAACGCCTCCTCCCTGGCAAAAAGCGCTTGCCACCTCTTGCAAACAGCGCAACCATTGCCACCTATTTTCCCAATATCGACGAAGCCAAGGCGATCGAGGGACGCTTTGTCTCACGCTACTTCGAAGAGCTCCACACCCTGCTCAATGCCAAAGCCCAAGAAGAAGGGCGGCATTTTGTCCACTGGCTCTTTATCCGCTTTCCGCACCCCAAGCACTCGCTCGCTGCCTGCAAAGCCTTTGCCCAAACCTTTGAAAAAAACGGCCTTGATGGAATAAGCTTCTCCTATCTCGAAGAATTTCTCGATGCCAAGGATATCGCTTTCTGCATCACGCAGTATTTGCGCCTACGCAGCCAAAGCAAGCGGCTTGAAAAAGAGCTTGCTCCGCTCTGCCAGATGGAGGGCTCATCCATCAATCTGTGGCCGTATCTGCGCAAGGACTATCAGGAATCCTTCCAGGGCTGGCGCTGTCTTGAACGACTCCTCCAAGCGCGAGCCTGTATGCATTTTGCGGCGCACATTCCTCCGCAACGCTTTACCCTCTTTCCGCTCGAAAATTGCCCCTGGGAACGCATGCTCACCTACGCCATCCATACGCACAAAAAGGGCACTGTCATCGGCGCGCAGCATTCAAGCCTTCGTCCAACCGATTTTCGCTATTTCGATGACCCGTGGATCTTTACACCAAAAAGCCCTGTGCCAAGTCCGGATTCTATCGCAGCCAACGGCACAAGCGCCCTCTCCCAATTCGAAAAAGCCGATCTTCCCCAAGAACGCCTTTGCATGGTTGAAGCCCTGCGCTACGGCTACCTCACGAAAAGCCGAAAAGATTCGCGTGCGCCTGCCAATACCCTGCTTCTTGTGACAAGCTTTTTTGCCGATGAAACCCAGTCGCATATGGCGCTCTTCTGCCAGGCGCTTCAGCACGGTCTCCTTGATGGCTGGACGTGTATTGTAAAACCCCATCCCTATCTCGATGTGAGACCGTATCTGCCCACGGATCTGCCCCCCAATCTCTCGTTTGCAACAGAATCCCTTGCCACCTATCTTCTTCCGCCGACCATTGTCTGGGCCTCCAATTCAACCACAGCAGCGCTGGAGGCAGCGATCTATGGCTTGGCTGTCTGCGTCATGCAGCCTGTTGGCGACTTTGATTTGTGCCCCATCCAGGATATCCCAGGCCTCATTCGAACCCAAAGCCTTGCCGATATTCCCAAGCTTTGTGCGGCAAAGCCCTTATCGATCCCAGCCAACTATCTTTGTTTAGATCCAACGCTCTCCCGTTGGAAAAAGCTGCTCTCCCTCTGAAAAAAAAAGGGAGAGGTTTCCCTCTCCCATGAACCGCTCTGATCGGTCGATTATTCTTCTTCGCCCCACTTGATATAGCCAGGATTCACATTTTCCATGCAGTTCACAATCAGCTCAACCAAGCCGCCGTAGGCGAAGCTATTTTTCTCGTACAAATTGCTGTGCGCCAGCATTTCACGGATCTGCCCCTTGCAGTTTGAGCAGGGCGCGCAGATGTATTTCTTTGTCTCAGGTCCCAAGCACTCCTTGAAAGCTTCACCGATCTGCCACATCTTTTTGCGGCCAGAGATATTGCCGCGCCACTCTTCGATATTGTTGCGCGACATAATGGCAAAGCCGGAACCGCCGCCGCAGCAGTAGTTGTCAACACCGTGGCAGGGCATTTCGCGGAATTGAGGGGCAATCTTGTGGAGAATCTCACGCTGCGGCTGCACAATGCCCATCAGACGGACGATATTGCAGGGATCGTGTAAGGTCACGGGGAAATTGTTTCTGCTCGGATCGAGCTTCAAGCGGCCGCTCATCACGATATCGCGCAAGGTGACATAGCAGCTCTCTCTGGGAACCTGCAACTCATAGGGGATGACGCGGTCAGCAATGACTGTCATGGCTTTATGGGCATGGCCGCATTCGCCAATAACAATCTTCTTCACCCCCAGTTCCTTGGCTGCCTGCATGTGCAAAAGGGCAATACGAGCCAGTTGGGCGTCGTCGTAGAACACACCGTAGTTGACGCCGTCATAGCCGGCACACTTGCTCGAAAGCGTCCACGAAAGACCCGCTTCCTGGAAAATCAGCGAAAAAGCCGCGATATTTTCCGGCCAGGCGATAACCTCACCGGCATTGTGGATCAAGAGGATGTCCGCACCCTGCACATCAAAGGGCGTATGGATTTCAACACCCGTGATCTCCGAGTAATCCTCGTCGATGAATTCGACATTGTCTTTGACAACCTGTTCGGTCATGCCGGTTGACGAGCCGACCATATCCTGGAGCACCGTGCCTTTTTCGTGCAATTCCTTCGGCGCAATGCCCATTTCCTGACTAAAAATTTTCCGAATTTCACGGGCGATCAGACCATTATCCACGCCGATGGGACAGGTCTGGGCACAGCGACGGCACAAATTGCAGCGGTAGCTCAACTCTCCCAAACGAGCAACGGTCTTCCAGTTCAGCCCCATGTCCCCATAGCGCCATTTGGCAAAGGGCTCTTTTTTCACATACTGTTTGTAAATGCGGCGAAAAATTTCCGAACGATAGTTGGGGCGATACATTTCATGTTCGCCGCTCATTTCATAGAGATGGCAGGCGCTTGAACAGGAATTACACTGAACGCAGTTGTCCATGCTCGTTTCAAGCATGGGAAGGCAGGTGAAGTTGTTCTCTGTGGTGAAGAGCTTGCGCATGCCGGATAAGAATTTATTGACGAGTTCCTCTTCTTCCTCTTTGTTCTGAGGCACAGGGATGTTGAGGACACTCACCTCGTCGAGTATATAGGCAACACTCTTTTTCTGCTCTTCCGTAATGGGCTTCCACGGCATGAACTCAAGATCAAGCCGCTGTGGGGGGAGATCCTCAGCCTCTATGGAAATGAGCTGCCCTTCAACCGTGGACACATCCGTAATCTTGACATTTTTATTCATAGCGAAACCCTTATCTCCTACTTTTGGGTGGTTGACTTGGATGTTGCAATATCAAGCCACGACTTCGGCGTTCCATCCCCCGCGATATGCGGAGCAGCCCATGTCACCTGCTTCTTCAAAAGCTCGGGAATGATTGCCTGATTCTTCGGCGATTGAGCAGTCGGCGTATCCCCCCAGCGGATGTCGTGATACATAAAGTATTTGAACAACAGATGCTGCATATTGGAGAGGGGGATCCACAAAAGAACAAAGAAACCACAGAGCATACTAATCACAAAACTTACGCTCTCAATGGCTTCAAAATTGCCCGTAAGCAAGTTATGAATAAAGGTGCCCGCAAGCACAGCGTAGTCAGGATTGACGGCCCAGGCGACCAAGGTGAAAAAGGCGAAAAGCACAAAGACCCCAATATTGAGGTAATGCTCAGCGGTGGTGTAGTTTTTCAATCCCTGATCGGATCTGCGACGGCAAATAAGGGCGATGCCACCCCCCAAAATACCAAAGGCGCCGATCATGACAATGGCATTGATGACATTGTGGATGAAGGCCACAACCCCACCCATGTTCATGCCTGTCCAGATTTCGCTCGCCCCCAGCATGCCGCACAAAACCGTGATCGTTAAAATGATGGTTCCACCCATCAGCATGTACATCCCAAAATGGAAGGGATAGGTGCGGAACCACAATTTATTATTGTGTTTAAAGGTCGCCTCCAAAAGAAGGACTTCTTTAAAAATGCCAAGAATATCACAGAGATGCTCAACGTGGCGCCCTTGTTTCCACCACTCGGTATTTTCCATGAAACTCCCGCCATAGGCGGCTTTTTTTCCCTCATGCGGCACGGGATAGAGTTCCCACCGCACGTGGAGGGGGCTTGCCTGGAGATATCCCGATATTTTAATACATGACAGCACAACAAAGGCCGCAACCGCGAGGTAGCCCAGCAGATAAAAAAGGGTTGTCATTGCTGCTCCCTGGATCATGACGCAACGCCATGGGTTTTCGGGACACTGTCCCGGTCTAAGGTCGCGTTCAAACAAAACTACGCAAATCAAGGCCTCAGTAGCATATAAACGGGCAAAAGAAAAGAGCTTCTCTAGACTTTACCCTTCCCCAACGAAAAAGGCGCCGCACAATGGCGACGCCTCAAAGAAAACACACTAATCCCAACCCGCACTGTGCGGTTGTGCGTGTCTATTATATAGACTAGGCCTCTGTTTTTTCCTCAGGAGCAGGACTCTTTTCTCCGGCTTCCTGGCTGTCTTCCTGGGCTGCCTTCAAAAGATCCCCTAAATTCTGTCCGCTCTCCGCGGGTCCTGCATGGAATTCCTTGGGTTTGCGGCGTTCTTCATCTTCGCGAATCTGTTTGATGGAAAGACCCAGTCTGCGCTCTTCCGCGCTGACATGGATGACCTTGGCCTCGATTTCCTGACCTTCCTTGTAGGCTTCGGAAGGCACGGGTTTGCCCTTCTTCCCACCAGAGAGTTCAGAAATATGGACAAGGCCTTCGATGCCGTCCTCAACTTCCACAAAGAGCCCAAAATCCGTGATATTGGTGATGACACCCTTCACCGTGGTGCCTTCAGGATAGGTTTCAGGCACATGCGCCCAGGGGTCGTCGGAAAGCTGTTTGATGCCCAGGGTGAACTTCTCGCTGTTTTGATCAACAGTCAGAACCTTGGCCTGAACAACATCGCCCACCTTGAACATCTCATTGGGATG
Source organism: Desulfovibrio sp. (assembly GCA_017450275.1). Taxonomy (GTDB): domain Bacteria; phylum Desulfobacterota; class Desulfovibrionia; order Desulfovibrionales; family Desulfovibrionaceae; genus Desulfovibrio. Next base: position 35,225 of record JAFSVD010000006.1, on the reverse strand, counting down.
TCTGATCTTGCGCGTCCAGGAAATATCCGAGACATGGATCAAGCCGTCGATGCCATCCTCAATCCCGATAAACATCCCGAATTCGGTGATATTCTTGATAACACCTTCAAGAATCGTCCCTTCGGGGTATTTCTCGGCCACAAGCTCCCAGGGATTGGGACGCACCTGCTTCATGCCGAGGCTGATCCGTTTCTTCTCGCCATCAACCCCAAGGATGACAACTTCGACCTCATCGCCCACATGCACCATCTGGGAGGGATGTCTGAGCTTGCGAGTCCAGGACATTTCCGAAATATGCACCAGGCCTTCCACGCCGGGCTCAAGTTCCACAAACGCGCCGTAATCGACGAGATTGGTGACCTTGCCCTGGCATTTCATGCCTTCAGGATAGCGTTCGGTGATATCCTTCCAGGGATCGGGCACAAGCTGCTTCAGACCCAAGGAGACCTTGTTGTTTTCCCGGTCAAAGGAAAGCACCTTGAGGGTGAGCTCTTGCCCCATGGTGATCATTTCGCGGGGATGGCGGATACGCTTCCAGCTCATATCCGTGATATGCAAAAGGCCATCCAAGCCACCCAAATCGACAAAGACACCGTATTCGGTGATATTCTTGGCCTTGCCGGTGACCAACTGGCCTTCTTGCAGGGTTGTCAAAAGCTCTTTGCGCTTGGTATCCCGCTCTTCCTCAAGAAGAACACGCCGCGAAACAATGACATTGCTGCGACGGCGATTGATTTTGAGCACACGGAATTCAAATTCCTGGTTGACCAAAGCATCCATATCCGGAACCGGCCGCAAATCGACATGAGAACCTGGCAGAAAAGCCTCGACACCGCCGATATTGACCGTATATCCACCCTTGATACGATGCATGATACGGCCTTTGATCACACGTTCATTCTCTTGAACTTCTTCCAGCTGATCAAAGACCTGCATCCGTTTCGCCCGCTCAAACGACAACGTAATGGTGCCATCGTTCTCATTCTTCCGAACGACATAGACATCAATTTTATCGCCAACATGGATATTCAAATTCCCATCGGCATCGCGAAATTCTGACGCAGGTATTTGACCCTCGGATTTGAAATTCACGTCAACCAACACGGTATCATCGTCCACGCGGACCACTTCGCCCTTGGTAATAGACCCCTCGTCGAGATCGCCGAACTCTGGAGTCATGTAATCTTCAAGAGCTGCTTCAAAATTGAGTTCTTCTTGTCCGCTATCCTTCTCTGCCATAGCCAATTCCTCCAAAAAAATCTTCCCCTTGTGTTCGAAGGGTTGCCCGTTCATAGCAAAAAACTCTGAACTGGACAAGCAAAAAGACGCTTTTTTCCCCTCAAACCCAAAAAATTTTCGCCCCCCTTGCAGGCTTTAGCCCTCGAGATTGTCGCAAATGATTGTGCCAAACTCCGAACAAGAGACAGTGACCGCGTTCTCCATCTGCATGGCAAGATCAAAGGTGACGTGCCGACTCGCCACACTGCGAGCTATGGCCTGGCGGAGGTTGTCTGCCACATCATGCCATCCAATATAGGCAAAGAGCATGGCGCCTGAGAGAATGAGTGCCGAGGGATTGACGCGATTTTTTCCGGCATCCTTGGGGGATGAGCCATGGGTTGCCTCAAAGACCGCCGCCCCATCGCCGATGTTCGCTCCCGGAGCCATGCCAAGACCGCCAACTTGAGCTGCAAGCGCATCTGAGATATAGTCACCGTTCAGATTGGGCAAGGCTAAAACGCTGTATTCCTGCGGAGAAAGCAAGATTTGCTGGAACATGGCGTCGCAAATCCGATCCTTGATCACGACTTTTTTGCCTTCGGGCATCGTTCCTTGGTGCTTTTCCCACAAATCGGCTTCCCGTATCGTGACATCACCAAATTCCCGCTCAGCGAGCGCGTAGCCCCATTCGCGGAAGCCCCCTTCGGTGTATTTCATGATATTGCCCTTGTGCACGAGGGTGACACTGGGGCGGTTGTGCTCAAGAGCGTAGGTGATCGCCATACGGATCAAGCGCTCGCTGCCCGATTGGCTGATGGGTTTAATACCAATGCCGGAATCGGGGCGAATATGTTTGCCAGAAAGCTCCTCAACCAGAGCAATCACCTTTTTGGCCTCAGGTGAATCCTTTGGCCATTCAAGACCAGCGTACACATCTTCGGTATTTTCCCGAAAAATGACCATGTCAACGAGTTCTGGATGTTTGACAGGAGCCGGCGCTGGTGGATAATAGCGCACAGGACGCACGCACGCATAGAGATCGAGACTCTTGCGCAGGGCAACATTGACGCTGCGAAAGCCCTTGCCAACCGGCGTGGTTAAAGGTCCTTTGATCGCCACATGGTATTGTTTGATCGCTTCAAGGGTTTCCGCTGGCAAGGTATCGCCATGGCTTTCAAGCGCTCCCGCTCCGGCAGCGACTTTCTGCCAGGCAACCTGGCGACCATCCCCACAACGGGCAATGGCTGTATCAAAAACCCGCACAGCGACATCCCAAATTTCAGGTCCTATACCGTCGCCCGGAATATAGGGTATGATCGGATTCTTCGGACATTGGATGGTGCCATTGGCCAAAACACGTAGAGCTTCTCCCATGGTATCTCCCTCTGGTTTGTGTGAGAAAGCTCTCTCTTACCGAGAAGCGGGCTAATCAGCAACCACGATAAAAGACTTGCTTTTTTTCAAATCGACTGTATACTCTTCTGTACACGGGTGACCGTAATGCGATGTCCGTCTTTCTTTTGTCTAGTACATGCCTTGGAAGAAGCGTGTGGCTTTGACCTTGGGGTACCACGTGGAACAACAAAAGCGAGACGGAATACTCTTCAAAGAGTAAAAATACGCAATGGAGCAGTCCATTGCGTATTTTTTTGCGGGGTCGCTCGTAACCCTTTCTATAGAAAAAAACTTGACACTCAAGAGCCCCTCGTGCAAAAAGAAACTTTCCGTTTCGGAGGTTTTTTTGGAGGTCAATGGATGTACGCAATTGTCTTGACAGGCGGAAAACAATACCGCGTTGAAGAAGGAACAATCTTCGAGGTTGAGAAGCTTCCCGTTGAAGCCGGCGCAACCATCACCTTGGATAAAGTCTTATTGATTGGTGGAGAAGAGTGCAAGATTGGCAAGCCCTATCTCGAAGGGGCTTCTGTCAGCTGTGAAGTGGTCGCGCAAACACGGGGTCCGCGCATCAGAGTCTTCAAACGCTGGAGACGCAATGATTCCCGTTGCTTAAACGGCCATCGTCAATATTATACAACCCTGCGTGTCAACAGCATTGTAGCATAACGCGGAGAAGGCGTCTGTGGATTGTTCCACCAGCGCCGTGGAGGAAATTATGGCTCATAAGAAAGCAGGCGGTTCATCGAGAAATGGCCGCGACAGTGCAGGGCAAAGACGGGGTGTCAAACGCTTTTCCGGTCAGCAGGTGCTGGCAGGCAACATCTTGGTTCGCCAGCTGGGCACAACCGTTTTTCCGGGTCACAATGTCGGCATGGGAAGGGATTTCACCCTCTTTGCCAAAATCGATGGTGTTGTGCGCTTTGAGACCTATGTTCGGAAACGCCGGGAAATGAAACGCGTGCATGTGGATCCTGTGGTCAATGCCGCTGTTGATCAGCAAGCATAAGAGCTCTTGGAAAAATCTCGTCAACTACGTTTGCAACGGATTCAGCCTGTACAAACGACTATACGAGTGATCCATATATGCAATGAAGCAATGAGATACTATTCAGACTTTTGGATAGTTCTTATGGTGTATACGGATCCGTCTATCCAAACGCTTACACAATGATCCATAAATACAATTTAGTTTTAATACTAAAGCGTAAAAATTATGTAGTAATACATAGTATAGAACATTATTTTAGTGTACTTTTGTATGCTTTGTGATAGTTTCTATGGTGTTCCAACTTTTGTCCCCATGCACTTTCAAACAAAAAAAAGGAAGAACCATGCTGGCTCTTCTTTTTTTTTGCGTAAAAACCGTTTGGGCAAGGAGGCTCAATGCGCTTTATCGACGAAGCCCGCATTCACATTCAGGCTGGCCATGGCGGCCATGGCTGCGTGTCCTTCCGTCGGGAAAAATTCATCCCCAAGGGAGGCCCCAACGGCGGCAACGGCGGCGATGGCGGCTCTGTCTATGTTGAGGCGGATACCAACCTCCTCTCTCTCTACGATTTCCGCATGCAACGCTCCTACCGTGCCCAAAACGGCATGCCAGGCCAGGGCAACCAATGCGACGGGAAAAAAGGCGACGATATCATCATACGCCTCCCCCTTGGCACCCAGATTTTTGCGGAAAGCCCTGATGGCGAAGAAGTCCTCTGCGACTTAGACAGTGTGGGTGTGCGCATCAAGATCGCCCAAGGCGGTCGGGGCGGCAAGGGCAACGAATTTTTCAAGTCCGCAACCATGCGGGCGCCGCGTTTTGCCCAGCCAGGCGAAGAGGGCGAAGAAAAAAATCTTCGGCTTGAGCTCAAAATTTTAGCCGATGTGGGGCTCATAGGCCTGCCCAATGCCGGGAAATCCACCTTTCTGAGTGCCGTGTCAGCAGCCAGACCCAAGATCGCGCCCTACCCCTTCACAACCCTTGAACCCAATCTCGGTGTCGTACTCCATGAAAACGACATCGACCGGCGCATGGTCATTGCCGATATTCCAGGCCTTGTCGAAGGCGCGCACAAAGGAGTTGGTCTTGGCCATCGCTTCTTAAAACACGTTGAACGCACCCGCTTTCTGGTGCATATCGTGAGTGTTCAGGATACCTCTGGCGATGACCCTTTTGCGGCTTTTGCGCTCTTAAACGATGAATTGGCGCTCTTTGACGAAGAGCTTGCCAAAAAGCCCCAGATCATGGTTATCAACAAAATCGATCTGTGCACAGCAAACGAGATCGCCAATCTCAAAGCCAAGGCCGATGAACAGGCGCTTACGCTCTATTGCATCTCGGCCAAGGAAAAACGCGGCTTGGAACCCCTGCTTGAGGAGCTTTGGCGCCTTCAGGCAGAAAGCCCGCTCCAAAAACCACTTGTCCATCCCCACGTCCCAGACGAAGACACAGCAGTTGAATCAGCATGTTCCGTGGACTTTGTCTACACGTACGAGAAATAGCCTCACAATACTCACTCTCAACGGAGGGTAGCGGTTTCTCCCCGCTACACAGTGTATGACAGACGACTGGCTGAGCAAAAAAAGCGCTCTTCTCTCCCAGGCCAAAACCCTGGTTCTGAAAATCGGCAGTGCCGTGATCACCAATGCGCAGGGTCTTGAAACAGATCGCATGGCGCATCTGGCCGAACAAATCGTGTGGCTGCTGTCGCAGACACCCGATCGCCGCATCATCGTGGTGACATCGGGAGCTGTCGCAGCAGGGCGATGCCTGTTGCGCACCATGCATCTCCCGCAGGAATCCCATCTTTCAGCCAGACAGGCTCTGGCAGCCATTGGGCAGGCGCAGCTTATGCAGGCCTGGGATCACGTCTTTCGTCCCCACAACAAAGCCATTGCCCAAGTGCTCCTCACCCGCGATGCCATCCAAGCCCGCAAGCACTTTCTCAATATCCGCAACACCTTTGCCGAATTGATGACTCTCGGTGTGATCCCCATTGTCAATGAAAACGATACGGTTTCGGTGCAGGAATTGACCTTTGGCGACAACGACAGTCTCGCCAGTCTGCTCGCAAACCTTGTGCACGCGGATCTCTTTGTCAATCTCACCCAGGCAGAGGGCGTTCTTGCGGAAAATCCCCAAAAAAATCCCCATGCCACGGTTCTCAGCCATATCGACGCCATCGAGCATCTCGATATTGCCGGCATATGCGGCGGCAAAAGCACGGTTGGCACAGGAGGCATGTATTCCAAACTGCGAGCCGCGAGACGATGCGCCCAGCTTGGGGTTCCGACCCTGATTGTGCCAGGCACACGCCACAATGTGCTCAAAGACGCCTTCGCCCCCCAATCCACCCTGGGAACCTTTATCAGCGCAAAGCCCCCAACGCTCTCTCAACGCAAATACTGGCTTGCCTACCAGTCAGACCCACAAGGCACCCTGCTTGTCGATGACGGTTGCGCCAAAGCCATTTTGGACGAAGGCGGCAGTCTTTTGCCAGGAGGCATACTCGAGGTGACAGGGGTCTTTCCCAAAGGCGCTCTTGTCTGTGTCCGCTCAAACAACGAAGAAATCGCTGTCGGGCTCACCAATTACGCCTCCAGCGACATCAAGACCATCAAAGGGCTGAAGCGCCATGAAGTGGCCGCGATTTTAGGCGACGCCCACTACCCTGAGGTCATCCACAGAGACAATATGGTGCTCCACGCTGTTCTTTAACATTGCCAACACGTCAAGGTTTCTTGGGCAAGCTGCGCTGGGCTCCTCACATACAAAGCCTCTCCGTCAAAGAGCGTGCACACCTCCCCCCTCTCATCCCTGGCAAGCTGGGTGAGCAAGGGCACAGTCATCAGATCCGCTGGCATAAAGGAGAGCGCCCACGCAGCCATGCCCCGGCAGAGAAAATCGCCATCAGAAAGACCCTTGGCGAGCCATCCACCCCACGATCGCGTTGCCTCTGCATTCGCCTGCGCAACACGCCCGCAAGCCCAATAGCAGGACCTGCGCAAGATGTCGTTGTCGCAATAATTGTCTTCTTTGCCGAGATCGATGACATAGGTTATGAGAATGCGCTGGAATTCCTTGGCAAGCAAAGGACTCGCCACCAAGGTTTCGGCAAAGGCCTCAGGAATACCCCAGCCGATATTGCCCGACTCCTCACTCAAATGCCACATATACCGACGCACAACATTTCTGGCTTTTTCCGGTTCACGGAGCGCGATCGCCTGGCAGGTTGCCCCTAAGGCCACAGCGCTTTTGTGCATGGTCAACGGATCGTGCAAAAGCAAGGACATCAAAGGACCAATATTGGTCATGCCGCCTTCGGCAAGAGCAGGCAGATGCGTGCGCCAATCAGCAGCCGCTAACCACGCCCGCACACTTTCTTTGGCTTTGCGCATACGACTCATCGATCACCTCGCATTGGCAAAATATCAATCCGTGCCAAAAGGGCTCTCATCGTGCCCAGCATCCGTACAAACATGCCTTGATCCTCCCGCATCTGGGCTATATCGTAGACAACGGTGGCTAAAATACCATTTCGGCAATGCCGTTGGACAAAGGGTGTCGAACTTTGCAAGACAACCTGGCCAGCATCATTGCCAACCACCATCACAAGCCTGGCCTTGAGCGCAACAACGCCTGCCCAAAACAGCGCCAAATCGGGCACAAGCTCAAGGGTGCCGTTTTTCGGCAGACAATAGGGCCAAAAGGTGTGGGTGCCTGGCGGATACAGGGGGTGACTCTGCAAAATACGCCCAAAAAACTCCCGTCGGATCAATCGATCGGTGGTGTCCACCTTGAGCAGGTCGCAGCCAAGCAAGGGATAGGTCCACACAACCAGACCAGGCTTCACCACACTATACAGCTGCTTCCAGGTATCTGGCCACACGGCCATATCGGGCAAGGGCGGCAAGGTCAAAGAGGAAGGAGGACGCACCTCTTTTCTCTCTTCGTTCCGCACTTCCCGCACAATCTGTCTGCGTTCGGGAGCAGGTCGCAGCGGTCTGAATGGCGTTTTTCTTCCGAAGGTGAGCATGGCATTGCTCACCGTATCCCCCAAAAGCACCCGCAAGCCTTTTGCTTCCCACAAATACCCAGTACCTGTTATCGACTGGAAAGCCACGAGCACAGCCTCCACGCTATATCGGATTTGCTGGCAGGACCAATACCTTCCTCGCGCCCATCCTGATCCACAAAGACCATGGTGTTGGACACGGTGCCAAAGCCGCTTTCTGTGCTATTGACTCGATTGGCAGCCAAAAGATCGGCTCCCTTGGCACGCAATTTATCGTGTGCCAAGATGCGCAAGGCTTCCATATCCGTGCAGGTCTCAGCCGCAAAAGCCACAACGCGCTGCCCTGCTGTCTTTGTGCGCACACAATGCGCCAAAATATCGGGATTTTTGTGGAAGGGCAGCGAAAAATGCTCGGGATAGCCGGTTTTTTTCTGCTTGCCTGCCTGGAGAGGAGTATCGGGTGCAAAGTCAGAAACAGCGGCTGTACACACAGCGATATCCATGCTTGGCCACAGTTCTTGCGCTTTCGCGTGCATTTCCTTGGCAGAAACAACGCTGTGCACGGTCATGTCTTTGGGGAGAAGAGGTTCGTGGATAGGTCCTGCCAAAAGCGTCACCGTAGCCCCCCGCAGCCAAAAGGCCAAGGCCACAGAGAGCCCCATACGGCCAGAGGAAGGATTGGACCAAAAACGCACCCCATCCCAAAATTCCCGGGTGGGACCCAGTGTCACCAAAACCTTCTTTCCCAAAAAATCCTTGGGGGCGAGCGCACGGAAGACGGCGTACACGATCTCTTCAATCGATGGCAATTTCCCCTGCCCCTCTTCCCCACAGCTCAAGGTGCCGCTCTTGGGAGAGAGAATACCTATGCCGCGTTTGGCCAAAAGATGTGTGTTATCGATAACAGCCGGATTTGCCCACATGCGGGGATTCATGGCAGGCGCGACCAACAAGGATTTGGGGAAAGCGAGCGCCTGAGCTGCCACAATGTCATCAGCTGCGCCGTGGGCGAGTTTGGCGAGCATATCCGCCGAAGCCGGGGCAATAAGCATGAGCTCTGCATGCTGGCCTGGCTCAAGATGGGCAAAGGGCTCCTCGCGCCAAGGAGAGGTTGGATCATAGACCGGATAGGCACCGAGAGCCTGGAAAAGGAGAGGACGCACAAACTGGGTCGCGCCCTTGGACAGGGCTGCCGAGACATGAAGACCGGCGTGTACAAGACAACGCAAAAGATCGCACGCCTTATAGGCCGCTACCGAGCCTGAGACAGCCAGATGCACGCGCCTGTTGGCAAAACACGTTGTGTCGGAAAAGACAAAATCCGCCCCCATAGACGCCCCCTTCAAACGAAAGCCCTCAACTGTTTTTTTGTCTCTCTTCAAACCTATCAACACGCTCTTCGGCCATCCTTGGTCTTCCCCAACACGCCGAATCGTTTGCCATTCCCAACAAAAAGCCTGTACCTATGTGTGAAACCAAATCCCTGCCCGACGATTTTTCGCTGCAAAGCTATCTTTTTCCGCTGCCAGAAACCTTGATTGCGCAAACACCGCCGCCCGTCCGTGGCACATCCCGCCTTTTGGTCATGCGCAAAGATCCCGATGAATTCCCGCCTACCTGTATCCACGCCCATTTCCCCGATCTGCCCCGCTATCTTCCCAAAGGCGCCCTTCTCGTTGCCAACAATTCCCGCGTCATCCAAGCTCGCCTCTTTGGCAAACGCGCAAGCGGTGGAGCCGTGCAATTTCTGCTCTTAACCCCCCTTGCGCTGCTCATAAAAGAGCAGGAAGAAGCAAGTGAACTCCATACCGTCAAAGCCGAAGGCCTTTTGCGCGCAAACGCACGCCTCAAACCCGGTGAGGTTTTGACCATAGACCACGATCTTCATATAACCCTTCTTGCCAAGGGTGACTATGGCTTATCAACGGTTTTGCTCACCTACCGGGGGGATTTGGCAAAAATCATTGCCCGCATAGGCCATATTCCCCTTCCCCCCTATATCAAACGCCAGGATACCGAAGACGATGCCATCCGGTATCAGACCGTCTATGCCAAGGAGGAAAAGCTGGGTTCTGTGGCTGCGCCAACAGCAGGCCTGCACTTTACGCAAACGATGCAAAAAAATCTTCTTGAACAAGGCTTTGGCTGGACGGAAATCACCCTCTATGTCGGCTACGGCACCTTCACACCTGTGCGCACCGAAGACATTCGCAAGCACCCGATGCACAGCGAATACATCGAAATCAGCCCCCAATCGGCCTCGACCATAGCTGAGGCAAAAAAAGCCGGACGCCCCATCATCGCCATCGGCACAACGAGTGTGCGCACCCTGGAAGGGGTCTATGCAGCCAAAGGCGCCATTGTGCCCTATCAGGGAACAACCGATATCTTTCTCTATCCCGGCAAAGCCTTTCACGTCGTCGATGGATTGATCACCAACTTCCATTTGCCCGGCTCATCGCTTCTTCTGCTTGTGAGCGCTCTGGTCGGCCGAAAACGCCTGCTCGCGATCTACCAAGAGGCCATTGCTGCCAACTACCGCTTCTTCTCCTACGGCGACTGCATGGCTATTCTTCCCTGATTTCCCCCCACGATCGCGTGGTTATGCTCCTTTCTTGCAGGAGAGCAAGATACGGCATATCCATATATGTTTGTCAAGACAGCCTTTCATGCCCCAAAAAAAAGGGGGCTGCCTCAAAGCAACCCCCAAAGAAAAAACAATGCGCGCGATCTTCTGGTCTCTTTCATTCACATTGGCCGCAGATCGCACCCAGCCGATACGTCCCATCCTTCGGCTAGAGAACTACAGGCCTTTTTCCTGCATCAAGCAGACCAGGTCGCACACGCGGCAGGAATAGCCCCATTCGTTGTCGTACCAGGCAACAGCCTTGACCAAGGTACCATCCTGCACGGTTGTGCACGAAGCCTCGAGAATGGAAGAGGCGGGATTGCCCTTGAAGTCCATGGAAACCAAGGGCAAGTCGTTGTAGGCCAAAATGTTCTTTAAATAAGTCTCCGACGCTTCCTTCATCTTCGCAAGCACGGTCTCGGTATCGGTTGCTTTTTCCAAAATGCCCGAGAAATCCACGACCGAAACCGTCGGGGTGGGAACGCGCAACGAATAGCCGGAGAACTTGCCAGCCAATTCAGGAATAACCTTGGCAACAGCCTGGGCAGCACCGGTTGTGGTGGGAATGATATTGCAGGCACCGGCACGAGCACGACGGGGATCTTTGTGCGCCTGATCCAAGATGCGCTGGTCGTTGGTGTAGGAGTGGATGGTCACCATGTTGCCCAGCTTGATGCCGAATTCACGCTGCAGAACCAGAGCCACAGGAGCTAAGCAGTTGGTTGTGCAGGAGGCATTGGAAACAATGTTGTGCTTTTTGGGATCATAGGCCTTGTCGTTGACGCCCATCACGATGGTGAGATCTTCTTCCTTGGCAGGAGCCGTAATAATAACTTTCTTGGCTCCGTTTTCCATATGGATAGCGGCCTGCGAGGCCTTGCGGAAAATACCCGTGCTTTCGATGACGATATCGGCACCGTAGTCCTTCCAGGTCAATTTTGCCGGATCTTTTTCACTGAAGCAGTGGATGTGCCAATCATCAACAGTCACTTCGTTGCCCTGCACCTGCGCGTTGAGATGGCCACGGCCATAGACTGTATCGTATTCAGCCAGATGAAAATTCTGTTCTGCGCTGTACAAATCATTGATGGCCACCACAGTCACTCTGTCTTTGTACGACTGATGCAAGGCACGAAAAACCTGACGACCAATGCGACCAAAACCATTGATAGCTACATTCACTTTCTTCATGCATTCTTCAGCATGCTCGTCATGAGCAATGCCGCCTCCTTCTCTTCATGTTGTCTACAAAATCAGGCAAACCTGCCTGTTCCAAAACCTTTTCCATTCTATTGTATACTTCGTAAAAAAACGCAGCGCAAAAGAGTTCTTAGCCTTTAAACATAAAGCGCCGCATAGAGACATTCAGCACAATGCCCAAGAGGGTGAAATTGACCAAGGTTGCGCTCCCCCCATAGCTGATAAAGGGCAAGGGGATACCCACAACCGGCATAAGGCCTATCACCATACTCAAATTGATCAGAATTTCCCAAAAGAAATAAAAAAAGATCCCAACCACAAGCATGCTGCCAAAGCGATCCTTGGCCTGGATGGCAGAGGAAAAAATAGCTAACAAGAACAAACAAAAGAGCGAGACCAAGGTGACGCAGCCCACAAAGCCCCACTCTTCCCCAAAAACCGCGAGCGCAAAATCCGAATGCCGCTCTGGCAAAAAGCGCAGCTGGCTCTGGGTGCCCTCGGTAAAGCCCTTGCCCCAAAGCTGCCCGCTGCCGATGGCGATGCGCGACTGCAGGATGTGATAGCCGGTTCCCCGAGGATCAAGGCCGGGATTGAGAAAGCTCAAAATGCGTTGGCGCTGATAATCATGCATGCCAACAAACCACAATAAGGCGCCGCAACAGGGGATGGCCACAAGGCAGCTGCGGAACACAACCGCCCGCATCCCGTGGAAGACGATCATGCCCCCCAAAATCAAAAGCAGCATCATGGATGTACCCAAATCAGGCTGCTGCAGAATAAAGACGCAGGGGAGAAAGCCGATCACAAGCAGGCCAAAAAAACGCTTCCAGCCCAAGGGTTGGCCGTCGTGGGAGAGCAGACGAGCTGTTAAAATCAAAACAGCGATCTTGGCGAGCTCAGAGGGTTGGAAACTGATGCCGCCAAGGCTGATCCAGCGCGTGGCACCGTAGACGTTTTTGCCAATCAGGGCAACCAAGATCAAAAGGGCGAGGACGATCCAGTAGAAAATCCAAGCAAAATTTTTCAAACGCCGATAGTCAAAGGTGAGCGTCACCAACATGCACCCAAGCCCGCACACGCCCCACACAATCTGCTTTTGATAGAAGCTCGAGACGATGATGCCGTCTTCAAGACGCGTACCGCTCGCAGAATACAAATTGAGCAGGCCTATCAAAAAAAGCAAGGTTATGCAGGCAATAAGAGGCCAGTTGATGTGGCTAAACAGACGCATGTCCATAACTTAGCTTTTTGACCCGGTTTTTGGCTCGTCAAAGAGATATTGGTAGACTTTTTTGGCAACAGGCCCGGCAACAGAAGAGCCCCCGCCACCGTGTTCCACCATCACGACCACCACATAGCTCTTATTTTTCTTCTTCCCCCACGTCGCAATCCACGCATGGTCACGCGTTCGATAGAGCATATCCTTGGTGCGAACCCGCCTGTTTCCGCCCGCCATGCGCAATTTGACCACCTGGGCTGTTCCGGTTTTGCCCCCCATAATGGCATCGCGGCGAGAGACAACCCGGGCTGTTCCCACTGTCGCTGTTCTGTGCATGGCATTCACGATAAAATCGAGTGTCTCCCGCTTGCAGGGGAGATTGCCCCGACTTTCGACAGACTCTTTTTCCAGCAACTGGGGTTTGAGCATCTTGCCGCCGTTCAAAAGCGACGACACATAGTTCGCTATTTGGATAGGGGTGACAAGGGTAAAGCCCTGCCCAATAGAGGCATTGTAGGTATCGCCTCTGACCCATTGCTTGCCAAAACGCCGCTGCTTCCACGCTTTTGACGGCACAAGCCCACTCCGTTCGTGGGGCAAATCAATGCCTGTTGGCTGACCAAAACCGCATTGTTTGGCAAATTTTTCCAGCCGATCAATGCCCATGCGTTCAGCCATAATATAAAAATACACGTCGCAGGAATGGATCAAGGCGTGTTCGAGATCCATAGAGCCATGGCCTGAATGCTTCCAGCAGCGAAAAATCTGCTTCCCCAGCCTGGCATAGCCCGGACAATACACGCTTTCATGCACCCCAACCCCGCTTTCTAAGAGCATCGCTGCCATCAAAAGCTTCCAGACAGAACCCGGCGGATAGATACTTTGAATGGCTCGATTCTGCATGGGGAAATTGGTGTTGTTGCGCAACTCCTGCCAGTCCTTGCGCGAGATGCCTTCGGCAAAAAGATTGTTGTCGTAGGCTGGCGTTGTGACTAAAGCCCTGACCTTACCTGTCTCTGGTTCCATCACAACAATGCTGCCAGTAGCTGTACCGAGAGCCTCCCAGCAGGCCTCCTGCAAATCCCTATCGAGGGTGAGTTTCAAATCTCTGCCACCATGGGGCTCATCCCGCATGGATTTTCCCATCACCTTGGCGTGGGCATCGACCTCGACTTCGTAGAGACCCTTCGATCCCCGAAGCCGCTTTTCCATCTCCAGTTCCAAGCCCTGTTTGCCAACCAGATCCCCCATGGCAAGCTGGGGATCTTTGCGCATCTCTTGCTCATTGACCTCAGCCACATAGCCCAGAATATGGGAAAAGAGCTCGCGCTCGGGATAGCTGCGCTTGGTTAAGACGACAATTTTCAGCCCTGGCCACGCATGGATTTCCGACTCAATACGGGACACCAAGGCAAAATTGATATCCTGGATCATCAAGATCGGTTCATAGGGTTTGATCTTGATCCGATCCTGCGCGTATTTCTCTTGCACCTTGGCAAGCGGTTGCCCACTCCACTCGCTGATTTGTGCCAAGGTTGACGGCAAATCCTGACAATCTTCGCGCACAAGGGTGAGGCCATAGGCGGTTCGATTATCGGCTAAAATGTTGTCGTGCAGATCGAGAATGCGTCCGCGTGGAGCCAGGATGTATTCCTGGCGCATCCTATTTTCAATGGCCTGCCTGGCAAAATACTCGCCCTTGTGCATCTGCAAATACCAAAAGCGGATCACAATGACGAAAAAAAAGACGCCTATCAGCACCTGCAAAAAAATAACACCGCCCCGTGGGGGTTGGTACTGTTCCTGTTCTACCGGTATCTTCAACCACGAGGGCGCCTTGTGCTCCTGACTCTCTTCATGGTCAGTGAGCAAAGGCTCTGTGGATTCATTCGTCTTTGGGGGTTTCTGTTCGTCGGGCATAACGACAAATTCTCCATACAACGGGGATAACGACAGCTTGAAGGATGGCCACATCCATAAGCTTGCCCGTATCAATGGCGAGTTCCTGCAAGGGAGCCATCAGGATATGCAGGCCGTAGAAAGCACATCCATAGGCTGCCGAAATCGCAAGAACAAACGGAACGGTGTCTGTTGTAAAGAAACGTTCCCCCACAAAAAAAAGCAAAATCACCACAGCGTACCAGACAATGCTCCCCCCAAACATCCTGGTGCCAAGGCCTTCCTGAATGGCGACAAAGAGCGGCAGAACCCAAAGAAGACTGGCGTATCTGCGCTCCTGCAAAAGCACGAGAATCCCGGCGACAAAGGCATCAATGCGAGGTATGAGCATCTCAACAATCACGCCTACCACAGTAAAAAGAAGCCAAAAGCCTACGTTCACAAGGCTGCTCATACGACTGCCTTTTATTTGCGCCCAGTCGGCCGTGGGGGACCAACAAATTGCGATGGTTGCGCCTGATTTTCTTCCACCTCTGGCGGACTGCCTGTCTGCTCAAGCAAAAGCACTTCTTCGATATGCTGCAAATCGACAAGGGGTTCTGCGGTAATCGCTAAAAATTCCGTAAAATTGGACGGTTCCACCGAGACAATCTTGGCAACAGGCAAGCCCTTGGGATACCAGCCGTCAAGACCTGAGGTCACAATGAGTTCGCCCATCATAACCCCCTCATCCCTGGGCACAAAATCCAAGAGCAAGGGCTTATTAGGGCCGTTTCCCCGCATAATGCCCATGGCACGGCTTTTTTGGGTATAGACGGCGATATTGCTGCTGGGATCGGTGATCAAAAGCACACTCGCGCTGTGGGCGCTTGCGCGAAGCACCCGGCCAATAAGGCCGCGACCAGAGACCAGGGGGGTACCTGGCCGCCCTCCGGTGGCGTATCCCCGATTGATGGTGATGGACTCCAAGACCGCATTGGGTCCGATTTGCCCGGACAAGACCCGAGCCCCCAGGGTTTTCACCCCTTTGTCCACGGGGATCTGTAAAAGCATGCGGAGCCGTTTCAACTCCGCCAAATCTTCGCTCGTAGCCAAAAGACGCGATTCAAGCGTTGCCACATGCGCCTTCAAGGCTTCATTTTCTTCGCGCACAGCCACAAGATCGACATAGTTCGTCCAAAACGATCCCAACGTATCTTGCAGGGATCTGACAGGCTCAAGAATATTGCCCCCAATCTCAAGACCGATATCGGTTGAAAGGTCATCGAGCGTATGGGTCGACTGATTCCAGGAATACATGCCCAGAAAGACAATCAGCAAAACGCCGGCAAGGATCAGTAATCTGCGCAAAGACACAAGGACGACTCGAAACAAGAGGTGCAAACAGGGGCAATGCTAATCAATACAGACATCGCGCAAAAGACTGATATTGTCCAAGGCTTTTCCTGTTCCAAGAACAACGGTGGACAAGGGGTCTTCAACCACTGTCACGGGCAAATGGGTCTTTTCCCGCAACAAGGTGTCGAGGCCTTTTAAAAGCGCCCCACCGCCGGTCAAAACAATGCCGCGATCAACAATATCAGCCGCAAGTTCGGGTGGCGTATTCTCCAACGCGTTTAAAACCGCAGAGACAATGCAATCCACCTGCTCTGAAATGGCTTTGCGAATTTCTTCGGAGGAAATAATAATGTTTTGCGGAATACCTGTTGACAAATCCCGCCCTTTGACATCGACTTGCTGTTCAGGATCCATCGGATAGGCTGAGGCGATCTTCATCTTAATGGCTTCTGCTGATGTTTCGCCAATCACCATCTTATATTTGCGTTTCACATGCGTTAAAATCGATTCATCCATCCGATCGCCACCAACACGCATCGAACGAGAATAGACAATGCCTGAAAGCGATATCACCGCAACTTCGGTTGTCCCGCCGCCAATATCCACCACCATATTGCTGGTGGGCTCCTGAATGGGCAATCCTGCGCCGATGGCTGCCGCCATGGGCTCTTCAATCAAATAGACCTCACGCGCTCCGGCAGACTGGGCGCTTTCCTTCACAGCCCGTTTTTCGACCTGGGTGATCCCTGTGGGTACACAAACCATGACCCGGGGACGCAACAGATAGCGCGTATTGTGAGCCTTGGCGATAAAATGCCGCAACATGGCCTCTGTCGTTTCAAAATCGGCAATAACCCCGTCCTTCATTGGTCGAATGGCGACGATATTACCGGGTGTCCGCCCGAGCATGCGCTTTGCCTCATGCCCAACCGCAACAACTTCCATATTGTTGCGGGCATTCTTGCGGACAGCGACGACCGAGGGCTCTCTCAGCACAATACCCTCGCCCTTGACATAGACACAGGTATTCGCCGTTCCCAAGTCAATCGCCAAATCGCTTGAAAATAAACCAAAAGCAAAATCTCTAAACTTGGACATTACTGAATGTGCCTCTCATAAAAATATATCAGACAGTTGTACTGTCTTATACTCATGGGAAAAAAATACGGAAGAAGACTTTTTTCTTCCGAAGTACCTCCTTGTCTATTTTATTCACATTGTACAGTTCCTCATCCAGCCGATAGAGTCTGTCTTTCAGCTGAGGAACTGGGGAGAATCTGAATCCGTCATTCGTGGCCAGCGAACAGGTAAACACGGTAGAGCTACCAGCTTGGCATCACCGAGAGGGGGATTGCCTTACCCCGTCGTATCACGTCTTTGTGTGCCACACTTCATCTCAACTCGTATCCAAGCCAGGGCTACGAGTCATGCGTTTCTCTTTCTAGAATATGAATGAAATATGACACGCCTTGTTTACCCTTTGCTTCAGGCGTAGTGTTGGACGCCGTGCGAATGACGACGGCATTGTGACAAAAAACAAAGAAGAACGACCGAAGAACACGTCTTCAGCGTTCCCGCTTTGGATACTATAGGACGTTTTTTTTGACAAGAAGGCGACTTGAACCTTTTCCCCTCCAAAGAGAGAGACCATGAATGCAACATGTACGGTGCGGATTGTCGATATAAGTCAGGACGGATGTGGTGTTGCCAAACCCGATGCCGACAAAGTCCTTTTTGTCACAGGCGCCCTCCCAGGCCAGGTGGTACGGGTTGCCATCGATCAGCACAAAGAGCGCTACGCAAAAGCCCATGTGCTTGAGGTTCTGGAAGAAGAGGGCTTAGAGGATCCCCTGTGTTCTTCCCCCCTGTGTGGCGGATGCCCCTTGCAACGCCTGCCCTACGCTGCCCAATGCCACTATAAAGAAAATATCCTCAGACAGGCACTCCTTCGCCTTGGGCACCTTGACGCCAATCACATCGACGCAATCCTTGCGCCCATGACGAAAAGCCCTGCCACAAGGCACTTTCGCAATAAAATCGAATTCGCCTTTGGTTTTGAAGAAAAACGCTGGCGCCTTGGCTTTCGAGCTGCCAAACAGCACACAGTCATTGAACCAGACCACTGTCTGCTCATGCCAGAACCTGTGGCCACTCTGCGCGCCTTTGTGGCAGACTGGGTCAACCAAGACCCCACTCCTGCGCCTTTTTGGCGCCATCTCATTGTGCGGATCGGGCAATCCTTGCAGGGAGAGCGCTCCTATTGGCTCATCCTAATCACCCGCAAAGCCAAGGCTGCCCAAACTCGACAGATCGCCCATCTTGCCCAGACGCTCTTTGCGACATTCCCCGACATCCGCGGCTTTATCCATGAAGAGCGCTCAAGCAATGATTTGTGGGCGTTTGGAGAACATCGCCGCCAGAGCTTTATCCCCTCACATACCGAATTCACCCTTCCCCTGGGTGGAAAATGCTTTGCGCTCGACCCGATGTCTTTTTTCCAGGTCAATCTGGGTGCCGCCGAACGCTTGCTGGAACAAGCGCGTGCTTTGTTCGTCCCTTTTGCTTCTGCCTCAAGCCTGCTCGACCTCTATGCCGGCGTCGGGGCACCAGGCCTGCTTCTCGCCCATCCCACGCAACGCATCGTGAGCGTCGAAGCCCACAAAGCCTCTGTTGCTTTTGCGGCAAAAAACGCCCAATCCTTTGGTTTTACCCACTATGAAGCCCATGCCGGAACAAGCGAAACAGTGTTGCCCCGTATCCTCGATGCGCTTCCCAAGGATTGCGTAGCCATTGTTGATCCGCCTCGAGCAGGCATTGATCCTGCCAGTCTTGCCCTTTTGCGCAAACGCGCCTTTCCCGGGCTTCTTCTCATCTCCTGCAATCCCCAAACCCTTGCCCGCGATCTTGCCCAGCTCACCACAAGCTATACCGTCACAGCCATACAGCCCGTGGATCTTTTCCCCCACACAGCCCATCTTGAATCCATTGCGCTCCTTGTGCCCAATCAGGAAAGGCTTGTATAGAGGCGCATGGCAAAGGCTTCAACCACCCTGGCAGGATTCACCTGCACAGAAAGCATGGACGTGGCTTCCTGTATCCACACCACACTATTTTGCAAAAGCTGTGGACTGCATTTGGCAAAAACCTGATCGAGCGCTGTTTCGGAACAGCCTGCCAAAGCCCGAATAATCGATTGCCGGCACACGGTGAAAAAAGCCTGCGCCTGGCTTTGGGTCAGAGCGGATTTGCCGGTAATGTGGCTTAAAAAGCCGCCTTGATTGGAAAAAAACTGGGCAAAGCGTTTGGCAAGCTCCTCCCCCTCAGGCAGCTTTTGCGCAAGGGGATCCGGCCAAGGCAAGGTGAGGCAATGGGAACGCGAAACCAGGGTTGGCAGAATCTGCCCCCTGGCAGGCACAAGCAAAACAAAGAGGGCGGTTTGTGAGGGCTCCTCTAAAATTTTGAGCAAGGCATTGGGCGCTTCCGGCCGGCTCAAGGCAATGCCCGTAAAAAAAACCACCCGGTATCGACCCTTGGGGCTGTCGCGCAGTCGCACCCGTATATTGCGGGCGTTTTCCGCGGAAAAGGCGCGGTAGAAACCAGGATTGGCCTCATCCTCTTTCTGCGCAACAGCCCCGTCATAGGCCATGATATCAAAATGGCTCTCGTCAGCCACGCGCTCACAGATCGGGCAGGCAAGACAGGGCGCATCTTGGGCTTCACACAAGCACGTTGCCGCCCAATACTTGGCCATATCCCGCCTCTCTGCTTCGAGCCCGCCCTCAAAAAGGAGAACCTGCGGAGGATTGGCTCGTAAACGGTGAAGGTTTTGTCGGAACGCCTCGAGTTTCTGATCGCAAATGGCTGGAAAAAGCGTGGCGAGATGCGCGTTATCGGACAATCGTTTGATTCCTCTCAGGTCCTACCGAAATATAGCGAACCGGCGCTGCCACGAGTTCTTCGATACGTCTGACATAGGCCTGGACAGCCTGTGGCAGGGCGTCAAAGGTGTGGATGCCCGAGATATCGCCGTCAAAGCCGGGAAGCTCCTCATAGACCGGCTCCACCTCTGCCAGAGCATTTTCCTGCTGAGGCGGATAGGGGATTATTTCCCCTTTATAGCTATAGGCGGTACAGACCTTGATGGTGGAAAGGCCAGAGAGAACATCGAGCTTGGTCAAGGCAATATCGGTGATGCCGTTCAAACACACGCTCGCGCGCAACAGCACACAGTCAAGCCAACCGCAGCGGCGCTTGCGGCCTGTTGTTGCGCCAAATTCATGGCCTTGCCGTTGGAGCAATTCCCCTGTGGCGTCAAAGAGCTCTGTGGGAAAGGCGCCTTCCCCAACACGCGTTGTATAGGCTTTCACAATCCCCAGAATCTGGGTCAACTTGTTCGCCCCGATCCCGCTGCCTATGGCAGCGTTGGCGGCAACGGTGTTTGAACTCGTCACAAAGGGATAGGTGCCGTGGTCAATATCCAAATGCGTGCCCTGCGCGCCTTCAAACAAGATACGAGCGCCCTTCTTCTCTGCTTCCTTAAGCTCGACTTCGACATTGACAAGGTAGGGAATGATCTTGGGGGCAATGGCCAACAGGTCTTCGCTGACCTTTGCGGGATCCAGCGGCTTACAGCCGTAGAGATGGGTGAAAAGGACATTTTTTTCCGCCAACGCACGGGTGATTTTGGCATGCACAAGCGATGGCGTCATGAGATCACAGGCTCTGATCCCGACTCTCGCCATTTTATCCTCATAACAAGGACCAATTCCTCTGCCCGTTGTCCCGATCTTGTCCTTGGTTCTGGCCGATTCCCTGGCAGCATCCATGACCTTGTGGTAGGGCAAAATCAGATGGGTCTTATAACTGATGCCAAGGCGCGAAGGATCCACGCGAATGCCGCTTTCACCAAGCGAAGCGACTTCTTCTAAGAAGACAAAAGGATCGAGCACAACGCCATTGCCAATGAGGCAGCGTGCTTTTGGATGCAGGATGCCAGAGGGGATCAAATGCAAAATCGTCTGTTTATCCCCACACAAGATCGTGTGGCCAGCGTTGTTGCCTCCCTGAAAGCGCACGATGACGTCGCTTTGCTCACTCAACATGTCAACAAGTTTGCCTTTACCTTCATCACCCCATTGGGCACCGATAATCACCGTATTTGGCATGCTCGCATCTCCCTATTGGTCTATTTCATTCACATTGTAGAACATCCACGGCCGCAGATAGCACCCAGTTCCTCAGCCGATACGCCACATCTTCCGGCTGAGGAACTGGGGAGAATCTGAATCCGTCATTCGTGGCCAGCGAGCAGTGGGTCGGAATCCGCGAAGAAACGGGTAGAATGCACAGGTGGAAAATGGACTGATATTTTTCCACCCTATCTAAACCCGCATCCGCCCTGGGGCTAGGTGCGCGTCATATGTTTCTCTTTTCTAGAATATGAATGAAATGTGACACTATGTTCCTTCATCAGAGGGTGGTTCGTCTTTTCCCCCCCGAAACGAAAGAACTCGACATCGTCCCTTGTTTTCTTCGGCAAGCTGTGGCTCCAAGGTAAAACCAAAGGAAAGATCACCCGATCTTTTCCCCAAATTCTCATTGGGTCTGCTCATCTGCGCTAATTTATAGTTAAAGAGCTGATTTTTCCAATGCTTGGCTTGGATGAGCGCAAAGACAAGGACGCTTTCCTCCCACCGCTGGGTCGGCTCAAAACGGCTCGCAAGGGTTGCGTATTTGCTCCACAATGCCATCAAAGAGGCTTCATCCATCGAATCAAGCTGGTGTGCCAACCGAAGGAGCATTTTCTCCATAGACCCTCCAAGGCCGATCATGAAAGCCCATACGGCTCTTTTGGGATCATAGATTCCCAAAAGAGCCACTCGATGCGTCTACGATTTTTTCCGTGTAAAGACATCCTTGAGTTTATCAATAAAGGTCTCATCCCCGCTCGCTTCAAATTCCTTGAGCAATTCTTCCTGGCGCTGGGTTAAGTGCGTTGGGGTCACAACCTTGACCTCAACCAGAAGATCCCCACGCCGTGCTCTCCCGGGATAGGGCATACCTTCCCCTGGGCAACGCAAAATCGTTCCGCTCTGAACGCCTTTGGGAATTTCAATCGGGATTAGGCCTTTCAGCCCAGGCACTTCCATCTTGTGCCCCAAGGCTGCCTGCGCAAAGGAGACCGAAGCCGTACAATAGAGATCCTGTCCTTCTCGGCGCCAGCGCTCATCGGGCTCCACCGTAATGACAACGTAGAGATCGCCTGGAGGAGCGCCGTGGGTACCCGGTTCTCCCTCCCCGCGGACGCGTAGCCGAACTCCGGTATCAACGCCAGCCGGCACATGCACCTCAAGCTTGCGCGTATCAACAACGAGTCCATCCCCTTTGCAGCGGGGACAGGGCTTGCGGATAAACTGGCCTTCGCCATGACAGATCGGACACGGTGTCGCGATCTGGAAAAAACCCTGGCTTCGGCGCACCTGACCTGTGCCGTTGCAGTGACGACAGGTTTCAGGATGGGTACCAGGAGCAGCTCCTGTGCCGGAACACTCAGGGCAGGTTATATGCCGTGGGAGCGACAGTGTTATGGTGTCCCCTTCAGCAGCCTGGTCAAAGCGGATGGTCAGATTGTAGCGAAGATCCGCCCCACGGGTTCCACGGGATCCGCCAGCTCCGGAAAAGCCAAAAAGATCGCCAAAAATATCTTCAAAATGGCTAAAAATGTCATCGGCATTGTTGAATCCACCGGCGCCTTCCTGAACACCGGCAAAGCCAAAGCGGTCGTAGCGGGCACGCTTATTTTCGTCGCGCAAGACATCGTAGGCCTCGGCGGCCTCTTTAAACTTTTGTTCGGCTTGGGCATCACCCGGGTTGTGATCCGGATGGTATTTCATGGCAAGCTTGCGATAGGCTTTTTTCAGTTCATCTTCCGTGGCGTTTCTGCTCACGCCTAAGACTTCGTAGTAATCACGCTTGGACATGCTCTGTTGCTCTTTCAATCCCGCAGGGGAGAAAAAATATAAAGGTTAGCGGAGATCTCTTAATCCTCAGGAAAGTCTTTCCGTTGGGCAAGAGAGGCTTCTTCGTCTTCAGTAAAAGGGGTATAGAGGCGCAGATCGTCCGGTCGAACCTTTCCCGCTGCGATTTCTCGTAAAGCCGTTACGCATTCCTTGTTCTTGGTGTTGATCTGGGGTTCATAGCCATCGCGATACTGATGAACGCGTTTGATGGCCATCTGCACCAACAGAAATCGATTATTAACGCGTTCCTGACAATCTTCCACCGTTATTCTCGCCATAGATCCTCCGCGCTCCCAAGCTTCATGCCTCTGGAGTTTTTCTCTGCATGGAAACAAATAATTCTAAAGATAAGGGTACTACCTGTCAAGAAATCGATCAACGGCGCCATGCCCAAGCCCTTTTGACGCCCAGCATCTATTTGGCAATTGCCGCGCACCTGTGGTAGAGACAACGTTCGTGTATACCAAGTCCTTGAACGACTCATGTAAACCAGGGGGACGTATGGCTCAAGACCTGAAGGCCATGTACAAAACCATTGTTTCTGATGCATTTCCCGAGACATTGACCATTATTTTGGGCGAGGAAAAACTCGTCTACACCCGAAGGACATGGCGTCTGGATGGCGAAGAAAAAGGCCTCAGATACGGCGAAAATCCCGACCAACCCGCAGCACTCTATGCCCTGCAGTCGGGTTCGCTCCATGTCGGAGGCCTCCCCTGGCGCAATGCCGGCGACGCCATTGTCTCAGCCTTAACCGAAGGCCAAATGATCCAGGCTGGCAAGCACCCAGGCAAAACCAATCTCACGGATGTCGATAACGCCGCCAACATCCTCCAGTATCTCACCGAGCGTCCCTGCGCGGTCATTGTCAAGCACAACAATCCCTCAGGATGCGCCTGGACCCATGAAGGCATAGCCACTGCGCTTGAAAAAGCGCTCTATTGCGATCGCATTGCGGCCTTTGGGGGCGCGGTTGTGTGCAATCGCCCCTTTACCAAGGAAGCCGCAGAACTGGTCGCTGCCAACTATTTTGAAGTGGTCGCAGCTCCTGCTTTTGAAGAAGGAACAATTCCCCTGTTGCAGAGCCGCAAAAATCTCCGCATCATGGAACTGCCGGGACTGGGGCATCTGGAAGATCTAACCAAATCCTGTTTTTTGGATATCAAGAGTCTGGCTGATGGCGGCCTTGTGCTGCAAAAATCCTTCACAAACCGCATTCTCAAAAACAGCGATTTTCTGCCTGCAACCGCCAAGACCAAGGATGGCCTTGAGGTGTGCACCAGAAAGGCAACCACCGAAGAATTGGACGATCTGCGCTTTGCCTGGGCGGTTGAAGCTGGGGTCACCTCCAACTCGGTCATTTTTGCCAAGGATGGTGTGACAACAGCCATCGGCACCGGCGAACAAGATCGCGTTGGCTGCGTGGAATTGGCGATCCACAAGGCCTATACCAAGTACGCGGATTGCCTGGCCTTCAAGGAACACCATCTTTCACTCTATGAGCTCACCCAAAAAGCCCAAAACGACGCCAAGGCTTTGGACAGTCTAGCGATCATCAACGAAAAAACCAAACAGGCGCATGGCGGTCTCATTGGCTCAGCCCTGGTCTCCGATGGCTTCTTCCCCTTCAGAGACGGGGTCGATGTGGCCATGAAGGAAGGCGTCACAGCCATTGCCCAACCAGGTGGCTCGCTGCGCGACGCTGAAGTCATCGTCGCCTGCAATGAGCATACACCCCAGGTTGCCATGGTCTTTACGGCGCAGCGTTCCTTCAAACATTAACTTCTTCGAAGCCCCCCGTATGGGGGGCTTCATCGTAGGCAAACAATGGATTGTGTACGCGCAAACGACACCCAGCCAGCGTTTTCTGGCCTTCTGATTGCCGCCGACCGCGGGGGCGGGGGCAAAACCCTGGTTTCCTTAGGCCTTGCTCGGGCGTATCGAAACCAGGGTTTTTTTGTCAAAGCCTTTAAAAAGGGACCTGATTATATCGATGCTGCTTGGCTCAGTCATGCGAGCGGGTACCAGACAGGCAATTTGGATCCTTTTTTTTTGGCAGAAGAGGCGCTTCGCGCGCATTTTTACGCGCGCATGAGCAAGAATGCGACCAAACAGCCAATGCTTGCCCTCATTGAAGGCAATCGCGGCCTCTACGATGGTTTGGATGTCAACGGATCCTGTTCCACCGCTGCCCTTGCCAGATGTCTCAGTATTCCGGTTGTTTTGGTCATCAACTGCACCAAGATAACCCGAACCATAGCCGCCTTGGTTTTGGGACTCACCCGCTTTGAGCCAACGACCCCCTTTGCGGGCGTCGTGTTAAACCAGGTGGGCACCATGCGGCAGGGAGCTTTGCTTCGCACGGTCTTAGAGCAGGAGACCGATCTTCCGGTTCTGGGTATTCTCCCGCGTTTAGCGACAAATCCCCTGCCAGAACGCCATATGGGCATTGCCAGCTTCGGAACACATCTGGCCTTGGATCGTGAACAACGCTTGGAGGCTCTCGCCCGCTTTGTGGCGGACAACGTTGATACGCAACGGCTTTTGACCCTTGCCTCCTCCATGATCCTGCCTACGCCCCAAAGACAAAGAAGCCCTCAAAAAAGCGCTGTAACCATTGGCGTTGTGCAAGACCGCGCCTTCTGGTTCTACTATCCGGAAAATCTCGAAGAGCTTGAAGCGTATGGCGCAAACCTTGTCCCTCTCTCCCTCACCGATCCAGCAGCCTCACTCCCCGAAGAGCTCGACGGGCTCTATATTGGCGGCGGCTTTCCCGAAGATTATGCGCAGCTTCTCTCTGAAAGCCCCCTCCGTCCCCAAATAGCAGCGCTTGCCCGCCAAGGCCTTCCCATCTATGCCGAATGCGGAGGGTTCATGTTCTTGGCCAAAAGCCTTGTGTACCAGGGAAAACAGTATCCCATGGCCAATGTGTTCGATGTCACTGTGACCTTTGAACATACGCCCCAAGGCCTTGGGTACACAGAAGGCTGTATCACGCAAGCCAATCCCTTCTTTCCCGTTGGCACACGCCTTCGTGGGCATGAATTCCACTATTCCCGCATCCAAGATCCCAACCACGCCTTTGTCATGACCCTGACCAAGGGGCATGGCATGCAGAAGGTGGCAGAGCACGCTTTCGATGGGCTCACACGCCACAATGTCTGGGCATCCTACACCCACATCTTCGCCCCCGCAGTCCCAGCGTGGGCACCACGCTTTGTCGAGCTCGCCAAGACCTATAAGAGCGCCAAAAAATCTTAGGAAAAACGCCCGCAGATCAATTCCTCAACAGAGCGTTTGGGCACCCAATGCGTGCCTTCGGCATCCCGAAAATAGTTGAGAGAGCCAGAGGAATCGATTGGGCAAATGCCGCGCTTTTCAAGCGCAACCCCAAGACCGACAACCAGTTCAAGGCTTTGGGATGGGTCAAGCGAAAGCAGGGTAGAGACGGCCTCTTTGTCGAAGGACTTGATGATGCATGAGCCATAGCCCCTGCTGTGGGCGGCTAATTGCACGGTCTGCGCCACAATCCCCAGATCAATCAGCGCTATGGACGGAGCGTCTTTGGGAAGCACGAGCCCAAGAAAGGCTGTTGGACGCTCTCCTTCTACAGGCCCTTTCCAATCCTTCAACGCCATGGCCCAATGGGTGTTTGGAAAAACCTGGGCACAGGTCTTGCCGGTGATCAAGACAAAGCGAACGACCTGGGCGTTTCTCGCGCTTGGGGTTGCGCGTGCACAGCGAACCAACCAGGTCAGATCATCCTGCGACAAGGGTTTATCCTCGTAAAAACGCCGACACGTTCTTGCCTGTTCAACAAAGGGTAAAAAATCCATACTTCCTCCTGATCTCTTTCATTCACATTGGAGAAAATCCACAACCGCAGATCGCACCCAGTTTCTCATCCAGCCGATACATTCCATCCTCCGGCTGAAGAACTGGGGAGAACCTGAATCCTCATTTGTGGTCAGCGAGCAGTAGGGCGGAATCTGCGAAGAAACAGGTAAAATGCACAGGCGGTGCATTTCTGTGATGCAGCCTCTGATCCCGCATCAAGAGAGGAATTTTCTTGTTTCTTCTCTCCGTTTTTCATAATAACGGAGATAGCTAATTCTGGCACTCAGGGTCAATACCAAGGACAGTTTTTTGCGTCTCCTTGGTTTTATATTTTTCCTCCTCCTGATAGAGAAGTTGAATTTGGAAAGGCTTTTTTCGTATCACTTTTGCCTTTCCATTTTTCAAAAGCCAACGGACATGCCCGCAGCGTTTAGTTGAGGACAACGTGTTTCCGTTATACCCTTTTACATAAACGATTGCTTCCATATGAAAAGCCCTAAAAAAATGACTCAACACAGCACCATGGACGCTACCATACGTACTGGTAGTGCCATAGGCTGCCCAGAGCTACCAGCTTGACCGAACCCTGTCGTACCACACTTCATCGAAACCCGCATCGGTGCGCGTCATGCATTGCTATTTTTTAGAGAATATGAATGAAATGGGACACGCCCATCCTTGATTATTGCACAAGGCTTGTGCCCAAAAAGCAGAGCACAGAGAGCTCAACTGAGGCTCCTAAAAAATCCCCACTGATCCCGCCGTATGATGCTGCCACGCGTCTCAGCCAAACAAGAAGGCCGTATTGTGCGGGATAGAGGCAGAGAAGACCTGGCATATCGAGAACAAAACAGAGCCCCAAAGGAAGAGCCCAAAAAAGCATCCAAAAGCGTCTTCCAATCCACGGATTTTTTTGCAAGGCCTCTGCCAGAAAGTGCGCTGTTTTGGATCCGCTATATACACAGTGTCCTTGCGCAAGCCAAATCGGCGCCAGTCGACCCCACATGGGCGCAACAAGCAGCACAAGCCAATCCTTGTGCTCACAGTGTATGCTCACGCAAAGCCATTGCCCGATACCAACGAGACCCAGCGCTAAAACCCCAAAGGTTCCGAGCGAACTGTCGTGGACAACGCGCCAAAATTCCTCCCCCTGCTTTCTGCTGCCAAGCCCATCAGCCACATCGGCAAGCCCATCCCAATGCATCCCTCCACTCACCCCTATCGCAACACAAAGCCAGACCCAGCCAGCCAACAAGGGCGCATAGGGGCTTATGAACGCACAAACAGGGATCGATGGACAAAGACAGAGACATCCTATACAAAGCCCCGCCCAGCCAAAGGCGGCAACGCTTTCTTGCAAGGTTTTGGCATCAGTTCGCACAGAAACGACGCACGTTAAAAAGGAGAGCGCAACCGCAAGGCGCGTCCAAAACGCCATCTACCCCTCCCCTTCATCGTTCATGATAGCCTGCGTCTGTTCACGAACCAGGTCAAAAACAAGGGAGTAGAGATGCCGAAAGAAATCCACATACTGCACATGGACATACTCTGGCACCTTGATGCGCACAGAGGAAAAATTGAGGATGGCACTGATCCCCGCTTCCACAAAACACTCAGCAGCGTTTTGCGTCCGCTCCGGCGGCGTTGTGATAATGCCAATACTGATTTTATAGAGAGCAACAATGTCTTGTATCTGTTCAGGGGGAAGCACACAAAAACCATGCACCTTTTCCCCGATCTTAAAGGGGTCGCTGTCAAAAATCGCCTGGATACGAAAGCCGTGGGCATGGTAGCCAATGTGATTGATCATGGCCTTGCCTAAATTGCCAACGCCCATCAAAACAAGAGGCCATTCATGATCCACCCCAAGGGAGGAGGTTATCGCATGGATGAGATTTTTGACCTGATATCCCACCCCACGAATGCCGAACTCGCCAAAATAGGCTAAATCCTTGCGCAATTGCGCTCCCTGCACCCCGCACGCCTCAGCTAAGACTTTGGATGCGACCACATCAACATTGTCGCGGGCAAGCCCTTCAAGCACCTGCACATAGGTGGCCAATCGCTTGATAGTTGCCTGCGGAATATGCTTACTTTTTGGCGGAAGACAGAACATGCGATACCCGCTCAGTAAAAAAAACGATCCACCATTTGCGTGGACGCAAACGATGAATCGTTTAAAAGATCACACCTTATAGACGGTGTTTATGGTATATGTCTCATTCAAACTATGCACCAAGAGGATTGGTGTAGAGAAGGATGAAGCTGACAACCAAAGCGTAAATAGCCAGAGATTCGATGAATGCGAAGGCCAAGATCATCGTACCGGTGATTTTGCCACTCACTTCAGGATTGCGGGCAACACCTTCGCAGGCACCCTTGAGTCCCAAACCCATACCGCAGCCGCAACCAAAAGCAGCGATGCCAATACCAAGAGCAGCAGCCAAGTTGGTGTAGGCCATAGCCATGGGATCAAGACCAGCGAATGCGAGACTTGCAATACCCAAAAGAGCAACGGTATTCAGCACGATGAAAAGCATTTTGCGCATGGGAAAAACTCCTCGACGTTATATGTTAGGGTCGTTGACGACCATTCCCCTCAAATTAATGTTCAGGACCTTCGATCGCGCCCTTCAAATAGCATATCGTCAGCATAAAGAACACGAAGGCCTGCATGGTCTTGCCGAGCAAGAACAAGGCATAGATCGGCACTGTCGTCAAGATCGGCGCCATTGAGAAGAAAAGAATCATGACAATCTCTTCGCCACGGATATTGCCGAAAAGACGGAGAGAGAGAGAAAGCGGTCTTGCCAAGTGAGAAACCAACTCAAGCGGGAGCATGAGCGGTATCAAAACCTTGGATGGACCTGTGAATTGATGGATATAGCCGAATTTCCAACGAATGATACCCACGATATGGTACAAGACAAAGACAAAGAGCGCCATGCACACAGTGGAGTTCAGATTCGCGGTCGGAGCATCAAAACCGGGAACAAGTCCCAGGAAGTTCATGCAGAAAATATAGAGAAACATCCCCGCAAGGAGCGGCGTGAAAAAATGCCCATCCTTGCCCATGTTTGAGACAACGAATTTCTCAATCGTATCGATAATCGATTCAAAAACGTTTTGCAGCATTCCCGGCGTTTTTTCTGTCAAACGAGAGCGCAGAAAAAGAGCGATCAAAACAAGGATGGCTATGGCTGTCCAGGAAAAAAAGACATGTTTAAACTCTATCATCTGGCCATTGATGGTGATCTCATCAAGGCCAAGAGCGGTGGATATAAGTACTGGTTCAGGCAACGCGCCAGCCATAATTACCCCCTTTTCCTACACGTTAGGTCCTGTGCGCGTAGAATGCATAGGTTACCAAAGCGAAAACGGAAGAACAGACCAAACCGGCAAGAAGTGCCGAAACTGGAGCTGCACATACCACCAAGGCAAAATACAAGAGCACCGCGGTTCCAAGTAAACGCAGTGTCCAGCGTATGAGAACGCAAAAAAACAACGTACTCGAATAGTTCCCTAAGCGTATATGGAGAAAAAAATGCGCCAAGGTAAAAAAAGTGAAAGCCATGATCGCTGAACCCACCCCAAACCAAAACACGAAGGATGTCGCAATCATACAGAGAAGGCCGAGCACAAGCGCTGCCCCCGCAAGGAGCATTTCATTGCGCACAATGGGCATAATGAGGGGATGCCCCATGCCCCTGTGCCAAAGCCAAGAATCGAGAATGAATGGCAGGTTCAAAATCTTCATCAAACGATTAATCTTTCTTTGATAATTTCTTCAATAAAATCTGTGTGTCTCGATAGACATTTAAAAAACCCGCAGCAATACCAATCAAAAGAAAAAGGATCTTTCCCCAAGGGTGTACTTCAAAATATGTATCTATGCCATAGCCTATGGCAAAGCCAAGCAGGGGACCTGTTACCATATGAAGGCCTATGACTCCAACACTGGAGAGGGCGTTTATGCCATCGCGTTGTTGGTAGAAAAAATCGCTGAGCCCTTTGCGTATGTGGGGTTTCTGTTCTTCCATAAAAAATCTTTTGTGCGGGAAAAATTTCTGTATTTGGGAGGCTGCGTTCATCCGCAGCCTCCCAAATCCTTAATGACCAGCGAGCTGCAGGCGCACGATGGCTCTCGCCAAAGCGGCATGGGCTCGGGTCGTATCAACGGTGTCACTGTGTTCGGCAAGCCGTTTTTCAGCACGTTCTTTGGCAGCTTGGGCGCGTGCCGTGTCGATATCCGCCGCTTTTTCGGCCGATTCGGCGAGCACAGAGAGAACATTGTTGTTCATATCGGCAAAGCCGCCAGAAATAAAGACATGCTCGTCCTTGCCATTCACACGGTAACGCAGGTCGCCGATTTTGAGCGCTGAGAGAATGGAGACGTGATTGGGCAGAACGCCGAATTCACCGGCCACTCCAGGGCAAACAGCCATCTCTACGGTCTCTCTTACGACGGTTTTGTCCGGCGTCACCACTTCAAGCTCAAGCGTGGACATAGCTTCTCCTTCTACCGAAAGGCATACCGATTGTTATGCCTCTTGCTTGCGTTTCTCATACTTGGCGACAGCCTGTTCAATGCCACCCAGCATGTAGAAATCACCTTCGGCGAGCTCATCGTATTCACCGTCCAAGATGCCCTTGAAGCCCTTGATGGTGTCTTCAAGTTTGACATACTGGCCGGGCATACCTGTGAAGGTTTCAGCAACGTGGAAGGGTTGTGAAAGGAAGCGCTGGATACGTCTGGCTCTGGCAACGGTCAACTTATCTTCATCAGACAATTCGTCCATGCCGAGAATAGCGATGATGTCCTGCAATTCTTTGTACTTCTGCAGAACCATCTGCACGCGACGAGCCACATTGTAATGCTCTTCACCAACCACATCAGGTGAAAGAATGCGGGAGGTAGAGTCGAGCGGATCCACCGCAGGATAAATACCCAACTCAGCAATCTGACGGGACAAGACGAGGGTACCGTCCAAGTGTGAGAAGGTTGTAGCAGGAGCCGGGTCGGTCAAGTCGTCAGCGGGAACGTAGACAGCCTGCACCGAGGTGATGGATCCCTTGTTGGTCGAGGTGATGCGTTCTTGCAGTGCACCAAGGTCTGTACCGAGGGTCGGCTGATACCCCACCGCCGACGGCATACGGCCAAGGAGGGCGGACACTTCGGAACCGGCCTGCGTGAAGCGGAAGATGTTGTCGATAAAGAGCAAGACGTCTTGATGCTCTTCATCACGCAAATACTCAGCGCACGCAAGACCACTCAAGGCCACACGGGCACGGGCTCCCGGGGGCTCGTTCATCTGCCCATAGACGAGGGTTGACCGCTCTAAAACGCCCGCTTCTTTGAGCTCATGGTAGAGGTCGTTGCCTTCACGGGTTCTTTCTCCCACGCCGGTGAAGACGGAGGAGCCGCCATGCTGCTGGGCAATGTTGTTGATCATTTCCATCAGAATAACGGTTTTGCCCACGCCGGCGCCGCCGAACAAGCCCATCTTGCCGCCCTTGGGGAAGGGAACAAGCAGGTCAACGACTTTAATACCGGTTTCGAGGAGTTCGACCTTGGTGTTCTGTTCGGTGAATTCAGGGGCAGGTCTGTGGATCGGGTAGTATTTTTCGGCATTGATAGGACCCAATTCATCCACAGGACGACCCAAGACATTCAAAATACGACCGACAGAGGCTTTGCCGACAGGCACCATAATGGGTTTGCCGGTATCCACCGCATCCATGCCCCGCGTGAGACCGTCGGTTGCGTCCATGGCGATGGTGCGGACGACGTTATCGCCCAAATGCTGCGCCACTTCGACAACGAGATCAGCCGCGTTGGCATTATTAGGGTTTTTAATTTCAAGGGCGTTCAGAATATTCGGCAGATTCCCGTCGGGGAAGGCAACGTCCACGACAGCGCCGATAACCTGGACGATCTTTCCAGTGTTTTGACTCATACTACGGCTCCTTAACCGTTCAGCGCTTCTGCGCCGCCGACAATGTCGATGAGTTCGCTGGTGATGGAGGCTTGACGTGTCTTGTTGTAGAGCAAGGTCAACGAATTGATCAGTTCGTTGCAGTTTCTGGTCGCGTTGTCCATGGCAGCCATTCTGGCAGCATGTTCGCTCGCAGAAGTGTCAAGCAATCCACGGTACACCTGAACCTTCACATAGCGAGGCAAAAGTTCAGCCAGCAATTGCTCTTCCTTGGGCTCATAGATGTATTCACAATGAGGCCCATTTTCGGCGGGAGCGTCATTTTCAACCGCTTTGGGAGTCTTCAACGGCAGGAGACAAAGCGATTTCGGCGGCTGTTGTGCCATGGACACAAATTCACCGTAGATGCAATGCACTTCGTCAAAATCCAATGTCTCGTACCCATGAATAAGTTCTTGAGCAACCGTACTGGCAAGGGAAAAATCAATGCTTCCCATTCTGTCAGCAAAGGCTGTAAGAATCTCATAGCCCGCCTGCCGTACAGCATCACGGCCTTTACGACCGACGCAGCTGAATTTGACAGTCATGCCTTGGGCTTGTTTTTCCTTGGCAAGCTTTAAGGCCTTGGCAATGATATTGCCGTTAAAGCCGCCGCACAGGCCGCGATCGCTGGTGATCACCAGAATAGCGCACGTTTTTTTCTCTTCGTGCTCATTCAACA
The DNA here is from genome assembly GCA_017450275.1 of Desulfovibrio sp. GTDB lineage: Bacteria > Desulfobacterota > Desulfovibrionia > Desulfovibrionales > Desulfovibrionaceae > Desulfovibrio. The sequence continues at coordinate 1,805 of JAFSVD010000006.1, read as the reverse complement.
GCGGGTGCGCATTGCCTTCCACTTTCGTCGAAAGCTCAGCAAGGACATCATGGTATTTAGCCGCATAGGGTCGGAAGGCTTCAATGCGTGATTGAGCCCCGCGCAGTTTCGCCGAGGCCACCATGTTCATGGCCTTGGTGATCTGCTTGGTTTTCCCAACCCCGACTATTTTCATTTTAACGTCTTTCAGTGAAGGCATGGAAGTACCCTCCTATTAAGCCTGCCAGCCCTTCTTGAAGGCGGTCACAGCTTCAGTGAGCGCACTCTCAATACTATCATCGATGACTTTCTTTTCCTTCAATGCACTAAGAACGTCTTTCTTGGTGTCGCGGATGAATGTGAGCATATCACTTTCAAACTGACGGATCTTCTCAACAGGAACATCGTCCATATGGCCACGGACAGCCGCCCAAATGGAGGTCACCTGCTCTTCAGCCGGCATTGGATGATACTGCGGCTGCTTCAAAAGCTCCACAAGGCGGGCACCACGGTCGAGTTTGGCCTTGGTTGCTTTGTCGAGATCCGAACCAAATTGGGCAAAAGCGGCCAATTCACGGTATTGGGCGAGATCGAGCCGCATGGTGCCGGCCACCTGCTTCATCGCCTTGATCTGGGCAGCGCCACCCACACGGGAGACGGAGAGACCAACGTTAATAGCCGGACGAACGCCTGCGTTGAAGAGGTTCGGTTCGAGATAGACCTGACCATCGGTGATGGAAATAACGTTTGTGGGAATATACGCACTCACGTCACCGGCTTGGGTCTCAATAATGGGCAAGGCTGTTAAGCTGCCACCGCCCAAACTGTCATTGAGTTTGGCTGCTCTTTCAAGCAAACGGGAGTGCAAATAGAAGACGTCGCCGGGGAAGGCTTCACGTCCTGGAGGACGACGGAGCAGGAGGGACATCTGGCGGTAGGCCACAGCCTGCTTGGACAAGTCATCGTAGATGATCAAGGCGTGTTTGCCATTGTCGCGATAGTGCTCAGCCATCGTACAACCGGTATAGGCCGCAATGTACTGCAACGGAGCAGGATCAGAGGCTGTTGCGGAAATAATGGTGGTGTATTCCATCGCACCGTATTTGCGCAAGGTATCGGCAACAAGCGCCACTGATGCCTTCTTCTGCCCAATGGCAACGTAGAAACAGTGAATATCGGTCTCTTTCTGCGCGAGAATGGCATCCAAGCAGACAGCGGTTTTACCGGTCTGACGGTCGCCAATGATCAACTCACGCTGTCCACGTCCGATGGGGGTCATGGCATCAATAGCTTTCAACCCTGTCGGCATGGGTTCGTGCACGCTCTTACGGGCAATAATGCCAGGAGCCTTGATTTCCACTGCACGGACTTCGTCGGATTCCACCGGTCCTAAGCCGTCGATCGGTTCGCCAAGGGGGTTCAACACACGCCCCATGACTTTTTCACCAACCGGCACGGAGAAAATTTTTCCTGTCCGTTTGACCGGATCCCCTTCTTTAATGCCGACATCTGAACCAAGCAGAGCCACGCCGACGTTATCTTCCTCAAGATTGAGAACCATTCCCATGACGCCGCCGGGAAATTCCAGCAATTCCATGGACATGGCATTTTGAACGCCGTGCACGCGGGCAATACCGTCACCGACATAGAGTACGGTTCCGGTCTCGCTCATTTCCACGCGCTGATCGTAGTTCTGGATTTGCTCTTGAATGATCTTGCTAATTTCTTCAGCTTTGATCTGCATCTCCTTACTCACCCCTCTTGAAAGTCTCCCGCAGGATACTCAGTTGCGCTCGCAGACTTGCATCCAGCACACGATCTCCCAT